>NZ_JAGWCZ010000002.1:0-578288 GCF_020657855.1 Clostridioides sp. ZZV14-6153 | reverse complement strand
CTTCCTTATTAATATATTTTATTTAATTTATCTTTTAAAAATTTGCATTTTTTGACAAATCTTAGTGGTTATATATCCAATCATATAAAATGCGGCATAAAGTAAAACATAGATATATGCTGAATCATTTAAAAATATATACATTAATATTATATAAGTTATTAAAGATACTACAAGTGATAAAATCAAGTTAGTTTTACTCAATACACAAACTATCCCTTGAATTAAAAAAGCAATTGGAAAAATCAAAACCATACCTATTACAAAAATCCCTTTGGCAGGAATATCTGGTATATTAAATATATCTGTAGCAAAAGTTAAAAACATCAATAACATTATGATTGTAGGAAATATAATACTAAAAACATTACTTTTTTTCATGATAAATTTTCCTTATTTGTAGTTTTAAATTAGCTATTTAAATGAAACCCAATAAATATAGCTGTTAAATTAATAATTTAATTACTTTGTCGCCTCAATTTCTCCCATCATTCTAACTAAGTCTTGTCCATATTGACCACCAGCCCAATTATTAGAAAGACTTTCAACTGTTTTAGCTTTCCCAAATAAAGATTTTTCATGTCTAGGGTCTACTGGATTTGAAAGTGGATAGCCCTCTTGTCCTGCATATAGACATAAATGTTGAATTTGAGCTAGTATTCCCTCTTCCCAAGTATCAAATCTTGAGTGTGCATTTTTGTCAGTATCAGAACCACCAACAGAAGTCTTAAGTCCACAAGGATTCTTAAATGATGCATCTAATACTCCACCAAAATTACAGAAACCAGTTTCTTTTGCTGATTGAGCTACTGCTAAAACAGGATTTACACCTTCTTGAACAGCTGTATCATATAGTATTGGTATCAATTCTATAAATAAATCATTTGCTTTTTTAGATTTAGCCCATTTTAGACAAGCTTCTAAACTAGCTGTTGGTTCACCTAATATACTTGTCTCATCTTTTATAGGTGAATCCCCTTTTGTAGATGAATCACCATTATTCTGTGCAGCAGAAACACATTTATTATACACACTATCGCTTATTGAACCTAATCTAGTAATCTTATCTGCTCCTGCTAGTATGGATTTATCACTATCTTCTGATACTAATACAATTGGATTATCTTTAGCAATTGTAGAACCTGTAAGAGCATTCACTAAATCATATCCATCACTTAAATAAAATTCTGATGAATCTGGATAAAATTCTTTTATAACTTTTTTATTTGTATCATATCTATCTGAACCACCAAGTCTCTTAGAGTTAGTCTTGTTAACTAAACTAGTACTCATAGAAATACTTCCACCTACAGCATATGATTTTACATTACTTGTTGAAAAAGGAACACTTTTTCCATCTGTAAGTACTATAGGAGCTACATCTCTTACTGAGACAGGTGCAGCACTTATAGTATCAGCCTCTCCTTTATATGCATTAGTTAATATAACTTCATCAACTTTTTTAATGGTACTTACTTCTTTGGCAACACTATAACTAGTCTTTATTCTATCATCTCCACCTAGTCTAGTTACTTGTGCTCCTGTATTTTTCAGCTCAGTTTCTACTGACTTACTTATTGACAACTCTTTACCTATTATGTATATCTTTTTTACATTTTTTAATCTTTGTTTTGTTTCATTTGGTATGTTACTTTTTTGAGCAAGCAAAATTGGAGCATCTACAGCACCAGCAAGACCACTTGCTGAAAGACCATCTGCTATAGAACTATCCATATTTACCACAATGGCTGTATCATAGCTCGTTTTATCTGCTATTAATCCAGCCGTCTCATATATGTTCTTACCTTTAATGGTATCTGATGTTAATGCACTTACATTAGGTGCATTCATTAGAAATATAGCTAATGTTAAACCTAATGCTAAAACTCTTTTAATTGTTCTCATATTCTTCCCCCTTGATATATCAAGCTTAATCCAAAAATGACTATAACATAGTAATACATCTACGCTATAGTCATTTATTATAATTTAATAATTATATGTTTCTTATTATATCATAAATTACAAAAAGTTTCCATAATATTAGATAGATTAGAGAAAAAATTTACATTTTAGTTACAATTTCCCATATTTCAGTTCTAATACATACATATTCGGTAACAATTTGTAATAAAAATTGATAAATACACCTTATATTTATTTTAAAATTATACAATAATGAAATTTATTGCATATAAAAATTTATCATAAATTATATAATACTTTTATTATTGAATAAATATATTATAAAAATTAAAACTTAATTTAAATAAGTAATTTGACAAATTTATTAGGAAATTCTAAGTATAATAAATCAAAAAGAGCCACAAAATCTAGCATTTAAGTGGCTTTCTATTATTCCAATTGATTATATAAAGTGATTTTCTCATTTTAGAAATATAAATAATTATTTTTTCAAAATAACCTAAAAAATAAGCTTCTAATAACTTAAAAATCTGGAATTTAATTTCTTCTATTAATTTCGTCTGTTATTAATGATTTAGAAATATACATTGCTTTTATTATATTTCTAAATCGTTTGTAATTAGTAGTACCCTCTGCAAATTTTGACTGTGCTTTTTCACATTTGTTTATACTTGAAGATACAGGTCGTAGTGCTTCTATTAATTCTTCTTTTGTATATTTATCGATTATACTTTCCTCTGTTATTAATGATTTCGAAATATACATCGCTTTTATCCTATTCTTAAGGAGTGAGTGTTGAGAAGACCCTTCCATAAACTTTAGTTGTGCTTTTTCACATCTACTGATAACTGAAGATACTACTCTCAGTGTTTCCACCAATTCTTCTTTTGTATAATTATCTATAGTATTTCACCTCAAATTCTAATTCATTATTATATACCTTAATTTACTTCAATATTTTTTCACCCTATTATAACATATTTTTAGTGCTATTCTAATATATAATGTGATATATTCTAGTTAATGGTATTTTCGAACTTAATCAAATGTTATTCTATTATAAGGTCATAGTATATATATGAAAATACATAAAAATACTTAACTTTTTTAAGGAGATTTCCAATGAGCAACAAACAAGGTTCTAACATAAAAGATGTAAAAATTAAAAATAAGTTAATAATACTGAAACTACTTTCTACAAATACTCCTATGTCTAGAGTTGATTTAGCTAAATCTACAGGTCTTACTAAAATGACTTTATCAAATCTAGTCACTGAGCTTATTAATGAAAACATGATTAGAGAGATAGAATCATCAACTTTAAATGCACATTCATCAGGTCGTAAACCTATTTTATTAGATATTTCTAATATATCTCCTTGTGTTTGTGGCATTTTGATAAGAAGAAATATTTGTAAGGTAATCATTGCGGATTTAAAAGGTAATATTGTCAAACAACTTTTTGAGACTTACCCTAAATATCTGTCAAATGATGTTTTAAAAGATATAATAAAAAGAATGTTTACTAAAATAATGAAAAATAACAAAAGAGATATAATTGGAATTGGCATTTCTTCAATAGGTCCTGTAGATAATATAAATGGTATAATATTAAATCCTCCAGACTTTGGAAATGTATCAAACCTAAACATAGTAAATTTTATAGGAGAAATATCTGATTTACCTATATTTTTGATAAATGATGCTAATGCAGGTGCTTTGGCTGAAAAAATGTATGGTCTAGGCAAAGATATTCCAAATTATATATATTTACATATAATGAATGGAATTGGAGCTGGTTTAGTATTAGAAAATAAACTTCACACTGGTAATTTAGGTCAAAGTGGTGAAATAGGACATACATCTATTAATTTTAGTGGTCCAGTATGTAGTTGTGGAAATAATGGATGTCTAGACTATTATACAAGTGTGAGTAAGTTAATTAAAAGAATTGAATCATTAAGTCATATTTATCCAGATTCTCCACTAATTAATTGTAAAGATTTTTCTCTAGTCAAGTTAATAGATGAAGCCAATAACAAAGATAATCTAGGGATGTTTTTGCTTGATGAATTTTGTACATATATATCATATGCATTAGTAAATACACTTACCTTAATTGATTGTAGTTCTATAATAATAGGTTATGACTTTAATATCCCTGGTACATTTATAGAAAATACATTATTAAAAAAATTGACTGCTTCAGCAAGTTTTTCTAAATATAAAAAAATAAATGTAAGACATTCAAATTTTGGAGCAAATGCACCACTAATTGGCTCTGTAGCCATAGTAAGCTATAATTTTTTTAATGGTAGTATAAATTTTGATTAAACATGTAAAATATTAAAATATTTAATTAGTTTTGTTGAATATTTTTCCATTTAATATTATTATATCTTATAAGAGCGTTTAAAATTTGGAGGTATAAAAATGATTTCAGCTAAAATGGAAAAATTACTTAATGAACAGATTAACCATGAATTATATTCTGCATATCTTTACCTTTCTATGTCTTCTTACCTTGAAGCAGAAGGACTTAAAGGATTTTCTAATTGGTTTTATGTTCAATATAAAGAAGAAACAGACCATGCTATGTATTTTTACAAATACTTACATAATGTAGGAGGAAAGGTTCAACTTGATGCTATACCAATGCCAGATGCAGACTTCACTTCTGCAATGGATATTCTTGAACGTACATTAGCTCATGAACAAAAGGTTACTGCTTTAATAAACAATCTAGCTGCTGTAGCAAACTCTGAAACAGACTTTAGAACTTCTCAATTCTTACTTTGGTTTATATCTGAACAAGCAGAAGAAGAGACAACTTGCGAAGACAATATAAAACGTGTTAAACTTGCTGGAGAAGGTGGGTTATTCTTTGTAGACCAAGAATTGGCTACTCGCATATATTCAGCACCAACAAATCCACCTGTAACAATATAAAAATATTAACGTTAAAATTTTTAGTATAATAGATAGGGTGTTTTAATGAAAATCAAGATTGATTCTATTCATTAAAACACCCTTTATGATTTGTCTTATATGTAGTATTTTACTTTTTATACATTGCTATTTTACAATCATATTTAAAACTCTATTTTTAACTTAAAGTATTCTATAATTAAATGTGGGGTGACTGAAAATCACAATCTATAAATTAGTGTAATTTTCAGTCGGTACTTTGATTATGGTTGAATACCAAAACTTGTTAACTATTTATATTTAACTATTAAAGCGTCTACTGCACATACACCTTTTCCCCTAGGATATACAAATACAGGATTTAAATCTATTTCCTTAACCTCATCCTTGTTTTCATAAGCATATTTCCCTAATTTAACCATCATATCTGCAAGAGCATCAACATCGCAAGGTTCGCTGCCTCTGTATCCATTTAAAAGCTTAAATGATTTTAATTTTTTAAGCATCATTATAGCTTCATCATGATTTATAGGTAATGGATATAAAGTAGTATCTTTAAATACTTCTACAAATACTCCACCTAAACCAACTAATAGCATTGGTCCAAATTGGTCATCATTAGTTATACCAATAATTATTTCTACTCCACTTTCAACCATTTCTTGAACCAGTATACCATCAATCTTGGCATTTGGTTTTGCTTCTTTTACATTAATTAAAATCTCATTATATGCACTTACTGCCTCTTCTCTATTATTGATTCCTACTTCGACTCCTCCAACATCAGATTTATGTAATATCTCTGAAGAGTTTATTTTTAATACAACAGGATAGTTGATGTACTTCAAAATTTTATCTAATTCATCAATACTTTTTGCAATACCTTGACCTGGCACTGGTACTCCATATTTCTTCATTTCAATTTTACTATCTAATTCTGATAAGGCTACTACATTGTTTGAGTCTCTTTTCTTAACAGCTTCAAATTCTAAAGTTCTCTTTGAATAATCATAATCTACAAATTTAGCCATTTTATTGAAACAAGTAAATGTAGTTCCAACTGATGACATTATAGGTACTTGACTATTTTCTAATCTAGCCCTATAATTTAGATATCTATTTCCTTCAAGTGTAGGAACTGCAAATACAGGCTTCTTCAATCCTTGTTCTCTAGCTTCACTTACAGCTTGACAAAGAGTCTCATGCATTTCATTTTCTTCATCTCTTATATTTGCACCTATCATAGTAAATCCAACACTATCATCTTTATCAAATGTATGTAATAAACCTACTATCATATCTTTTTCATGAAATAATGCAGTTGTAGCATCCAATGGATTTTTAGGTGTTGCAAATCCTGGAAGATATTTTTTCATCTCTTCTTTAGTTTCAGTGGATATTTCTGCAAGTTCTACACAATTTTCTTCTGCTAAATCTGCACAAATAGTATTTTCTCCCCCTGAGAAGTTTATTGCTGCAAAATTAGAATTTTTAGGCAAATTACCATCTAAAACACTAAAAGCCTGAGCTAAACTCATAAATTGTTCTAAATTCTCTACAGAAATTACTCCATACTTTTCAAAAATACTCTCAAAAGCTTTACTTGAACCAGCTAAGTTTCCTGTATGAGAAGCAGCTGATATAGCTCCTTTTTCTGACCTTCCTGACTTCAAGATTATTACTGGTTTTCTTTTTTGAGCTGCTTTTTTTAGTGCATTTATAAATTTTTGAGGATTTTTTAGCCCCTCAAGATAAATAGCTATTACTGATGCATAATTATCATCTACAAGAAAGTCTACTGCATCTTCTAGTGTAACTATATTTCCATTTCCTGTTGAAAAACCATAAGATATATTAAAATAATCACTTGAAACAATTTCTGCAGTTATAAATCCACTCTGCCCTACAATTCCTATCCCTGGTTTTTTAGTATCCAAATCCCACTTAGAACCACCAGCCCATAGATTAACTTTATCTATGCAGTTTAGTAATCCCATACAGTTTGGACCTAATATTTTCATATCATATGTATTAGATATTTCTATAAGTTGATTTTCTAAATCTACTCCATCTTCTGTTCCTTCTTCTGCAAATCCACTAGCATATACCACTGCTGCCCTTGTTCCTAATTCTCCAGAATCTTTTAACACAGATGGAACTACATTTCTAGGTGTACATACTACCACACAGTCTACAACTTCTGGAACTTCTTGTATTGTCTTATAGCACTTTCTCCCAAATAATTCTTCTCTTTTGGGATTTACATAATATACTCTGTCTGTATTTTTACTTTTTACTATGCTAAGTGCTGCACTTCTACCAAAGCCAAGTTTATCAGTAACTCCTACTATAGCAATACTCTTTGGTCTAATAAGTTTTTCCAAACTCATAAATTCACTCTCCTATATATTTTATAGTTGTGATTTTAAGTGAATTCTATCTCAAGATAAAGCTTCTCTTGGCACTTAAGATTTGTTAAATCTTGAGATGAACCACTTAAGATAAGGGTAATTTATTAAATGGCGTTATTATAGCCTTCCATGAATGCTGCTTCATTTTGAACATTAAATTTGCCTTTTCCTTTTTCCTCAAAGAAATCACACATAGTTTTTATGGCTAATTCTTTCTCAAATAATCCTGTTTTTGCAATCAATGCTCCAAGAACTACTACATTTGCAGCTTTTGGATTGTTTGCCTTTTGAGCTAATTCCTGACAATTTATTTTAACTACATTTACATCTTCTCTTAATGCTATATTTTCATCTATCGCAGACGTATTAATAACTACTGTTCCTCCTTCTTTTACTAAATTTATATAATCTAAGGATGGCTTATTCATCGCTACTAAAACATCTATTTCTTCCATATCAGGTCCACCTATACTCTCATCAGAAAACTTAACCACACTATATGCTTTTCCACCTCTCATAGTTGGACCATATGCTGGCATCCAAGTAACTTGTTTTCCTAATTCAAGTGCTGATTCAGCTACAATTAAACCTAAAGTTAAAACTCCTTGACCACCAAATCCTGCAAATACTAACTCTTTTTCCATAACTATTCACCATCCCTTTGCTTAAATTCGCCAAGAGTATAATATGGCACTATTTCTTCTTCCATCCACTGGATAGATTTTTCTAATGATACACCCCAGTTAGTTGGGCAAGGTGCTAATATTTCAACCAATGAATATCCCTCTCCATTTAATTGAGCTTCTATAGCATTCTTTATATATTTTTTTAGATTAATTATTTCTTTTGGACTATGAACTGAACCTCTTGCTACATAGGCTACATCAAAGTAATTTGCCACCATTTCAGGAACTTTTAATGGACTACCAGTAGTTTTTATATCTCTTCCATTTACACTTGTTGTTGTAACTTGACCTGGCATAGTAGTCCATGACATTTGACCACCAGTCATTGCAAAGTTATTGTTATTTATTACAAATACAGTTATATTATGATTTCTATATGCAGTATTTAATGTTTCAGAAAGACCTATAACATATGCATCTCCATCACCTTGATAAGTCATAACTAACATATCTGTTCGTGCTACTTTAACTCCTATGGCTGTAGATGAAGCTCTACCATGTGCAGTTTGCATCTTATCACCATTCCAGCTAAAATTCATATTACAAACACAGCCAACGCCTAAAGTTAATACATGATTTTTTTCATATCCATTTTCTTCTATCACTTCTGCTATTATACGGTTTACTATTCCATGACCACAACCTGGACAAAATTTGTTTGGTATTGAAACAATGCTAGGTGTTAATCTATCTGTAGCCATATTAGAACACCTCCTTAATTTCGCCAGATTTTATTTTGCTGTAAGTGTCCATTACTTGTAATGTTTTTGGTATATGATTTCCACTAAATAATCCATAAACAGGTACATTTTCTTTGCATATTTTCTTTGAAGCTAATGCAACATCCTCTACTAACTGACCTGTATCAGTTGACTCTACTGAGATAAATCCTTTTACATCTTTATTTACCTTTTCAAATGCTTTATATGGGAAAGGCCACACTGTTATTGGTCTTATTATTCCAACTTTTTCTCCTTGTTCTCTAAGTCTTCTAACAGCATTCATAGTTGTTCTTGATGGTATACCGAACGCTACAAACACATATTCTGCATCTTCAACTTGATAATCTTCCCATTGTTGTTCATTTTCAGTTATTCTCATACGCTTCTCCATACAAAAAGCTGGTTTTTGGTTATCTGGAACTTTTGCATGGTCTCTATTACTACCATCATAAGTCCAACCTAAGTCTTCTTCTCTTTTCTTAAATTCAGGAAACTCTACTGGTTCCATCATTTGACCTAAAGCTGCTTCTGTCAAAATTTCAACAGGCACTCTATATTTCTCCGCTACATCAAATGAGTTATACATTAAATCTACAGTTTCTTGAATACTATTTGGTGCATAAACTATTAGATGATAATCTCCATTTCCTCCCCCTCTAGTGTCTCTTAGGTAGTCTGTTTGTGCTGAATCTAGTGAACCAAGACCAGGTCCCCATCTTTGTACATTTACAATTACACAAGGATAATGGTTTGCACATAAATATGAGATTCCTTCTTGTTTTAAAGATATTCCTGGCCCTGAAGAACTTGTCATAGACCTCATTCCACTTGCATATGCTCCATATACCATGTATATAGCAGCCATTTCATTTTCAGATTGTATAAAAGTTCTTCCAAGTTCAGACATTCTATGTGATAAAAATTCCATTACCTCGGTTTGTGGTGTGATTGGATATCCTGCATAAAATTCACAACCACCTCTTAGAGCTGCTTCTGCAATGGCGTGGTTTCCCTTCCACATTTTTTTCATATTCTCCCAACTCCTTTTAAGCCTCTTGACTTGCTTCTTCTTTAATTATTTCAAATACATTATCTGGACATACTTGATAACAAATTCCACAAAGTATGCATTTGCTTTCATCAACTTCTACATGAGTATATCCTTCTGTGTTTATATTATCGGATATTTTTAATGCTCCTTTTTTACAAGATATAACGCAATATTCACAGCTTTTACATCTCTCTGCGTTTATTTTTAAACTCATAGTTACACCCCATTTCGTAATATTTCTATCTATTAGCTAATACTTGGTTCTTCTTTAAGATTTAATATTTCTTTTAAAACTGCTACAAATTTCTTGTTTTCTTCCATAGTTCCAATACTTACACGCACATGTGTAGCATTTGGTCTTATTACAAAACCTCTTTGTTTTAAGTCTTCAAATAACTTAGGTATATCTGTTTTCATATCTACATAAAGGAAGTTTGATTGTGAATCTACAACATCAAATCCCATTTTTGTGAACTCTTCTTTGAAATAAGCCATTCCAGCTCTATTTAACTCATATGTTTCCTTTATAAATTCATCATCATCAAGTGCGGCTGTTGCTCCACTTATCGCAACACGATTAGCAGAGAAAGGTTCTTTTACTGTAAATAAAGTTCTTATTATCTCATCTTTAGCAATACCATACCCTACTCTAAGTCCTGCAAGACCATATATTTTAGAGAAAGTTCTTGTCACTATAACATTATAATTTTCTCTTACATATTTAAGACCATCCACATAATTAGGCACTGTTAAAAATTCTATATATGCTTCATCTAATATAGTTATAATATTTTCAGGGACTTTCTTTAAAAATTCTTCCAATTCTTTATCATCTACAATTGTTCCTGTTGGATTATTAGGATTACATATACATATTAATTTTGTTTTATCTGTAATCTTATCTAATATACCTTGTAAATCATACTTATAATCCTCTGTTAAAGGTACTTCTACTGGTATTCCTTCATTTTTAACAGTTGCTGTTCTATAAGATGGGAATGTTGGGTCACAGTATATAACTTCATCTCCTCTATTTATAAATGCTTCACCTATTAGTGTGATAACGTTATCTGCACCATTAGCAACAATGAAATTTTCTGGTTTTAAATCCAATTTTTCAGCCAATTTTCTTCTAAGTTCATTAGCTTCTGGCTCTGGATAAAGTTGACCTTGTTTTAACATTTCAATCATAGCTTCCATTGCTTTTGGTGATGGTCCCAGAGGATTTTCATTTGAAGCTAGTTTTATTATTTCTTTTACACCATATTTTTCTTTTACTTTTTCTATTGGTTCACCTGGAACATATTGATGTAATTCTTTTACTGTATTTCTCAATAATTTTTCTATCATTTTTAAAAGCCCCCCCTGTATATGTATTTTCATTTATATAAACGCTATTGCGTCTACTTACTCTAACAACTAAACTAAGTCATTTACTCAAATTTTTTATTAAGCATTTCTTTGATTTAATTCTTCTCTTATTTGATTTAATTTTTTATCACTTACTGGATATAAGATTGCTATAACAATAGCTATTATTAAAGGTATTGCCATAGAGTAAGAAATCATATTTATAAAACCTGTTTTAACTGCTGCTGTAACTACCATATCAGCTTGATATCCCATTGAATTCATTAAAATTGTTCTTATAGTAGTCGCAAGTAGTACACCTACTTGTATTGCAACTGGATATAGTGACATACTTAGACCTGGTAAATCTTTTCCTGATTTCCAATGTCCATAATCACAAGAACCAGCAAAGAAGTTAAGATTTATTATTGATACTACATTTGAGAAACCTCCACCAATTGCCAGTAGCATAGTTACCCCTAAAGTTGTTCTCCCCCAAGGAGTCCATGCAACTAACAAGTGACATAATGCGCATATAGAGAAAGAAATTATTGAAGCTAATTTTTGTTCTTTACAAATTCTTATAAACACTGGTGCGAAAAACATAAATCCTACACTTACCAAAGGCATTATTGCTAAAAATACTGCCAAGCCACGTTCATCTTCTATTACATACTTAAAGTAATAAGGAGCTAAAGGTCCTAGCCCTATAGATCTTATGCATATAAGAAACTCTAAACAGAATGCCATCATAAGTGGTACATTAGTAAATAAAGCTTTTAGCATTTCACTTGCTTTAATTTTTGGTTTTTCTTCTTTTTGAAGTACTTCAGCTTCTGCTCCAGACTTTATTATTTCTGTTGAAGAAAACCAAAATACTAGAAGACATCCTACTGCAAAGAATAGATAAGTACCTAAATAACCCATTCCTTCTCCACCTAGTACATCTGCAAATAAAACTAATAATAACGGATATGAAAAACCTACTAAAAATTTTCCAACTTCTTTGAATATATTTGTAGTAGTTGAACCTATAACTCTGTCTCTAGGTGTTTTAGTAACCACAGGGTAAATAGCATAGATTATAGTGAAAACTACTTGTTGAGCACAAGATGCTATTAACAATAATGCTGTCATTAAAGGTAAAAGTAATGTTGGACTTATTTTCATTAATGGAACTATGAAAAATACTCCATATGTTAGTGCTAATGCTGCAGGTGCATACCTAAGCCAAGGATAATATTTTCCTTTTTTAAATGGTTGCTTGTCAAATATAGTCCCTGTTATCGGAGCCACAGCCATTTTTATGAAAGATTGTATTATTTGCATACCACCTGCCATAATTACACCAAGCTTTGCTACATCAGTTAAAAATATGTTTGTTACTGTTGATACAAAGTAGCCTATAAAATTATATGCCAAATTTATAGAACCTGAGTAAGTGTATACTGCTCTCTTTTTAGGGTCTCTCATATCATCTCTAAAGTTTGATATAAGATTTCCTTTTGGTTTGCTTTCTTGACTACTCACATCTACCCCTCCTTAACATAATTTATTCTTTATTTTATTTTTATTCACGTATAATAATTTAAATTTCAAACCCTACTCCATACTTTCTATAATTCGAATCAAATTTTTATATGTGTATAATTTTAATTTAATTATATTCTCAAAATTCATAATTGTCAAACACTTTTTGGATTTATTTTTTTGTTACTTAAATGAACTAAAAAGGCATTTATACTTAATTTAAATATATATTTTTATTAATATATGCATCTAAAGTGGCACTAAAACATATATTTCAAATTATTTCATCAAAATTCTAGTTATTTTAAATCATCATAAATTTATTCAAGAATAATTTTTATGCTATATTTATATACTACAAGTAGATATTAAAAATATTTTTCCGCCTTTTAAATCCCTTTTATTTTTATACATGTACTATTGATTTTAAAATAAAAGCATGTTACAATTACAAAAAAAGAATATATCAAGTAAACGTTTATTATAATCTTTAATTTCAGAATTTTCAATTTTCTTATTTTATCTAACTTTTACATAACATCATATGTTAAATTATTGTAGCTACACTAATCCAAAGCCAGTTAAAATCAATATTGTCTTACTTTTATATAAAATATATTTAAAATATATTTTATAAATTTTATTTAAAAAATATTATATAAGGAGAAAAAATTATGTTACTTTTAATTGCTACGTGTGCAGTGTACATATGGATTGGTTTTTATTTTTCTAAAAAAGTTAAAACAGCATCCGATTTCCTAATTGCGGGTAGAAATCTTCCTTTACCCATACTTGCTGCAACTATTGCTGCTACATCTTTTGGGGGAGGATGTTTGGTTGGTGGAGTTCAATGGGGAGCCGAAAGAGGACTATGGGTTGGTATGTACTCTACTATAGGTGCGGCTTTAGCTTGTTTTGTAAATGCATTTTTTGCAGGAAAATTAAGAAGCTTATCCTGTGATATAACACCTGCTGACTATATTGAAACTAGATATGGTCATAGTATATTCTTAAGAGCTTATCAATGTCTTGTAACACCAATATCAATATTAGCTATTATGGGCAGTCAATTAATATCTTTTGGTTCTGTATCTACTGCATTTGGTATTCCTTATGATATAGCTGTAATTGTAGGAGTCATAGTAATCATTATATATACTTATGCATCAGGAATGTGGGGAGTTGCAGTATCAGCATTTATTCAACTAGCTATTTGTGTAGTATTTTTGCCAATAGTGGCTTATATAAGCTTAAAATTAGTTGGCGACAACCCTTTACTTATGTTACAATCAATGGTAAAAGAACCATTCTTCCCAGGAAATAAGTCGCTTAGTGATTTTATGTATACAGTTTTACCATTGGTTTTAGGCTCAATATTTTCTTATGAAAGTTTTTTGAGATACCAATGTGCTGATAATGCTAAAAATGCAGTTAAAAGCAGTGTTATTGCAGGATTTATACTATTATTTCTTGCTTTCCCTATAGGCATAATTGGAGCTATTGGTGGTAGTTTATTTCCAAACATATCATCTGTTCAGGTTTTACCTCAAATGATATCAACAACTCTACCTCCTTTAATTTCGGTATTATTCTTAGCTGCTATATTAGCTGCCATAATGTCTACAGCTGACTCATTAATGACCTCAATGAGTGCCATAATATCGAGAGATATTTATAATAAATTATTGCATCCTAATATAGAGTTTAATGATTTAAAAAATACTCTTAAATACTCTCAAATTGCCTCAGCTTTAACAGCTATAATAGGAGCAGTTATAGCACTCAAGTTTGACAGTTTATTAGAACTATTGTTTTGGCCAGCACCATTATGTACAGGCGTAATATTTGCACCATTTGTCATTGGTCTTTCCTGGAAAGGTGCTACAAAAAAAGGAGCTATCTGTGCTGTTATAGTAAGTGCAATATTAGCATTTTTAAATATGATTGGCATCCTCACTGTCTTTGACAGAATCCTAGTACCTATAATAGGTGGTTCGGTTACGATACTTATAGTTAGCAAATTTTCAAAAAAAGATTGAAAAGAAAGGTATACACAGTAAATATGTCAAAATCAGAAAAAGGTAAGGAAACAAAAGCTAGTATTATAAGTGCTGCTAGAGAATTATTTTTTGAACAAGGTTATCACAAGACAACAACTAGGCAAATTGCAGAAAGAGCCAATATAAATTTAGGCTTAATAAGTTATTATTTCTCAAGTAAAAGTGAAATCGGAGCTATAATATATGAAGATATAAGGAATGAAATGCAATCTTTAATCTATAATTATCATGAAGAAGGTACAATGATGATGTTCTTTCTTGCTATGAATGCTGACCTTTGTTTTCTTTTAAAAAATGAAGCGTATAGAAACTTTTATTTAGATATAGCTTATGAGGAAGCTATTTTAAGCTATCAACGAAGTGTAACTGAAATGGTCATGAAAAGATATGTTAATGAAAAAGAATCTATAGAACATGACGAATTGATACTTTCTTGTATTGGTATACTCGCTATGAAACCAGAGATAATTAGGGTCTATACTTCACATAAATATGATATATCTTCTCAATCTGTAATAAAATATTTTACAAAACAGTTTCTAATTAACCTTGGTCACAGCACTGATTTATGCGAAGATATTTTAGAGGAATTAAGTAAATACTATATAGATATAGTTGATAATTTTACTCCAATAATAACTCGCATAAGAACTTAATAAAATTTTATTGAACTTTTTAGAGACTGAAATTTTGAAATCATAATTGCATTTTAATATTTCAGTCTTTATTACGTTTAAAAATATTTTATAGTGTTTTGCCCTAATGACAATAAAGTACTTATCCAATTACATCTATAAATTTTTTTATCCACAAATCCCATAGACGCCATTCATGACCACCAACACACTCTTCATATACAATATCAACATCTAAAGATTCTGCATATTTTTTAAAGGTTTGGTTATTCTTATATAAAAAATCCCTATCACCACAAAATTGATAAATTTTGGGAATATCTTTATTACTCTCTTTAAGATTCTTAAGTATGTAAAGTAAATCATTCTCACTATTTCTAGCATCTTTTGGTTTTCCAAAGTCATGGAATAGAATATCAGCATTTGTTTCTATTTGCTGATTTTCCAACTCGTGAATCATATCAGGTGAACCAGAAAAACTTGCTACAGCTGAAAATTCATTTGGTTTTGAAAGTGCTAATTTTAAAGCCCCATATCCTCCCATAGACATCCCAGCTACAAAATTATCTTCTCTCTTATCTGATAAAGGAAATATAGCTCTAACAAATTTAGGTAGCTCTTCACTTACAAAGGTGAAATATTTATGTCCATACACCATATCTGTGTAAAAACTAGTTTCTACTCTTGGTATTACTAAAGCTATATTTTTACTTTTGGCATAATGTTCTACATTAGTGTATCTAATCCATGAACTTTGGTCATCTTCCAGCCCATGAAATAAGTACAAAGTTTTAAACTTACCTTCAAAATCATATATTTCTTTACCAGTAAAAAGTTCTTTTCCATTTGCTACAGGTAAAACTACGATTATATCAGTTTCTCCTCCTGTATATTTTGATTTAAATTTACATTCTATAAATGCCACAAAAAACACCTCTTCTATAATGAATTTATTATCTAAAAAGCACCAAGATTTTAGCTGTCTCAGTGCTTTAAATATTTTATTAATTTATATATTTTCAACTACATATAATCAGAAGTATCTGTTGGTAACCCCTTTTTATCTAATTTACCCTCAATAACATCTTTAATTATAGAATAAATTACTGCAAATAGAGGAACTCCTATTACCATTCCAACAAAGCCTAATAATTTACCTGCAACCAACAATGAGAATAAAATCCAAAATGCAGATATCCCAATTGAGTCTCCAAGTATTTTAGGTCCTATAATATTTCCATCTATTTGTTGTATTATTAATATAATTAACAATAACCATAGTGCTTGTATTGGAGAAACAAACATTACTATTATTGTAGATGGTATTGCTCCAAACAGTGGTCCAAAGAATGGAATAATATTTGTAATACCAATTATTACTGATATTAATAATGCATATGGCATTTTTACTACTGTAAGTATTACAAATGTCAAAATACCTATAATAAATGAATCTAATATCTTACCACCTAAAAATCTACCAAATGTATAGTTACTTCTGTGAGTTAATTCTAGAATTTTAGCAGCTTGTGTTTCTGTAAAAAGTGCATAAGTTATTTTTTTACTTAATCCATAGAATTTTTCTTTATCAATTAGTAAATATACTGAAACAATCAATCCTAGTACAATATTCCATATGCTAGAAGCTATATTCTTCAACATGTTTCCTAATATTGGTATTAAGTCTGTTACAAATTTTATAATGTATGTGACAAATTCATTCCATTTATCTACTGCTAAATTAAAGTATTGTTCATCAAGATTTAAATCAGTCATTAATTTATCAAGAAGCTTAGTTGCGTTGTTTACATACATAGGTATATCATTTGCTAATCCAACAATACTCTCAATTACTTGAGGTAATACGAATTGCATAAATAAGTAGAGTATCAATGCAGCTGTTGCATATGTTAATAAAAGGCCCAATCCTCTTTTTGATTTTTGTTTTAGTTTTTTTAATTTTTCACTTTTGATAAAAAGCCTTTCTTCATAAAATTTCAGAATAAAATTCAGAAGATATGCAATAGCAAACCCTATTATAAATGGCTGTAATGTTGTAAACATAATATCTAAATTGTTAGAGAATACATCAATTTGTGATGATACAAGATAGAATATAATACTACAAGCAGCTATTATAAACGTATAAATTGCTATTGTCGTGTACTTTGTATTCCAATTAATTTTCATTTGTTCCTCCTTATTTCTATATAATTAAATTTTATCACAAAATTACTACTTTTATAACAAATATGCCAAATTAAAATTTTTAATTTGATAAAATATAATCAAAATATATATTTTTAATTTGATTTGTATTTTTTCTACAATATAGTTTACATCATTTTTTTAAGAATTTTAATTAATTTATCATTATATGGTGCATATCTAATAGGAATATCTAAATTTAATTTTTTTAATACACTTTTATAATGAGTAAATGTATCAAATCCTGCTTTACCATGATATGAGCCCATACCACTTTCACCAACACCCCCAAATGGTAAGTAATTAGTAGCTATATGGATAACTGTATCATTTACACAACATCCTCCTGCTGGAATCATTTCTAAAACTTTATTTTCCAGATACTTATTTTTTGTAAATATATAAAGAGCTAGTGGATTTGGTCTTTGTATAACTTCTTGTATAGCTTCTTCTAAGTTTTTATATGTCAAAACAGGAAATACTGGTCCAAATATTTCCTCCTTCATTATATCATCATCCCAACTAACATCACCTATTATAGTTGGGTCTATTTTTAATGTATGGTTATTATAATTACCACCATATACTACCTTTTCCATATCAATAAGGGATATTATACGTTTAAAATGTTTTTCATTTATGATTTTAGGAAATTGTTCATTATCACATGGATTCTCTCCAAAATACTGTTCAATATAATATTTTATTTTCTCTATTAACTCATCTTTTTTATTCTCATGTACTAAAATATAATCTGGAGCTACACAAGTTTGTCCTGCATTTATTAGTTTTCCCCATGTCAATCTTTTTGCAGTAAGATTTATATCTGCATCTTCTAATATAATACAAGGGCTTTTTCCTCCTAGCTCTAAAGTTATAGGAGTTAAATGCTTTGATGCTGCTTTCATAACTACTTTACCTACAGCAGTACTTCCTGTAAAAAATATATAATCGAATTTTTCTAAAAGTACTTTTTCGCTTTCTTCTTGGTCACCTTGAACTACTGCAATATATTCTTTTGAAAATATACTTTCAAGTATATCTTTAATTATATGTGAAGTTGATACAGAGTACTCAGAAAGTTTTATTATTGCACAATTTCCTGCTGCTAATGACCAAACTAATGGTATAAGAGCTAATTGAAATGGATAATTCCAAGGTGACATTATAAGTGTGACACCATAAGGTTGAGGAATAATCTTAGATATAGATGGAAAATTGACCATACTTGAACGAACTCTTTTCGTTTTGCTCCATTTTTTTATATTTTTTATAGCAAAATTCAACTCACTATATAAAATACCTACTTCTGTCATAAATCCTTCAAAATTTGATTTATTTAAATCCTGTTTTAATGCCACAAGTATTTTATCTTCATTTTGTAATATAGCTGACTTTAGCCTTTTTAACTGTTCTAAACGAAATGATACATCTCTTGTTTTACCTGTATTATAGTATTCCCTTTGCATCATTACTAGCTTATTTATATCCACTATTTAAAACCCCCTCTTTAAGAATTTAGACTACTCTATTTTTAAAACAAATTGTTTAAATTTCTATTAATATCATTTTTATACAATAATAAATTCTTATCAATATAACATAAATTTACAAATAAAAAAAGCCCCCCCTTTTAGATACAGGAGAACTAATAAAGAAATTGTATTTTTAAGAATTAACTACTCTATAAACTACAATATAGTTATAAATTTGTGTTTTGAAGTTTATCCACATAATCAAGTATTGGATTTAGATACTTTTTATCACACCAATCAAAATCTTCTCCCAATAATAAAGGAGCTTCTATTGGATTAAAACCCTGATGTTGTTTTTTAGCTATTGACTTTTTAAGAAAACTACAAAGAGTAGTATCAAGCCATGACATTTTTGTTTCATCCCATTCACCACGACAATAAAAACAAGGAATATTATTCAACTTATCCTTAAAATTAACTTCTTTCAATTTTCTTATCACTGAATCATCATATGGAGATGCTCCTACACCAAAAACAATTAGATTTTTACCTGCTAATTTCTCATAATGCTTTTTAAAAAAAGAAATTCCTGCTATATTGCAAGCATAAAGACCTCCTCCTAAAATAATTGTATTGTAATCTATAATCTTTTCTAGATTAATATCCTTAATTTCAAAAATATCACAAGCTAATGATTCTGAAAGCCATTTAGCATATTTTTTTGTTGAACCATACTTACTTTTATAAATTATCACTGTATTTTTCATGTCAATTATCTCCTTAATATTGATAGTAGCTATAATCAGTAACTAGTTACCTTATATTATATTAATTAATTACTTTTATGTCAATAATCTTATTTTTTATTATATATAATAAAGCGGTATAGCTTAGATAGCTATACCGCTTTATACAAATTATAATTTATAATAATTTTACAACTTAACTCTAAATTAACTGCTTTAAGTAAATTCTAGATTACAATACCTTTTACAAAGTTTATTCTAAAACATACTTTTTATACTTGTTATATTCTATATTACTACATTCTACATCTAAAAGAGTTCCCTCTTCCATATATTCTGTATTTATGACACTTGTATTATTATTAAAATAAGAAGCTACATGCCCTTCACTGTACGGAATCAAAAGCTTACATCTTACATAATCTTTAAATATACTATCACAAATACATTTTATCATTTTGTCTATATTTATATTTTTTTTGGCTGAAACAAATATCCCTTCCTTGCCTATATCATCTACAATATCATTTAATAATTCTTCCTGAACTAAATCAATTTTATTGTAAACATTTATTATAGGGATATCATTTGCACCAATTTGCTTTAAAGTATCTTCTGTTACTTTAATATGATTTTTATAGCTTGGATTTGAAACATCAATAACATGTAATAACACATCTGCTTCGCATGCTTCTTCTAATGTTGACCTAAATGCTTTTACTAAATCATGTGGTAGATTACTTACAAATCCAACTGTATCAGACAATAAAAATTCTTTATTATCTGGAAGAACTATGTTTCTAATAGAAGTTTCTAATGTCGCAAATAGCATGTTTTTTTCAAATACTTTCTTTTCTTCAGAGTTTTTAAATATATCAACTAATTCATTCATTATTGAAGATTTTCCAGCATTTGTATATCCAACTAAAGCTACATTTGGAAGATTCGATTTTTTTCTCATATTTCTTTGAGTTTCTCGTTGGAATTTTAAATCATCTAATTCCCTGTTTAGAGAAGTTATCTTTTCTTCTATTCTTCTACGATCAAGCTCTAATTTCTTTTCACCAGAACCTCTATTTTTAGTACCTACTCCACCACTTTGACGCCCTAAATTTTCATTTGAGCCTATAAGTCTTGGTAACATATATCTTAAGCTTGCTACTTCCACTTGAAGCTTGGCTTCTCTAGTTTTTGCCCTTTGTGCAAATATATCAAGTATTAATGCTGTTCTATCTATAATTTCACAGTTAAATTTTTCTTCAAGGTTTTTAAGCTGTGATGTAGAAAGCTCATTATAAAATACAACTATATCCGCTTTTTCTTGCTCTATTAAATTTAATAATTCTTCAACTTTACCTGTACCAATATAATATGCTCTATTAACCTGCTTTGCATTTTGAGTTATACTTCCTACAACATCAATATTACATGCTAAACATAAGTTTTCAAGCTCAATCACTAGTTCATTAAAATCCTCAGATTTATTATTTATATTTAGTCCTACTATTATTCCTTTTTTTGCCATATCCATATTCTCCTTATATACTATTTTTTATTTAATATATAGCACGAGATTATGGCTCTATAATTAAATTCGTTAAGAATTTGCTTGTTTAATTTTATCCTTAAATTATACTTCTAATTTAATATTATAATAACCATAATCGTGCGTTATTTTCTTAATCTTATATAAAAAATCACTTTAAAACACCTCTCCTCAATTATATTATGTAGTTTTTTGAATAAAAAAACTCCTTATAAATCTAAGTAATACAAAACAAGCTACTTACATTATAAGAAGGATTAAAATTCTAAATATATATTAAAAATATGCCAATCTAGTTGACTAATATGTGATTATTATATTATATTTAACCCAATTCTTAAATTTAAGTAGTTTTTTACACAACTAATAAAAGTAACTAAAATACACAACTTTACATAATTGTTAACTATTAAAATTAAATTTTATTATTAATAAAATTTAAAGAATACGATTAAATATACATTTTGATAATCACCTCCAACATTTTCCTTACTATATATTATAACAAAATACATACTTTGTAAATACATAAAAAATAGATAAGATTATATCTTACAAAATATAATCTTATCTACCTAGTTTATTCTATATTTATCTCATAACGATACTAATATTTTAAAGTAAATTCTTACTACATTGCTTCGTCTTCTTCAAATTGAGAATTGTAAAGATTAGCATAGAATCCACCTTTCTTTAGAAGTTCCTCATGGTTTCCTTGTTCAACTATATCTCCTTCATTCATAACAAGAATCATATCAGCATCACGTATAGTTGATAATCTATGTGCTATAACAAAGCTTGTTCTACCTTCCATAAGATTATCCATAGCTTTTTGAATTAATACTTCTGTTCTAGTATCAACAGAACTTGTAGCTTCATCCAATATTAAGATTTTAGGGTCTGCTAAAATGGCACGAGCTATAGTCAATAATTGTTTTTGACCTTGAGAAACATTACTTGCTTCTTCATTTAATTTCATGTTGTATCCATCTGGCAATGTTTTGATAAATCTATGAACATGTGCAGATTTAGCTGCTTCTATAACTTCTTCATCTGTAGCATTTAGTTTACCATATCTTATGTTTTCCATAATCGAGCCACTAAATAACCATGTATCTTGAAGAACCATACCAAACATTTCTCTAAGCTCACTACGATTGAAATCTTTAATATTATGACCATCAATTAGTATTGAACCACTATTAACATCATAAAATCTCATTAAAAGCTTAACTATAGTAGTTTTACCTGCTCCTGTAGGTCCAACAATAGCAACTTTTTGACCAGGTTTAACATTTACTGAGAAATCATTTATTATAGTCTTATTTGAATTATATCCAAAATTGACATTTTCAAAATCAATCTTACCTTCTAAACCATCTATTGAAACTGCATTTTCAACAACTTGGTCTTCTTCTTCCTCTTCTAAAAACTCAAATACTCTTTCAGAAGCTGCTGCTGTTGACTGTAGTAAGTTAGCAACCTGTGCAATCTGAGTCATTGGTTGTGTAAAGTTTCTTACATATTGTATAAATGACTGTATATCTCCAACCTCAATTGTCTTCTTGATTGCAAGCCAACCTCCTAAGATTGATACCATTACATACCCTAAGTTTCCAATAAACATCATAAGTGGTTGCATTATCCCTGACAAAAATTGAGATTTCCATGCTGAATTATACAAACTATCATTTAATTTATCAAATTCATTAATTGCTTCTTCTTCACGATTAAATGCTTTTACTATTGTTTGACCACTATAAGTTTCCTCAACTTGCCCATTTACATTCCCTAAATATTCTTGTTGAGATCTAAAGTATTTTTGTGATTTCTTTACTATTCTTGAAATTACAAACATTGATATTGGTAATATTAAAATTGCCACTAATGTCATAATACCACTTATAGATAGCATCATTATCAAAACACCTATCATAGTTGTTACTGATGTTATAAGTTGTGTCATACTTTGATTTAAACTTTGATTTAGAGTATCTATATCATTTGTAATTCTTGATAGTATTTCACCATGTGTTTTAGTGTCAAAATACTTCATTGGCAATCTATCTAGTTTTACTGAAATCTCTTGTCTTAAATTATAGGATACTTTTTGAGAAATTCCACTCATTATGAATCCTTGTATAAAAGAGAATAGTGCACTTACCAAGTAAAGGCAAAGTAATAATGCTAAAATTTTTCCAATTGCATCAAAATCTATACCTACATTGCCTCCAGAAACTTTGCTCACTAATCCTTCAAATATCTTTGTAGTTGCCTTACCTAAAATTTTTGGACCTACTATAGAAAACGATGCACTACCAATAGCAAATACAATTACCAAAATTATTGATATTTTAAATTTAGATAAGTATGCAATTAGTTTTCGCATGGTCCCTTTAAAGTCATTTGCTTTTTGTCCTGCTCCTATAGATTTTCCCATAGGACCTTTTCCCATTCTACTCATTAGCTAGCTCCTCCTTTGAAAGTTGTGATAAAGCTATTTGCTCATAAACTTCGCAATTTTTTAGAAGCTCTTTATGTGTTCCTATTCCAACTATTTTTCCTTCATTTAAAACAACTATTTGTTCTGCATGCAAGATGGTACTAATTCTTTGTGCAACTATTAATACTGTACTCTCAGCAGTTTGTGATTTTAAAGCTTTACGAAGAGCTGCATCAGTTTTTAAGTCAAGAGCCGAAAAACTATCATCAAATATATAAACTTCTGGATTTTTTGCTATTGCTCTTGCAATAGAAAGTCTTTGTTTTTGACCTCCAGAGACATTTGTTCCACCTTGAGAAATTTCAGTTTTAAAAGCTTCTGGTTTAGAATCAATGAATTCTGTAGCTTGAGCTATTTCAGCTGCAGCTCTCATTTCTTCATTTGTTGCGTCTTTTCTACCATATTTCAAGTTGGATTCTATAGTACCAGAGAACAATACTCCTTTTTGAGGTACATATCCAATTTTTTCTCTTAAATCATGTTGAGAAACATTTTTTATATTAACTCCACCAAATAATATTTCCCCCTCAGTAACATCAAAGAAACGAGGAATTAAATTTATAAGAGTAGACTTCCCACTACCAGTGCTTCCTATAAATGCAGTTGTTTCTCCTGGTTTTGCTGTAAAGGATATATCTGTCAATATAGCTTCTTCTGCATCTGGATACATGAATGAAACATTTTTGAATTCAACAAGACCTTTTTTATCTTCTTTAAATTCTTGTACTTTTGATTTTTCTGGGTCTTTGATACTTATATCTGATACCAATACTTCATCTATACGTGTAGCTGAAACAGACGCTCTTGGAAGCATAATAGATATCATTGATATCATCAAGAATGACATTATTATCTGCATTGTGTATTGTATAAATGCCATCATATCTCCAACTTGCATTGCTCCAGAATCAACACTATATGCACCTCTCCAAACTATAAGAACTGTAATAAGGTTCATTATAAGCATCATAGCAGGCATCATACATGTCATAACTCTATTTACAAAAAGATTTGTTTTAGTTAAATTTTTATTTGCTTCATCAAATCTTTTTTCTTCATGTTTTTCAGTACTAAAAGCTCTGATAACTGGAATACCTGTAATTATCTCACGGCTTACTAAGTTTAACTTATCAACAAGCTTTTGAACCAATTTAAACTTAGGCATAACAACTGAGAATAATACAATTATTAAAGATAAAATAGCTACTACTGCAACTGCTATAATCCAAGCCATTGAAGTATTAGTATTTAAAACTTTTATTATTCCTCCTATAGCCATTATTGGAGCATAAAAAACTATTCTAAGTAGCATAACCATCAACATTTGTATCTGTTGAATATCATTTGTACTACGAGTGATTAGTGATGCTGTAGAAAACTCATTCATTTCACTATTTGAAAATGACATAACTTTTCTAAAAACTCCACTTCTTAAATTTCTTCCTACACTTGCTGCTACTCTTGCTGCTAAAAATCCAACTGTAATTGTAGCTACCATACTAATCATAGCTATACCAAGCATTTTTGCACCAGTAAGTAAGATATAATTATTTTGCATATTTTCTGTATCAATACCTATTTTTTCATATTCTGCTTTTACATATGATACTGAACTTTGTGTTATCATACTTTCTGGCATACTTTCAAAGCTTTTGCTCATCTCTTTAGTTAATTTGTCTAGTTGTTCTATTGGCATCATTGATAACACTTTAAATATATCAACTTCTCCACCTTGAGTCCCTTGTGTAGGAAGTTGACTCATTATCTGAGATTTCATTGCTTTTACTTCTTTACTATCTCCTTCAAGACCTGATACAATTAAAATAGATTTACCAAAAATACTATTTAACTCATCTATAGTATCTTTGTCTTTAGTATTTAACTCATAAAGAGATTCGTCTTTTAAATTTGGATACTTATCTTTATACTTGCTGTAATCTTCCTTATTCAGTAAAGTGTAATTATCTAATACTTTATCCTTATTATCTTTATCCATAAATAAAGTAATCTTATCTAGTTCACTTTTTCTAATTATAGATGGAACAGAGTTTTCTACTCCACCTTGCTGTATACCTATATTTACTATATTAGATGTATATTTTGGTAAAGAAAGGTCACATACTGCTTGAACCACCAATAAGCATACTATTACTACTATTGATAAGGCTGACTTCTTTAAATATTTAATTAATTTAAACATACACTTCTTCCCCTCTGTAATATTAATTAGTCTAATAGCATTAAATTGAAAAACATTGTTTTAAACCTTAAAAATATTTTTCATGCTCATGTTTATGACATCCTGCTTTCAAATTGTCTCTAACTTGCATTAGGAGTCTTCTAAGTACTATCTTTTCTTCTTCACTAAACCCTAAGAAGAATTCTCTTTCTAATTCTTTGTTAAATTCCTCTACTTTGTTACATACTTCTAGACCTTTATCTGTTAAAAAAATCCTAGAAATTCTTTGGTCCTTTTCATCTTGTTTTCTTTCTACAAGCCCAGCTTTTTCCATTCTCTTTACCATAACTGTAGTTGTAGATGCTTTTACTTTTCTTTTATCTGCTAATTCTTTTTGACTTTGGCCATTTTTCATCTTAAGAGAAAATAGTATTTGTGGCTGACCATGGTACAAACCTAATTTATCAAAATAAAAATGAGTTCTTATAAAATATATTCGCATCAATTGCAAAAAAACATCATTTAATTTTTCTTCAGAATTACTATTCATACTTACCCTCCTTATTTTTATATTACTTAGTCGGCTAATGATTATTTTACTATAACATATGCATTTTTTCAATATATTTATAAAAAATTCATATAAATTTCATTTATTAAATATTTTTTTATTAATTGATTATGATTTTAATAAATAATAGTAAGTTTTTTAATTAGCTAACTACTTATATTTTTCATTAAAAACCTTAAGATAAACCTTTTCATAAATTTATCAATAAAAAAAGTTGTCTCAAAATAAAATAAATTTTGAAACAACTTCTTATTTAATAATATATTACTTATATATTATAACAGTATATTATTTATCCTCATATCCATTTACAACAACATCTATTTTTCCAGTTTCTGGTGATATAATCAAACCATGCACAATAATTCCTTCTGGAATTAAAGGATGATTTTTTATTAAATTAATACTATCTTTTACAGAATCTTCTGCTGAATCAAATCCATGTAACCATTGTTTTGTATCAATTCCGGCACTACGAAGTGTAAGTATTACGTCATTTGATATTCCTCTATCTAAGATTTTATTTAGTAATTTATCCGTATCCACATTGCACATACCACATCCATGGTGTCCTACAACCATAACTTCATCCACATCAAATTCATAAATTGCAACTAAAATACTTCTCATAATACTTCCAAATGGATGCATTATAGTAGCACCTGCATTTTTTATTAGTTTAACATCTCCATTTTTAAGATTCATAGCTTTAGGTAAAAGTTCAGTTAATCTTGTATCCATACAAGATAAGACTACTATTTTTTTATTTGGATGTTTTGATGTTGCATACTGTTCATATTCTTTATTTTCCACAAATGATTTATTATACTCTAATATCTCTTCAAGTTTTCGCATATGTAATCTCACTCTCTATAAAAATTTTTTATATTATTATATCACTATTGGACTACAATATATACATATATAATTTAATTTATATTTATCAATTATTTTTATAAAATTATTATTTTTCCATAATTTCACATATTAGTTATATTAATAATATTACCTACTAAATCTACAAAATCATATTTTATAGTACATCATAAACCTTCATCATATATAATCAATACTTTTAAATTAATTAATACTTTTATGTAATATGTATAGTATTGAATTTAGTTCTTCAACTGATATTTGCCCTGGTGCAGAAACCTTTTTAGCTGCTCCAAAAGTCAATGAAGAGCCAAATATTTCTCCACACAAACGACTTATAACTCCCATTCCTGCCATAGACATAGTTATTATTGGTCTATCTGCATAAACTTGAACCATTTCATTTGTAGCTGTAAGCAACACTAGAACATCTCTTTCATTTTGTGGCATAACAGCTATTTTAGGTAAGTCTGCTCCTAGTTTTTGCATTTTGCATAAACGACATATAATTTCTTCTTTTTTGGGAGTTTTATTAAAATCATGATTTGACATGACTACTTTTACTTCTTTTTTATGAGCAAACTCGACTATTTCATTTACAATTTCATCTCCCATAAATAGCTCTACATCTATTAAGTCTATTAATCCTGTATTAGAAATTTCCTTATTTAAAATAGTATAATAATCTTTTGATATTAATTTTTTTCCACCTTCTTTTATACTTCTAAATGTAAATAATAGAGGTATATCTGGCATATATTTTCTTAATTCGTTAAGAACCTCTTTAACTTGTTGAATATTTTCTACATTCTTAAAGAAATCAACACGCCATTCTACAACATCCAAACAAATTCCCTTTAAGTCATTAACTTCTTCAATAATTTCTTCTTTAGTTTTTCCAACTATTGGTACACAGATTTTAGGTATACCTTCTCCTATTCTAATATTTTTTACTTGTACTATATTTTTCATATTTCTCCTCCACAAATATAGAAGTTTTATCAGATTTTATATTCATTTTATTTCACAGTATTATTATATCGTAAAAATACTATAAGTCATAACAATACTAATTCTACAGTAATATTTCATTTTATCCTTAAAGTAACAATTCTTATAGTATGTAAATCATTTAATCACATGTATTTTTGCTATATCTATATTTTAAAAGTTTGTATTACTCAACTTATAGTAATTTCAAATCCATTAATATATTTAAATTTTTAAGTGTTTAAAAAATTCAGTACTATATATTTTTTTATAATCTATATAACCATAAAGGTTAAATATACTTACATTTAATTTTTTTACACTCTTTCTTGTAATTTCATTATATTATTTAAGTATTATTAATATAATGCATATTATTCTTAATATTAATAGAATTAATCTATGAATTATGGTATAATATGGTATAATTATGTAGAAATAACTCGAATTTCATTACTTATGAAGGGATTGAATATCAATGAACCTAAATCATTTGCATTACTTTAGAGTTTTAGCCAAAGTTGAACACTATACAAAAGCAGCTACACAATTGTCTATAACTCAACCAAGCTTAAGTCATGCTATATCTGCTCTTGAAAAAGAGCTGGGAACCTTTTTATTTGAAAAACAAGGTAGAAATGTTCGTTTGACTAAATATGGTAAGTTTTTTTTAACTTATGTTGATAAAGCATTGGGTGAATTAGAAAGAGGAGAAAAAAAGCTTAGAGAATATACCAGTATATCAAAAGGTGTTATAGACTTAGGATTTATTTATACATTGGGAGCTTACTTCATTCCAGATATACTTGGTAAGTTTTTAGAAAAAGAGTTAAATAAAAATATTTCATTTTCATTTGGCCAAGGTACCACTAAAAAGATTATCCAGGGTTTAAAAGATGAAAAGTTTGATTTAGCATTTTGCTCTTTTGTTCCAAATGAACCCAACATAGATTTTACATCTATACTTCAGGAGGAATTGGTTGTAATAGTACCATATAGCCACCCTCTGGCCTCAAATGATAGTGTAGACTTAAAAGATACAAAGGATTACCCTTTTATATTCTTTAGTGAAGATAGTGGAGTTAGACCAATTATTGATAATCTCTTTGAAAAAGTTGATGTAAAGCCACAAATTATATGTGAAACAGAAGAAGATACAGCTGTTGCAGGTTTAGTTTCTATTAACTACGGTATAGCAGTCGTTCCCAATATTTTTGCTCTTAAATATTTTAATGTAAAGGTTTTATCAATAACAAATCCTATACATGAAAGATACATATATTTAGCTACAATGAAAAATAAATATTTAACTCCTGCTGTTAATAGTTTTAAAAACTTTATTATTAATTATAGTAAAAACAATAATCTAATTGATAAAATGGAATAAAAATACGTTAAAAAGGGATTGTTTCAAAGTAAATACTCTGTACAATCCCAGATATATTTTAAAACTTATTAAAGTTTATTAGAAATAATCTGAGAAATATGGATTTTCACGTTCAATAAGATTTTCTAATAAATCTGCTACTTCTTTATCACAAATAATTCTTTTTATTCTATGAAGATAAGTTGGTCTTTTGTAACTAAGCAACATAGTTGTAAGTGTTTGTATGTCAAGTTTCAAGTCATACTTATCACCACCATCAATTAACATACCTTTACCCTCTTTAGAAACATTTAATGTAAACACTCCTGTATTCCAATCTAATAAAGGGTCTTCTAATTGAAAGACTAACTTTACTTCATTTTCCTGTTCTTTAAATGGATACTGGTTTATAAATTGTTCTATATCAACAATTCTACCCATAAAGTATGGTTTTATATTTTCTTCTATATCTCCATCTTCAAGTAAAAATGCCAATGGTTCATCTGTATATGTATTCCCAACCACTTTATTTATCATTGAAAAGTGAGCACTTATAAAATTCCATAATCCTGTACGTGCCTCTTCTTCTACAAATACCATTTCTTTAATATAGAATATTTCATCAGAAATCCAATATAACACATAACCTTGTGCTTCATGGTTTTTATCATAATAAATTGCACATGTTAAGTCATCTAAATCCCAACGCCAGTATTCTTCCCATGCTAACTCACTTCTAATCATAGACGCATGGCTCTTTTTAGAAAAGCGTTCATAAACATTTCTGACATCTTCGTGTTCTATACTTACACGCTCAACTTCTCCTGATACCACTTTAGGTTTTGGTAACTGAGTATCTTTAATTTCAAAAGATATCTTATCTGATATTATTTCCCATCCCTTACGACGATAATATGGAATTGAGTATGGAAATAAATAAGATATAGATTGTTTTCTTTCTCTCATATCTGTTAATGCTTGTCGCATCAATTTATCCATAAGACCTAAATTAGAATATTCTGGATATGTTCCAACACCAGTAAGACCACCCATATCGTATTCTTGACCAAATATATTGATTTTAAATGGATAAACAGCTATTTGAGATACTAATTTATCCTCATCAAACCAACCAAATACATCTGCTTGTCTTAATACAGGTAGTTTAGCAAGGGTTATTTCTCTTTCCTCCCAACCTACTTGTTGTAAATCATGGTTTGTCACTTGAAATACATAACGTAACAATTGATTGAATTGTTGTAAATGCTTAGTTTCTACTTTCTTCATTTCGAGTCTCTCTAGTCGACTCATAATAAAACCTCCTAAAAATAAATACATATAAATACTATCTATTTATATAATATAGATAATAAATTTACATAAATACTACATAAATATTTATATAAGCATAATTCTATCATACCCAATATATTCTAGTCAAATCACTATTGAAAATTAAAGTTTAATTCAATAATAACGTTATTTAACTTAATAAAAAATACTTTCTATTTATTATATCTTAAATACTTGTAATTTTTTATCACTTTGATATAATCAAATAAATAGACAATTATCATAAAATACGACTTAGTTAAAAATATTTTATTGAAAATAAAATAATAAACTATAAATAAGTAATATGTAAGGAGTGATTCTATGAAGAGATGTATTGTAATAATGGGATAGTCAGGAAAATAACATAATATAAAGGAGAGATTTAAACATGACTATTCCAAATTCAGATAAAATATATCCAAGAAGTAACGATTATCAAACTGTATATCTTAAAAATGTGATTACAAGAGACAATATAAAAGTTGGAGATTATACAATATATAACGACTTTTATAATGACCCAAGAGATTTTGAAAAAAATAATGTACTATATCAGTATCCTATAAACAATGACAAATTAATAATCGGAAAATTTTGTTCAATTGCATGTAAAGCAAAGTTTCTAATGACTAGTGGAAACCACACAATGAAATCACTCTCTACTTATACATTTCCAATCTTTTATGAAGACTGGGGTTTAGACATAAATCATATAACAGATGCTTGGGACAATAAGGGTGATATTGTAATTGGAAATGATGTATGGATAGGCTATGATGCTGTAATTATGTCAGGTGTAAAAATTGGTGATGGTGCAATTATTGGAACAGGAGCTGTAGTTACTAATGATGTCCCTCCATATTCTATTGTTGGTGGAATACCTGCAAAAATTATAAAGAAAAGATTTAACGATGATATAATTTCAAAATTATTAAAAATTAAGTGGTGGGATTGGTCATATGAAAAAATCCAATCAAATATTCAACATATTCAATCAGGAGCTATTGATAAATTAGTTTAATATTTTATGACTAATTTATCTTAAAACGAGATTTAAGGGAAATCTTTTTAGGAATTCCCTTAAATCTACTATATTACCAATAGTACTCTTTGATATAGTTAAAATTAAAAATAGTACTAAAGTTATAAAACAAAGATGAATTAACTTTTCTAAGATTACTTTATTTTTATTATTTATTCTCTACAAAAGATTTGACTTTTCTAAAATTGTCTTTTTTATCTATTATCATAGAAGATTTAACTTTTCTAAAGTTGTTATTATATTTCTTCCTTCTCTAACTCCATCTATTATTCTTCTAGCTATTTTACTATCTCCTATATTTATAACTTCCACATTTTTAGCTTCAAAATGTTTCTTTAAATCATTCAAAATTGGATTATTAGATTTCATTCCTAAACATATAAATCCATAATCAAAATCTAGCAATAACTCTTCTTTATCCTTCTTAACTTTAAAATTATCATCCTCAACTTCCAATAATGCTGTATTTGTATAAACATCAACATTATAATCTTTTAACATCTTCATCATTGTAACCTTTGTTATAGGGTCTAAATCTTTTCCTACCACTGGTAACATCTCAACTATAGAAGTTCTAGCCTTATTTTCCGAGAAAAATTCTACAACATCTAATCCAACAGCTCCACCACCCACAACTACTACTTTCTTATTTTCTAAGTCTTTTGTTTGAAAATCTTCTATATCATTAAATAGCCTAAATATTGAACTCACCTTTCCATTTTCTTGGTCTATCCTATCCAACAAACCAGTTATTGGTGGAAGTAATGGTTTTGAACCTGTAGCATTTATAATTATATCGGGTTTTAAATTTTCTATAAATTTAATATCAGCTTTTGTATTTTTAAAAACAATTAAATTTTTTAATTTTTTAACTCTCTGTTTTAAATACTTTGGAAAATCATTTATTCTACTTTTATCTGGAAAAGTTGATATTGTCTCAGCAAGCCCTCCTATATCTGCTTTTTCTTCTAATAAAAATACATTACATCCCACCTCTGCTGCTGTGGCTGCTGCTTCAAGACCAGCCGTTCCTCCACCTACAACAACTACATTTGTTGTCTTATTTACTTTTCTCTGTTTATATTCTTCTCCATTTATTAAGTCTGGATTTACTGTACATCTTATAGGTCTATTTGCTCCAATTCTATTACCTGCACATCCTATATTGCATGAAATACACTTTCTTATTGAATCTTCTTTTCCATTTTGCACTTTTTCAACCCAATTAGGGTCAGCTATAAGCCCTCTTCCCATACCTATAAAATCCGCTTCATTATTTTTAAGTATTTTTGATGCTATTTCTGGGTTTCTTATATTTCCAGTTATTATTGTTGCTTTTCCAAATCTTTTTTTAACTGCTTTAGACATATATGAACGCCAACCATCTTCTAATGTCATTGTATCGATTTGAAATTGTATAGAATCATTTAATGCTGCTGATACATTATATATATCTACTTCTTCATTTAAATATTCAAGAAGCTTTAAGGTATCATTTAAAGTATTTCCTCCTTCTATAAATTCATCAGCACTTACCCTTAAAGATATAGGAAATAATGCTCCCACTTCGTCTCTAACTTTATCAATTACTAGTTTTGCAAATCTCGCTCTGTTTTCAAGACTTCCACCAAATTCATCTGTACGCTTATTGTAAATTGGGGATAAAAATTGACTTATTAGATATGAGTGCCCAGCGTGTATCTCTACGGCGTCAAAACCAGCTATTTGAGCTCTTTTTGCTGCCTTACCATATTTTTTAGCTATATTTAGTATTTCTTCTTTCTTTAATTCTCTGGGTATTGTTCCTCCATTTTTTGAAGGTATATTAGAAGAAGATACTGGAGTTAATCCATTTATTCTCTCTGGCATAGCTGAAGCACCTGAATGATTAATTTGTATAGCTACACATGCACCATGTTTATGTAAATTCTCAGTTAACTTATATAAGGCAGGTATGTATCTGTCATGGTCTATTCTTATTTGTGTAGTTCCATTAGAACCTAAAGGAAAATCTACACAAGCATTTTCTACAATTATAAGTCCAGTTCCACCTTTAGCTCTTTGTTCATAATATTTAATGTGCTCATCTTTAAATTCTCCACTTTCTCCACCAAAGTTTGTTCCCATCGGTGGCATAACTATTCTATTTTTTACATTCATCCTTTTTATAGTTAATGGTTCAAAGATATTTTGATATATTTTCATTTCTATTCCTCCACACGTTTTTATGTTTATAGTTTTTGTAATTTAAATTTATGTCTCTATTATAATGCGTGGAAATCTATTAATCCAGTGCATATTTTTATCATTATTGATAGATTTTTTCTATGATTTCATAATTATATTCCTTAACAAAAAAGGAGCTGTCTCAAAATAGAGATAAGTCTCCTTTTCATTGTTGAAATGATGAAAATATATTTGATTTCATACAAAAAAGAGTGCCTCATGAACTAAAAAGTTCATTCTGAGACACCCCACTTAAAATCTAGATAATTTAAATATTTTACATCTATACATATATATTAATGATATTTAAATTTTACAGTCTTCTATATTCTTCTCTTTTTAATTTTAAGTTACTTAGATAATAATCTATCTCATCAATCAGACGTTGTTTATCCTCAGGTAATATTCCTTTTAAGTTAACATAATTTGACGCATGATTACTTCTAAATACAACTTTTTCATTGGTATCTATATTTTTTATCATTTCTTTAATTTCTTGTAGCACAGCCTTATCTTCCAATACTTTAAATTCACCAGATTGAAGTAAATCGTAAAGTTCAGTATTAGGTTCTACCATTAAACTCAATACACCTACATAATCTGGGGAAATTGCTCCTAACATTTTTCCTGTATCAACTCCATGTTGATGTGTTTTTTTAGTTCCTCCAAGACCTGCTATTACAGTAGCTGATAATTTAATACCATTTTTCTTAACTTTTCTACCAACTTTTATCAGTTGTTCGCTATTAAATCCTTTTTTAATATCTTCTAATACCTCATCATTTCCACTTTCAAGCCCTAGATAAATCATCTTAACACCAAGTTCTTTTAACTCTTTAAGTTCATCATCAGTTTTTTTCTCTATAGACTTAGGAGAGCCATATAGAGTAATTCTTTCACACTCTGGAAAAACTTCTTTTATATATAATATTATATCTCTTAATTTTTCCATTGGTATTATCAATGCATCTCCATCTGCTAAAAATATTCTATCTACATTTTTATAATGTCTTCTAAATATATCAATTTCATTTTTTATTACTTCTAATGGTTTTATTTTAAATTTCTTTGATTTGTACATACTACAAAATGTACATTTATTATGAGAACATCCTAGTGTGACTTGTATTATAAGACTATAAGCCTCACTTGGTGGTCTATAAAGTGGCATATCATATTCCATATTAAAATCCCCCTTGTAATCCAATCTTAGTTTTATTATATTAATAATATCTACTTAAAATAATACTTTATATATATTATAAACTTCAAGCTTTTGTTTAAGATATATTATTTAAAAATTTAATAATACTATTTGCAGTAATCTTAAGCTGTTTTTCTTGACTTATAATAGCACCATTGTCGCCCTTTTGTTTTCCATAATCTCCAAATTGTGCATGATTTCCCCCTTCAATTTCAACATAAGTTGTATCATCAGGAAGTTTTTCTTTTGCTTCTATAAGGTTTTTAAAATTAACTACTCCATCTTTACTTCCCCATATAGATATAACCTTTTTGCCTAACTGTCTTAGTTCATTGCCCATTGGATAAGAAGATAAAAACACAACTCCATCAATTAATTTATTGTCACGTGCAAAATTAGATGCAACAACTCCGCCTAATGAGTGCCCTCCTATTACCCAATGTTCTATATTACTGTAAGAATCCATAACTTTCTGTGCTTTATTAGTTCCAAGTATAGCTAGATTAAGTGGCATTTTTACAATTACCACTTCATATCCACTTTCTGCTATTTTTCTTGCAAGTGGTGCATATGATTCAATTTCTACTTTAGCTCCTGGATAAAAAATTAGACCTTTAGAAACTTTTCTACCCTTAGGTGTAAATGAAATATTTTCATTTATAGTTACCTCGACTTTACTATTACTAACTAATGCTTCTTTTGCTAGTTTTTGAGGTTCATATGTTTTGTTTATCCATATGAAAAAACTAAGCAGAATCAATACAAACAGTATACCTATTCCCATGAATATTTTCTTTTTTATATTAAATTTTCTATTATCATTTTTATCATCTTCGTTTTCAACCTCATCATAAAGTAAAGGTCTTTCAAGTTCCATAGTTATACTAAATGTATCATATTTCTTATCGCGCTTTACCTTTACATCTTTACTCATAAATCTAACCCCCATAATATTTGAATACTATTATAGTTTATCCTAAGTAAATTGTTTTTTCAACTAATGAAAAAAATCAATATTTTAACCTTTTTCACACAAAATTCATAAATATATGTTTTTTGTTTTTAATATACTATTTTCTTTTAACATTGTATAAAAGAAAAAGTCATATACTTTGCTTTAAAGCTATGACTTATTATATAATTTAATTAGATTAGAAAATTATGCAACTTCTTGCACTAACATTTTACTGGTATTACTTATTCTATACATCTCTTTTACACCATTTAAAGTTTGAAGTAAATTGAGACAAATTATTTTATCGCCCAAGCTTACTGTATTTTCAATACTATCTAAAATTACACTTCTTCCTTCATCATATTTATCAGCATCATAATTTGAAATATAACTAGTATCTCTCAATATTCTTTCTATATCTTCATCTCTAATATTATTCTTTTTGACATTTATATATAAATTGTACATATTACTTATTAGTAATTGTTGATTTTCTAAGAAATCATCTTGATGTTCATCTTTGTATATAGTATTTATCAACATAAGTCTATCTTCAATAAGTGATGGCACTAATAATAGATTCTTTATATAATGAACATTGGTTGAGTTTTCAATAGATTTATTAGCTTCATTAATTATATTTTTAACTATACCTTTATACACATCTATAACATGCTGATACCCCATTTTTGCATCATATGGTAAAACAAATTTATTTATTATTAATGCAATAATTGCACCTAATACCACATATGAAATTCTACTCATAGTTAAAACATTAGGGTCTCCCATAACTGCTGCGGAACCAAGAGCTGAAACAGTTACACACACTATCAATTTTCTATAATCAACTACATATGAGTTTATGTATCCTGCTAAAAGTACAATTAATGACCTTAATGTGTTATCTTTTATTATTGAAAATGAAACAATAAATATTACCGCTCCTACTAGTGTACCTTCTATTCTTTTTCTGGATTTCTGCAAACAATTCTCTGCATAAGGTTGTGTTAATGAAAATACAGTTAACATTATCCATCTTCCATCTTTTAAGTGAAAATAATCCATAATAAAACCTGATATTGCTGTAGCCAAAGCGATTTTTATTGCATAAGAAAATCTTATAGATTTTAAATTAAAATGTTGCTTATATATTGATATTCTTTTAAATTCATGTGGTATCTTTATTTTTCTTTCAACTCTTTTTTCTTCTTTTGATTTTACTTTTTTGTACTCTAATAAAAATTCGTATAGATTTTCTAAAACACTGTAAATTTCTTTCAAATTTATATTTTTAGTATCTTGAGCGATAACATAATCTCTAAATCCAAGTATTTCTTTATCAGTTATATTATCTTTATTTTCTAAGCACATCTTGATATAATTTACTTCTTTAGATACTACAACTAAAACATCTTCTTTACCATTTGTACTACTTTCTTCTAGAATATTTTTTATGTCTTCATCCTCAAATTCCTTAGTATCTGCTTTATATCTATCTAAGATTAAACTTATTCTTTCTAATGAAAATAAGATATTTATTATATCCATTCCTTTAATACTAATAAAAAAGTCATCTTTTCTATTATCAAATATAACCATTTTAAGACCTTTTGATATAGAATTTATTGTGTGATTACAACTATCTATTTTTCTCATATTAGACTTACTTACAGAATTATCATTGTTCATAATATTTTTTAAAAGATTTATTTTTTCCAACAACTCATCACATATAGATATTAATTCTTTGTCACCAATTTTTTTCATTCTATTTCTATTCATAACAAATTGAGCAATCATTATGACAAGTGAACCACTAGCTAAAGCTGATAATCTTATAGGAAATTCACTTAATCCTACAGGTATACTTATCATAAATATATACATAAGACCAAAAGGTACATATACAGCCCTTTTCAAGTCATAACTAAATAAATATCCTATTATAAATAATGCTATAAAATTTAATAAAATTCCTAAATACATATTTTGTACTGCAAAAAACGATAATACTCCTAACATTACATTTATTATCAAGTACTTTAGTAAATTTTTAATTGGAGAAATAGTTAAATCCCTTTCCAAAAGCATTAGCATAGCTGTTACTATAGCCACACCTATAAGTGTATTTTTACTTCCAAATAAAGCTATAAATGCAGATATAAATGCTATTATAAAAATAAACAATTTAGTTTTTGATATTATTAATTTTTTTGTCATCAAATACCTCCTTCAAAATTTCAACAAAGTCAATTTTATCACACTTATTATCGTATTCAAAATCGTCTTTTCTACGTGAGGATTCTAACTTTTTTATTTATAATACTAATTTTAATTCATAATTTAACGAACTTTATAATCACATACATCATATATATTCATATGCTATCATACTTTTTTTCTTTCAAATATTTTTTTAGAAATTAAAAACAACGCTCTCAATAATACGATATTTGTACTTATTGAGAGCGTTGTAAGATTTATTTAGCAAACTTGTTTAATTTTTTCTTTACCTAGTATATAAGTACCAAGTCCCATAAATAAAGCTCCTCCAACAATGTTTCCAAGTGTTACAGCTACTAAATTATAAATAGCTCCTCCAATACTAACTGTTTGAATTGTTGGAGAAAATAATGAAACACTATAGATTGTCATATTTGCCACACTATGTTCAAGCCCTGTTGTTATGAAAGCAAATAAACATAGGAATATCATAATTATTTTTGCACTATCGTTATTAGTTCTAAATGAACATAAAACTGAGACACAAACTAAAATATTACACAAAACTCCTCTAAAGAAAAGAGACATAAACGGCATAGATGCTTTGGCTGCTGCTGTAGTTGCAAAAAATTCTTCTACAGGACCTTTATCTACTAAACCAGTTCCTACAAACATTATACCTAAAATCAAAGCTCCTATTAAATTTCCTACCCAACTGTATATCCATATTTTAGAAGTATCTTTTATACTTACCCCTTTATTTAGCATACCTGCAGACATTACCATATTATTTCCAGTAAACAATTCTGTTCCTGTCATTACAACTAAACTAAGTGCTACTGCAAACGATAATCCCATCATTATCTTTGTCATAGGAGAACCTGCATCTGTCAAAATTCCTCCAATAGTAAATATCAAAAGTATACCAATACCTACATAAAGTCCTGCAAAAGCAGAAGACACTAAATATTTTATCTTACTTGTATTTAATAAATTTATTTTATTTATAGCTGCATTAGTTAATTTATCCAAAGTTTCTTTATGCATAATTCCCTCTTCCTTCTATTAAATTTATAATTTATTTAAATATATGTTTTTATTAATTATAGATATTTAACTCCACTCCAGTATATATTTTCATGTACTTTAGTTATTTCTTCAAATTGTACACCTTCAAGTGCCCATTTTTTAAATTCCATGAATCCAGTCCTGTCAATTATATATCCTATATGCTCTTTCCCTCCTGGTGCGTCTTTATCTATATACTTTTCTACATATTTGTAAGTATTAAGTATTATTTTTATTATGTTGTCTTCATCTGCCCATAAAAGAAAATCTTCTGCTAGTCTTGGATTTTTCTTCCCTGTTCTACCCATTATAGCTAATCTATAGTATTTTTTTTCATCTCTAGTCCATGCATTTGTTGGGCAATTCAGTACACATTCTCCACAACCTATGCACTTATCTCCATCTCTTACTACTTTATTATTTTCTGTTTTTAACGCCCCAACAGATAATTTTGAACATTTTTTTACACACGCTCCACAATTCACACATCTATCTTTTTCATATAGTGGCAATGTCATTCCTATAATTCCAAAATCATTCATTCTAGCTTTTATACAGTCATTTTGACATCCAGTTAAGGCTACTTTAAAATGTAAGTCATTTGGAAAGATTGCTTTTTCTATTTTTTTTGCAAATTCAGTTGTATTATACTGCGCTTTTGGACAGACTTTATTACCTATACAGGCAGCTATATTTCTCGTACCTGCTGCTGGATAACCTGCATTTTTCTCATTTTGATTTATATTCATCTTTTCAATAACAGGTTGTATGATATTGTTTATTTCTTCCATGTCTTCCATATCTATTCCTAAGATTTCAAATCCCTGTCTTGTAGTTATGTGTATCTGACCATTACCATATTCATTTGCAATCTTAGAAACTGTGATTAAACTTTCAGGGTCAATAAGACCTCCTGGTACTCTAACTCTTAAAGAAGTTTTATATTTTGTTTTTGTAATTCTGTAAGCATTTTTCATTACTTTTTTAGTATTTAAATCTCTTATCACAAACTCCACCCCCTAATCAATAAGATTTTTAGCATATGAATAATCAAATACTGGTCCATCTAAACATATATAAGTATCATCCATCTTACAGTGTCCACATTTTCCTATTCCACAACACATTTTTCTTTCATAAGAAACCCAAATATTTTTTTCGTCTAAATCTCTTTTTAAAAACTCTCCTACTGTAAATTTCATCATCATTGGAGGACCAACTACAATTGCAGAAGTATTATTTATATCTTTTATATCTAAATCTGGGATATACTTTGTTACTAACCCTACATTTCCACTATAGCCATCATCCGCTCCATCCACAGTAACTAAAACATCTAGTTTTTCATTCCATCTTTTTAAGTCGTCTGCAAATAGGACATCTTTTGGTGATTTGAATCCTACTATTAATTTAAACTTTTCACACTTATCTTTGTTGTTATAAAAATATTCAACTATTCCTCTTACAGGAGCTAATGCACTCCCTCCTGCTACTACTACGATTTCTCTTCCTTCATATAAAGATACATCAAATCCATTTCCATAAGGTCCTCTTATAAAAAACGAATCCCCTTCTTTATAATTGAATAGTTCACTAGTAACTTTACCTACATTTCTTATTGTAAAGTCAATATAATCTTCTCCATATCCTGATACTGATATTGGACTTTCACCATATTTAGGTATAGATATTTCATAGAATTTTCCAGGCAGTACCCCTTTTGTATTGCAATTCACTTTAAATGTCCATTCTTTATCAGTATGTTTAACTATATCTAGTATTTTTGCACTTACTGGTATATATGAGTTCATTTATATCTCCTCCTTACTAGTTACTAAATCATTTATTTTTTCTATACATTTTGAAAATGATATATATTGTGGACAGGCATCATCACATCTTCCACACCCAACACACATGTTATATCCAAATCTTTTTTTGAAATCATTTATTTTATGCATAGTTTTAAATCTCATTCTTTCTCCTTGTTTTTTTCTGAAAGAATTTCCACCTGCTATATCTGTATATCCATCTACTTGACATGAAGCCCAAACTCTTCTTCTTTCTCCTACATTTTCATTTTCCTTATAAAAAATATCCTGCATTGTAAAGCATGAGCATGTCGGACATACAAAATTACATCTTCCACATCCAATACATCTTGTGTCATATTCATCCCATATTGGATTTCCTATCATCTCATTAGAATCAATATTTTCTGGTACATCTACAGAAATTAAATTTTCCGTTACATGACTAACATCAAATTCTGCTGGCTCTCCATTAAACACTTCAAATTCATTGTCTTTTATATCTAAGTACAATTTTTCTCCTTCTATATTCAATCCAAGTGAATAGTTATCAGTTTTATTAGAATCCATACTTACACAAAAACAATTTCTAAAACTCTCTTTACATCCTACAAGTGCAAATTTTATTTTTTCTCTAATATGTTTATAAAAATAATCTTTTTCTTCTCCATTATTTAAATATATTTCATCGAGTCTCTTTATTCCATTTATGTCACAAGCTCTTAGAAAAATTAAAATCTTTTTATTGTCTAAATCGCTTTCCTTAAATTCTTTTTCAGTAAAGTAAAATAAGACTTGATTGATAGGAAGCACTACTTCTTTTGGTGAAAAGTTTGATTTTTGAGCAAATTCCATTTCTTCAAAAGTGCTTACTTCCTTGTATCTTATCATGTCAGTATCTGAAAAAGTACCTTTAAATGGCATTATGACTGGTGCAAATATTTTGTAGTCTTTTTTTAGGGAATTCAGACCTTCATTGAATTTGGATGAATCTAATTTTAATTTCATTTTTATCACCTTTCTTATATTTTAGTTTTGCTTGCTTATTATCTTGTTTAAATCTTAACACTTTCTTTTAGATACTTCTGTGATAATTATCACAGTTTTAAAAATAATAAAAAAAATATTACTATAGCTTATTCAGCTCTAGTAATATTTTTTTATTATTTATAACTTTAAATTAAAAATCTATTCTTTTAAATACAAGCTTTTCAAAAGCTTCTATATCCATAGGTCTTGCAAAGTAAAATCCTTGTCCAATATCACAACCTGCATTTTTTAATAAATTTAATTGACCTTCAGTTTCTATTCCTTCAGCTACAATTAGCATATCTAAATCCTTACCTAATGTAATTATATTCTTTATAACCTTTTCTCCACGTACAGATGTAATTGTCTCATTTAAGAATTCTCTATCAATCTTCAATACATCAATTGGCAATTTTTTCAAAAGACTGAGCGAAGAATATCCACTTCCAAAATCGTCCATAGATACGATAAATCCAATATCATGTAAATCATTTAAAATATCTAAAATCATACTTATATTTGACAAAAATAAACTTTCTGTTAACTCAAGTTCTATTAGATGTGCTGGTATATTATGCTTATTTATTAAAGATTTTAAACTAGTTACTATATTTCTATTATTTAAATGAATTCTTGATACATTTATAGAAATTGGTTGTGGCTTTATTCCATTTTTTATCCATTTTGACATTGTACTAAATATATTATCCCAAACATACAAATCAAGTTTTTCTATAAATCCATTTTTCTCAAATAGTGGAATAAAATCATTAGGTGGTATAGTTCCTTTAATTGGATGAATCCAACGAACAAGAGCCTCTGCACCTACAACCTCCTCTGTTATAAGGTTAATTTTAGGTTGCAAATAAACTACAAATTCTTTATTTAAAAGTGCATTATCCATATTATTTTCAATTTCTTTTTCATGAAGTATAGAAATCCTTATTTTATCATCATAAAAAGCAACTTTACTTTTATAATTGGTTTCTATTGTTTGGCAAGCTATCTTAGCTCTATCAATCATTACATCAATATTTACATCTTCTTTATCAATTAAATATGCTCCACATTTAAGTATTATATCTATTTTAAATGTATTTTTTTTATCATTATTGACAATCTCAAAAAAATCATTTGCTCTTTTTCTTAAATTTTCTATATTACTTTTTTTAGTCATTACAATAAATCTATCGTCTGATAACCTTGCATATATTTCATCCTTAAAAACATTTTCACCTATTTTTTTTGCTATGTATTTTAAAATATTATCTCCAAATTCAAAACCAAACATATCATTTATATATTTAAATTTATCTATATTGATATAATATATAACAAAGTTATCTGTTCCATATTTCTCAAAAAGCTTGTTAGCATCAATTTTAAATTTTAGTAAACTCCTTATGCCTGTTACTTCATCAACATATGCTATCTTTTTTAATTTATTCATTTGTATCTTATAATTTACAATAAATATTCCAAAAACTATAAATATAAGAAATGATATTATTAAAACAAATGCCATAATATTATGCTGTATAAAATCTAATAGAGTGACCTTATGTTCTAAGTACTTTGTACTACCTGTAATTGCAATTGCAACCTCTTCTTCTGTAACTCTATTAATAGATTTGTTGAGTATTGACAACAATGCAGGATTTGCTTTTCCAGAAACCCCTATTCCAATATCCACGACTTGATTTTTTATTGGCATAAACATAAGCTCATCAAATTCTTCAGTATTAATTATATTATTTAGTATATAGTTGCTTCCTATAAATACATCACATTCTTCTTTCTTGACAGCTTCAATACATTTACTAGCATTTGGATAAAAACTTACTTCTTGATTTGGATAATATTCTTTTACGAATGATTCTATACCTGTCCATTTAATCATTGCTACCTTAGTTTTTTCATTCATTCTAATATCATTTTTTGCCAAACCTAACATAGTAGTTTCAAGGTATCCATCAGTAAATACAATATTATGCTCTAACTCAGTACTCCGTGACATAAACATATTTGCACAGATATCTACCTCACCATTTTCAACCATTTTTAAACCTTCAGAAAAATTATCTACCTTTATATACTCAAACTTTAAACCTGAGTTATTTGAAATTGATTTTAATATATCTATTGATATACCTTTGTAGGAATTTGTATTTTTATCATAAAAAGATAGTGGTGATGTATCAGGGCCTGATACAACTTTTATTATAGGATGTTTCTTTATATATTCTTTTTCCTCCAAAGTAAATACTTCTGTGGCTATTGCAGTATCTTTATAATGTTTATTAAATAAATTACCATCATAATATATATCTTCTCGCTTAATCTCATTTAATGCATAATTCAAACCATCTAGTATTTTTTTGTTTCCCTTAGTTGTTGCATAATAGACAGGCTCTGATGAAAAACGTAATACTACCTTTGTATTTGGTATATCTCTAATGCTTCCTGTAAGTATCATATCAATGGTTCCTTTTTCAAGTTCTCTTTGAAGTTCTTCTGCACCTTCTATGTACTTATATTTTACAGATATTTTATTTTTTTTACAGTATTCATCAAATACACTTTTAAAATGATTATCTGAAACTGTACCTACTACTTTTCCATCAATCTCTTTTAGATTATTATAAGATATTGTATTGTTTTTGGAGTTCACATACAATGCTCCATATTCATATCCAAAATTTAAATTCGTATAATCATAGTATTTTTCACGTTCTTCATCCTTTTGCAATGCTCCAAATATATCAATTTGTCCCTCTTTAAGCATTTCTAGACCTTGACCCCATCCACAAGGTATATATTCTAATTTCCAATTATTTATTTTAGCTATTTCATTCATATAATCATATGTATATCCATATAACTGACCATCTTTTGTAATAGAAATTCCATAACTAGGCCAATATCCAACTCTCACTTTTTCTTTCTCAGAAGCGGCTAAAACAAATGATGTATTTAATATAAGTAAAAAAATAACCATAGTAATAGTAAATCTATATTTTCCATTCATAGTATTCCTCCATTTATAACTAAATCATATCAAGATAGTTAAAGTATTCTTATTTAACTTAATATTCTTTCTATTTAAATATTTAAACCCTCCATTTGCATTTAAACTTTAAATAGAGTCATTAAATATAATAAATCTATCTTTTCCTTGTTTTTTTGAATAATAAAGAGCTTTATCTGCTTTTTCATATAATTCAATAAAAGTTGTTCCATGATTTGGCATAATAGATATTCCAATACTACAAGAAACTTTATATGACTTATTTACTCCAGTATAATAATTTCTAAATGCATTACATAACTCAATCGCTTTGTTTTCAATAAATTTCATATTCTTCATATTTTTTATGAAAACTACAAATTCATCTCCACCAATACGTCCAATTATATCATCTTCTCTAAAAATAGAAGTCAATTTTTTTGAGACTTCAACTAAAACTTTATCACCAAAGACATGTCCTAAATTATCATTAATGGCTTTGAAATCATCTAAATCAATAATAAAAAATGCATGACTACTTTCTTTAGCCTTGTCTAAACTTAAAAACCTCTTTATTAGAGTTTCAGTTGTACCTTTATTATAAATTCCTGTTAATATATCACGTTCAGCTTTAAATTTAAGCTCAATCTCTTCTTTTTTCTGTTTATCTATATCTTTAATGTACGCAAATCCTTTAAGTTTATTACTTTGTGGGTCTTTAAGTAAATGCATTGTACAAAGTTCCCACAAAATCTTACCATCATTGTCATATCTTCGATACTCTAACTTTAACTCATTTACTCCCTTATTATATGAATCTAAGATATTTTCATAATAAAATACTTTTTTAAAGTTTTCCCTATCTGAAATAAAAACTATATCGTCAACAATATCCTCCATTACTTCAGAATATTTTCCAGTAGTTCTTAAACCTAAATTATTATTAGGCTTTATATTGCTTGATATAAATTTATCTTGAGAAAAATTAATTTCATATATAGCAATTGCTTCAGACAACATAGCTTTTCTATATTGTTCTTCTTGATTATATTGCATTTCAGCTTTTTTTTGCTCATTTATATCTTCTAATAGACCTATCGCTCTAATTGGAATTTCTGCTCCATTAAATAGATTAGTTAGAGTCATTCTATTCCATATATATTTCCCATTGACTAGTTTTGTTTTTATTACAGATACTACACTTTCTTCACCTTTTTCTATTTTGTTAAAAGATTCTTTAAACACATCAACAAAGTCAGGATGTATTATCCCAGAATCTATAAAATATTCTATACCATTTTCAATATTTTTTTGTACTCCATATATTAAAGAGATATCACTAGAGATATGTATAGATTTTGTATGCACATAATAGTCAAATACTATGTTAGATGTCTTGGATAAGGCTATTCTAAGCCTTTCTTCATTAATCTTAAGTTCTTCTTCTGCTCTTTTTAAATCTGTTACATCAACCAACACACAGTAGAAATACTCTTTTCCATCAGAATCTTTTATTAGCTCACACTTATTTACAACCCACACAAAATTACCACTCTTAGTAATCATTCGATACTCTATTTCAACTACTTTTGATTCTAATATTTGAAGTGCAAATTCCCTTTTCACTCTATCTACATCATCTTTATAAATTACATCATAAAAATTATTATTAAACATAGATTTTATCTCTTCTTTAGTATATTCAAACAGGTCAATAAATCCATCACTTAAAAACACAAATTCATATTTTTCACCTACACTACATTTAAAAACACCACCTGGTATATTGTTAGTTAGTGAAGATATCTCTAAATTTGCTTTTACAAGCTTTCCTTTGGATTTTTTCTCTTTATAAAATACAATTAAAATCAAAACTGAAAGTGCTATGAAGTTTTTAGTTGTTAATATAATTGCAAGTTTATTTATCTTAGAAATCTCTTTCACTATTAAAGTCTTTGGAATAAAAGACAATACATACCAATCATTTATACCAACTGGAGTATACGTGGCATATTCCTCTTTTCCTTCAAATTTATATTCTAAAAATCCACTTTTCTCATTTGATATATCTTCAATAAAGTTTTTATAACTGTAATTTTCTCCAATATAAATAAAATCAAAAAAACCACTAACATTATCTATGGCATCATCAGTTTTTCCTGGAGTAGATTTTAAGACAAGATTTCCTGACTTTTCAAATATATATGTACTCCCTTCTCCATTAAAACTAGTCACATCTATAAATTCACTTAATTTACTTGTATAATAAGAACCATACAGAACTCCAATCACTTCACCATTTTTGTACATAGGAGACGCTACTATAAAACTATTTTCATTGTTAACAGATGATTTTATGATTTCTGAAATATTGCTTTCCCCTTTCATTGCCTTCTTAAAATAGCTATGTTGCGATATATTATAGACCTTTCCATCACCTGTATAGGCTGTACCATCTGGATATGCAATGTAGATTTTTTCAAAATCAGATTCCTTTGATACATCATTTAATAATTTCATTATATCTTCTTTCTTCATACCCTCTGACTCTGAAATAACTTTAGAAATACTATTTATAAACTTTGTTAGTGAATTAAGCTTAACATTTATAGTATTTGAACTTTGCAATGATAACTCTTCTAAATGCATCTTTTTGCTTTTTTCTACTAGTGAATTAACATTATAGGTAAAATCCCAAAGAGAAAACATCACAAATACACATATAAAAATCAAACCTAAAGCATAACCTATGAATTTTTTATTTTTCATTTTGATACATCCCTTTCTGCGCATAGAAGCTGTGTCAACATCTGTATATTTACTGTTCATATTAAATTAATTATACTATCAGAACTCAGCTGTTTCAATAAACTTAAGGTAAATATTACCATTTTAGATAAATAAAAAAGAATCTATACATAGATTCTCTTAATAATACCTTTATTTAATTATAATTAATTATTTTTAAAGTATTTTGATAGCTCGCTCTCTTTTACATAAAAACCTTTATTATCAATCTTTATAAGTTCTTCTTTTTGCAATACTTTTATCATTCTAGAAACTGTCTCTCTTTTACAACCAAGCATATCTGCTAAGTATGTAACTGTAAGATTTACATTTAATAATGTCCATTCTCCACAACAAACTCCAAATTCTTTACTTAATCTATATAATTTTGCTGCTAATTTCTTGTCTACTTTTATAGATATTGAATTTTTTAACTGTCTATATAAACGTCTTGTCCTTCTCTCCATATAAGAAATAATATCTTTTGTAAGCTGAAAATCATTTTTCATAATTTCTGTAAATTCTTCAATACTATAATAAAACACAATTGAATTTTCAAATGCCTCACATCCAACAGCAGAATTCTTAGTAAAATCAAAGGTAATGTCATTTATAATTTCTCCATTATTTAATATAAAAATCACCTTTCTCTCGCCATTTTCGCTTATCTTAAAAATAGATACTTTCCCATCTAAAAGTACATATACCCTGTCTAATTGTTCTTTTTCATAAAATAAAATTTCTTTTCTTTGTAATCTTTTTAGTTTAGCTTTTTCTTTAAGTTGATTCTTAGTTTCACTACATAAATTATTAAAAAGCATTACTTTGTCAATATCATAGTCTTTTAATTTAGACATGTAAAATCTCCCCATTACTAAATTTTTAAGAAAACCACATAAAGTATTACAAATATCTGATTTTATTCATTTTTAAACAGTTTTATAGCATTTGTAGTCTTGATTTTTCTTTCAATAGCTTCATTTGAAAGCTCTTTTACTACCTGTGTATATACTAAATCAATAATAAAAAATTGTGCTAATTTAGAAGATATTGAACCTGTTTCCAATACAGTTTCCCCTGATACATAAGATAAGTGCACATCTGAAATATCCTTCAATTCAGAATTTTTATTTTCAGTAATAGATATAATTTTAGCATTATTAGCTCTCGCAAGTTTTACAGTTTTTATAATTTCTTCAGTTTCGCCAGAATGAGAAATTGCAACTATTAAATCTCCTTCTTCCATTATAGAAGACATCATTATCATAGTATGACTACTATCAAAACTTACACAATTAAGTCCAATTCTCATAAACTTATAGTTTGAATCTTGTGCTATTATTCCTGAATATCCAATACCTATAAAGTAAACTTTTTTAGCATTTATTATAAGTCTTGCACAATCATGAACATCTACACTATTGATTATCTCAACAGTATTCTCTAAAGTAGTTATATTTGAGTTTAAAAGTTTCTTGGCTGTATCTAAAGCTGGCTCATCATTTTGTATATTCTTATTTATAATATTTTTTTTATTACTACTTGATATTTCTTGTGCTAAAGTAACTTTAAAGTCTTGCAACCCATTAAACTTCATTTTTTTAACAAATCTAGTTATAGTTGCTTCACCAATATTACTCTCTTTAGCAATTTGTGATATTGGTTTATAAAATACATCCTCTATATTTTCTTTTATATAAGCTATCAGTAATTTATCTGACTTTGTGACTTTAAAAGTTGGTGATTCTAATTGTTCTAAAATACTCATTAAAAAACCTTCTATTCTCTATATTTTGTTTAAAAAATTATATAATGCCCCAAGCATACCTGCATCATTTTGTCTCTTTGCAAATTCTATATTAGTATTTTTATAAACTCTTTCTATAAGAATCTCCTTTAACGCTCTATCTATTTTAGGTTTTAGAAATTCTTCTTGTGCCATTATTCCGCCACCTAAAATTACAACTTCTGGATTTATTACATAACATATATTTGCAATACCAATTGCTAATGATTTTATCATATTATCCAATTCTTTTAAACAATCTTCGTCATTATTCTTTGCTAAATCAAAAATTATTTTCCCATTTAGGTCATTTTCATCCATATTTTTTATTTTTGCTAATTTTTTTACCAAGCTACTAGTTGATGCCAACTCTTGAAAAGTACTTCCATTCATATTCATATATCCTACTTCACCAGCACTATTACTAAATCCATTTATAAGCTTATTATTTATTATAACACAACCACCAATACCAGTACCTATTGTCATACAGATAGAAGAAGTTGCTTCCTTACCTGCTCCAAGCCACATTTCACCAAGACCAGCACAATTAACATCATTTTCAACTTCACATTTTATATTAAATTCTTTTTCTATCTCTTTCTTTAATTCCATACCTTTATAGTTTGGAATTAATTCTTCTAACGCAAATACTATCTTACCTTCAATTGGGTCAACCATACCTGCAGTTGATATACATATCCCATCAATATTATTTTCTTTCATATATTTTTTAACTATTTTCTTTATTTTAGATAATATTCCTGGTCCACCTTTTTCTTTTGCTTCAGTATCTAAACTTGATTTATCGATTATTAACCCATCTTCTCTAATAAATCCATATTTTATTGAAGTACCTCCAATATCTATACAAACGTAATTTTTCATAACATATCTCCATACAAATTATTTTTATAACCAATATTACTAATTAAAACTTTATATTACATGAATTTTTTATTTATTTTTTCTAACTCATAGATATATTTTCTCGCTTCTGATAAATCTATGGTATCCTTTAATATAATTTTTTCCTCAGTTATATGATATTTATAAATATTCTTACATAAATCTTCTCCTAACATATTAAGACCTTCTTGACTATAATGTACATCATCAATAGTTAGACCTTGATCATGAAATTTCATAGCAATTTTACTTCCTATACTTAATATGTCACACTCATTACAAGCAAATTCTTGCGCTGCTGCAATTCGTCTTGTTCTAACAAAATATTCATCTTCTCCAAGCCAATAACCAGTTAAACTAACAAACATTTTATCAATCATACATTCTTCCTTAAGTCTATATGCAATTTTTTTTAGACTCTCTTTATAGTATAAAACACCACTACCATATTTTGCATCACTTTCACCTTGAATCCAAATAGCATATTTATTTGATATTTTATAATCCTTGCTTAAAGTATTACACCCTGCATTAAACTTTTCTATAGTATCATCTAAAAACCAGTTATTATCATGATTCCAATTTTTTATTCTTGACCCATCCTTTGCATTGTGTATAAAACAAACTTTATTACCAGTAAGTCTATTCCACTCATTTGAAAATGCAGGTGCTATAGTCCCATCCCCTTCAGAAGTCTCTAATTCACATCTCATGTTTATAATCTCGTCAGTACTTAAGTATTCAAAACAATTCTCATTTGGAATAACACTGTCTTTTGGATTTCCCAAACCTCTAGCATTACTTTGTCCTATTAATAAAAATACATCTATATTATCCATAAATTAACTCCTCTATACAATTCTAAACTTTTTAATGTCTATTTAAACTTTCCTATAAAAAACTAAGGCTGAAAATAGTAATCTAACTAAAATTTACGAAATCTCACTAATCGCTGAAAGTTAAATCACTATTTTCAGCCTTAGCGGTTATATAAATTTTCATTATCTAACCAAAACCTTAAAAATAGCTTTTTTGATATTTTCTTTTTCTGAAACTTTTATTGCTGTCATATGTGCATCTTCTGGATAACATACTAGGAAATCACCTTTTCTAAGTTCAACATATCCATTATTTTGTCCATCAAGAGGTAGAAAGTCACCATCTTCCTCATATGTCTTTTGCTCTAGATTTTCTATAAAATTCAAATCTATTCTTTCACATCCATCTAGCATCAAGTGTACATCTATATATTTCTTATGAGCTTCCCAGAATCTTTCTTCTTTTTCACAAGTTTTATACTCAACGATATTTACAAAGATGTCATCACCATCTATTGTATGAGTCCCTTTTTCGTAATCTATCAATGAATTTTCTTTAGCATATTCAAAACACTTAAGCAAATCTTCATGTAATGTTGAATATGTCTTACTATGATTTATACTTCCAAATATCATAAGCACTATCTCCCTATATAATTTTAAATACATTCTACTTTCAAATTTTTTACATATAAAGTTCTTTATACATTCTTATAGAGTAACTAGATTATTTATATATCTAATCACTCTAATCTAGTCACTCTATAAGATAATTTCTTATTTAAATTCTATATTATTTTTCATAATAAACTGTAGTTTCAGCTTTTGGTAAATATACTTTTGCTTTAACTTTAGATTCTATTGCACTAAATACTGTTCCTACTACTACAGAAGTAGTTATTGTTATTAGAGAATAAGCCCAAGAAGTTACTTCTGGTACTCTGTATTTTAGATAAACAACTAAAATTGCTGATACTGCAAATCCAACATATGCTCCCATTTTAGTTGCTCTTTTACAAAACGCACCAAGTACAAATATTCCTGCTAAAACTCCTAAAACTAGACCCATAAAACTATTGAACCATTCATATGCTGACTTTATCTCTCCATTTGCTAAGATTATTGCAACAACTATAGAAAGTATACCTACTCCCAATGATATATATTGTGCTACCTTAGTTTGTCTTTCCATACTCATATCTTTTGTTATAATAGTTTGTATATCTAAAGTCCAACTTGTAGCAACTGAATTAAGTCCTGTTGATAAAGTTGATTGAGATGCTGCATATATTGCTGCAAGTAGTATTCCTGTTATACCTACTGGTAATTCATAAGCTATATATGATGCAAATACTTGGTCTTGTTGAACTGTTTGAGCTAAATCTGGGTTTTGAGTATAGTATATAAATAAACAAGTTCCAATTAGATAAAATACTGTTGCAAGTCCCATTGATAAAACACCATTTCCATATGTCATTTTGTTAAGTTGTTTTATATCAGTTGTTGTAGTAAATCTTTGAACTATATCTTGACTTGATACATATGATGAAAAAGTATTAAGACCAGCTCCAACAAATATTATAAATGCACTTGTAGATAGTATATTTTTATCAAACATAACTTCATTTGTTGCTAAGAATTTATGACCACTTGTAAGAGTATCCATCACTGTTCCAAATCCACCATTTATACTTGATATTAGATAGAATAGCGTACCTGTAACACCTACTATTAGTACCATACCTTGTATAAAGTCAGTCCATAAAACAGCTTTTAATCCACCTGTATATGAATAAATTATTGCTATTACACCCATAACTATTATTAACACATTTACAGGTATTCCTGTAAGACCTGCTAAAACTACTGATGGTAGATACATTATTATAGACATACGTCCTATTTGGTATATTATAAACATTAAAGCTCCAAGCACTCTAAGACCTTTACTTTCATATCTCATTTCTAAGTACTCATATGCAGTGTCTATTTCTAACCTACTATATAGTGGCAAGAAGAATTTTATTGTTAAAGGTATAGCTATAAACATACCTAATTGTGCAAACCATAAAATCCATGTTCCACCATAAGAATTACCTGCTAGTGATAAAAATGATATTGGGCTTAATAATGTGGCAAATATTGACACTGATGTAACCCACCATGGAATAGTTCCATCACCTTTGAAGAACTCTTTTCCTTTCATTTCCTTCTTTGAAAATAACAATCCTGCAAATAAAACTGCCAATAAGTAAACTACTAGTATTGCAAAATCTATCCAAGTAAATCCTACCATTTGACTAATCCTCCCATACTAAAAGTATTTTTATTAAAAATACTTTCTGTATATTTCTTTCGCTCTTGATTTCATTTCATCAGTTGCTTCTTTCATAGGTTGTCTGCAATATCCAGCTTCAACACCTTGTTCTTCAAGTAGTAATTTAATTGTTTGATATAGACCATTTCCTAATATATCTGTTATTAAATCATTTGTCACATGTTGTACTTCAAGTGCTTCTGATATTTTTTCATTCTTAGTTAGTTCAAATATTTGTCTAGCTCTGACACCGTTTACATTGAATGTAGAACCAATTGCTCCATCTACACCTAAAACTGTAGCTGGTAACATCATTTCATCGAAACCTGCAAATATTAATTTATTTGGGAATGTTTTTCTCATTCTTTCTAATAAGTAGAAATCTGCTGCTGTAAACTTAACACCTATTATTTTTTCATTTTCAAATAATTCTCCAAATTGATCTAAACTCATATCAACACCAGTTAAAAATGGTATAGAGTATATTATTAATCTATTATCTACAGAATTTATTATTGTATTGTAATAATGTTTTATTTCTTCAAAATCGAATTTATAGTAAAAAGGTGTAACAGCACTTATAGCATCATATCCTAAATCAGTTGTAAATTTAGCAAGTTCTACAGCTTCTTTTAAATTAACTGAACCAACTTGAGCTATTAACTTTATTTCTTCTTTCACTTCATCTTTAGCTATTTCAAATATTTTTTTCTTTTCATCAGTTGAAAGCATGAAGTTTTCTCCTGTACTTCCACCTACATAAAGACCATCTATTTTACAAACATCTATATTATGTCTAATTATTTGTCTTAACCCTTTTTCGTTTATATTTCCTTCCTTATCAAATGAAACTAATAATGCTGAATAAATTCCTTTCATATCTGTTGTTCTCATATCTTTACCTCCAATTTTAATTTTCAAATATAGTTAAATATAATAAATTTTTAATTTATAAATTAATTTTTAATTAATTTCGATTGCTTTAACAAATTTTTCTGTTATCAATTGTGGTCTTGTTATTGCCGAACCTACAACTGATGAATGAACTCCAAGTTCAAATACTTTTTTTAAATCTTGTGGAGTATTTACTTTTCCTTCTGCTATTACAGGTATTTTTAAATCTTTAACCAGTCTTTCCATCAGTACAAAATCTGGACCATCTAAAGTTTCTGTATATGGAGTATACCCAGATAATGTAGTTGAAACGCAATCTACACCGTATTCTTGTGCCTTAACAGCTTCATCATAATTTGAAATGTCAGCCATTACTAAAACATTATTTTCTTTTATATAATTTATAATTTCTTTCAAATCTTCGTTGTTTGGTCTAACTCTATTAGTAGCATCCAGTGCTATCATTTCACATCCTGTTGTTAAAAGCTCATCTACTTCTTTTTTAGTTGGTGTTATATATATATCTGAATCTTCGTAATTTCTCTTTATAATACCTATGACAGGAAGTCCAGTAACTTTTTTTATTTCAATAATATCATCAACTCCTTGAGCTCTAATTCCAACTGCTCCACCTTCCTGAGCAGCTCTAGCCATTCTACTCATTATAAAAGAACTATGAAGAGGTTCATTTTCTAAAGCTTGGCATGATACTATTAGTCTTCCCTTTACCTTATCTAGCATTTTTTTGATTACCTCGTTTCTGAAATTTATTTTCTTAATTTATGTATTAATAATAACATGAAAACTTTTTCTTTGCAATATTTTTTCATATTTTTTTATCAATTCTATTTTTTTATAGATTTATTCCAAGTATTTCCTTGTATTTTATAGTTTTAAGAAAATTTATTTCATTTTTTTGGTTTTTATTTTCATTCCTATATAGATACAAATGATTTCAATAAAAAAACCCATGTATACAATACATAGGTTTCCCAATATTATTCTAAATCCATAATAATTTTTCTACCACAACATGGACAAAACTCAGATTCTGAATCTATCTCACTTTCACAATAGCCACAAACTATAAAATCATCACAATCATTATCTAATTCAAATTTTCTACCACATTCAGCGCAATATTTGTCATTTATATTTCCAACATAGCCACATTCACAAGTTACATTGCTTTCTGCAATTTCCATATCATTGATTTCCATATTTTTTTCATAAATTATCTTATCAAGTTCTAATAACTCATCACAGAATTTATCAAAACACTCATCATCAATAGAATTTTCTCTAATTTTTTGATAAGTCAACATTCCCATTTCTAAAAAGAGCTTACTCTTCTTTTCTTGAATATCATCAATTTCTCTATTTATCTTTGATTTTTCTTTATATAATTCAATCTTAAATTTTCCATTGCCAAATCTTTTTTTAACCTTAGAAAATTTATCATCCACTGTCTTTTTATTATTTTCTTCCACAGAAGTTTCCTCCAATCATATTTAATCAGCTGAGTTTAGTTTATATCCTATTAAAGATATCACAAAACTGTATATAAATGAAATTATAATAGTCGAGAACACTTTAAATTGCATAACTAGAGTTGTTCCATAACTAGTTGTATTAAAGAAATTAATATTACTATCAAGTATAAATGTGCTAAACAAAGCTAACATACCCATTAAAAATGCATAATATATACTAAATATTATTACAGGTTTAATACTATGTGTTTCATATTTAAATCTTAACTTATATCCATTTAATAAAATTATTAATGCAGACAAAGCCCCCATTGCATAAAACATTAATTTAGTATCTCCAAATAAAGATGATGAACCTAAGCTAAACATTGACAATGTTGAATTTATTATTGTTACTGAAATTCCATTTGCAAAAGCCCACATATAGCTCGCAATTTGTGGCAATATAGCAAATAAATCAATGCCACTTGAATATCCACTCATATTCAATTCATTTAAATAACTACTATCAGATATAGTTAATACAAAAAGTATTGCTAACACTAAAACATATCCTAATATGAATATTTTAATAGCATTTGAAAAAAGGGACATATATATATTTTCTTTTTCATAGCTTTTTCTATAATTAGTTATATATGTACATATAAATCCTAATACAAATCCATTTAGTAGTGCACTAAAAAATTCGTAACTATACTCTAAAGCATATCCATATTCTAGCATACTATGTGAGCTAGTTTTAACATTAGTAAAAGTACATAAAATAGCTAAAATTAATCCATATAAAATTCCAACTCCAAGAGAATTGGCTAGTGTAGTTTTTGAATCCTTACATCTTTTTCTCATAAAAATTAAATTTGATATAATTAATCCTAAAACAGGAATTATAAGTAATATTAACAAGCCTATATTTGCACTTATAAATCCAGAGCCCATCATAGTAGACATAGATACGCTAATTTGTCCTAGATTAAGAGCTAAAATTATATGTGCTGGATTTATCATGTAACTGATATCATTAAATTGAACAGTAATTATAGCCTTAAATATTAATGAAATAACAAGCAATATAAATATAGTTGAAAAGGTCGTTAAAAATATCCCTCTTGTATTTGCGTGATATGAGTGTTCTTTTATTTTAGATTTTAAGTCAAGTTTTGTTTCGCTTGACTTTAAGGATACTATTTCATAAAGTTCATTTCCACAAAATTTACAGTAATTATCTTTAGGATTATTTTCTTTGTTGCAACTAGAGCAAATTTTATCTTCTTTAGTTTCGAGTGTAAGGTTATTATTTTTTATTTTTCTAGTTGGCTTACCTGTTTTTTTAGAATAGTTGCTATATGAATAATTCATGTTATCTATTTTTTTTTCATCCATTTTTTCCCTCCAAATTTTACCATTATCAATTATCAATTATAACTATATCATATAAAACTTAATTATACCTTAATTGGATATATTTATCTATTTTGTTTGTCTTATATTAGTATTTCATTATAATTGTCTAATATTCAAAAATAAATAACTTACTCATCTTAATTATAATAAGATACTAATACAAAACTTTATTTAATATTAACTAATAAATATCACCTATTATAAATTTAGATTGTTACATATATCATATTTTGCTATAATTAAATTGTAAACAAAGTATTCCGAGTATCTAAGAAAAGAAAAGGAATACTTATTTTTATGTTTTATTTTTAATGGAGGCTTATATGAACTTAGAAAAATTCAAAAAATTCTTTGGATTCCCTCTAGATAAAAAACACAAAGAAAATGTTGAACGAGAACTTTGCAATTATCTTTATCATACAGGCAAAATTATTTGTATCATAATAATAATATCTCAACTAATTATGATGATATCAATATCAGCTAGAGATGGTGGCCCTTTTGCCACCCCAAGACGTCAATGGTATTTTTGTATGTATATAATACTACTTTGTATCTCTTTAATTTTTATGTTTGTTTTTTCTTATCTTTGGAATAAAAAAAAGGAACATTGCACTTGTTATATAAACTTATGGGTGATTTATGTAACTTTTTTCTGCTTATGGGGTTGTGTAATTACTTTGCTTGACCAGTTAGGTGGAAATGATTTGAGTGTATTCAGTTATATAATGTTAACAGCTGCTGCTTTTTCAGTATTAAAATTAGGTCAATCAATAGTAGTTTTTGGAGGATGTTTTTTATTTCTTAATCTACTCTTACCAGGAATTCAAACTGTATCAGGTAATGAGTTCAGTAATATTGTAAACACATTTTTTATAACATCACTTGCTATTTTTGTTTCTACAATGTTATATAGAAGTCGTGTATTTACTTATTATGATAAAATGCTAATCCATCAACAATACGAAGAAATCTCTCATATGAATAATTTATTAAATCTTAAGGTTATGACCGATGACCTAACTAAAATGAATAATCGTAGGTATCTAGAAGATGTTCTTCAAAAAAAATTAAGTACCCATTCAAATCAAGAGCCTATAACAGGGATGATGATAGATATAGATTATTTTAAACAATTTAATGACACTTACGGACATCAAAAAGGTGACTACTGTTTACAAAATATTGCTAAAGTAATTTTAGATTTTACAAATTCTGAAAATGCACATGCTATCCGTTATGGTGGTGAAGAATTTTTTATATGTATTTTCAATTGTGATGAGGAGAATGCTAAACTTAAATCCGAATGTTTACGTAAGATTATAGAGTATTGTAATTTTGAACGTGATGATGTTCCTTCAAAATGTGTGACTGTTAGCATCGGAGTTCATACAAAGAAAGTCGAAGAATTAATAACTTTAAATGAATTTATAAGTTATTGTGATAAAGCTTTATATATTGCAAAGGAACAAGGTCGTAATTGTGTTGCATTTTATTAAAAGTATAGAAATAAAAGTATCAATCCTTATATTTATATTTTCTTAATAAGAAATTTATTTTGTTCAAAACATTTAGATAATATTATGTAAACCTATAAATTAGCTTTTTAGATTCATACATGAATTATTAAATCTATAAGTTATGCTTAAGTCTAACTTATAGATTTAATAATTTTATATATAATTAATTCATGTTTAAAATTAATTCACATTTCAATTTTAATGTTTATAGACTATCTTATACTACATTTAGACATGTATTTTAAATTTTCTTATTACTTAATTTTCCATTTCCTTAATCAATGATACATTTTGTTTCTCTACAGAATTTAAAACATCTGTATCAGCTCCTATACTATAATCTGGCTGATACCATGACTTATTACTAAAATAACTCTTATATGGTTCTTCTTTAAATACATATCCATACCTTGCAAATATTTCGTTTCTTATATAGGCCAACTCCTCTTTACTATAAAGCCCAAGTTCATCTTTAGTTAATACTCTAGAATCACTATCATATATAATATAATCATCATCATAACTTACTTCCTTATTTTTCGTATTAGAACTTGAACCTGAATCACTTTTATTGCTCTTTTTATCAGTATTTTCACTATTTTCCTTGTTATTTATACTCTTAATAAATTTTTCAGCTTCTTCTTTGGAAATCTTATTAAGTGTGCCACTCACGTTATTAGCTTGCAATGAAATTTCATTACTAGTAAATTTAGTTATAGTAAATTTTTCCTTTGATAAAGTATCTTTTCCTTTTAATACTATGCTGTTACTATCTGAACTTTCTACTTCATATTTAACTGTATAATTACTTTCTTCTTCACTTTTACTATAAAGTTTTATCTTATTTGGCTCTTCAAATTCAAATATATTATATTCATCAGCTTTCCAAAAACCATTTAAATCTTTTGGCTCCAAATTTTTAGAGTAAATCAACTTATTCCCTAAATAAACTTCTGAATATTTCCCTACATTGTTTATTTCTATATTGTCTTTCCTAGTTTTTAAATTATAAAAATGTATTTCCTTATTTTTAGTAGAATATGCTATATTCTCTGAATTAAATGAATAGCCAACAACATCACTTGCTATCTTGTCTTTATCTAAAAATAACTCCCCACTTGATTTAATATAAAGTAATTCCTCATCATTAATAATAGATACATTAGAATTTTCTTTCATATCATTGCCTATTTTTTCGTCTTCTTTATTATTTTTCTTAATATATATATCTCCATCAGAATTTGTAAATACAATTCCATCTTTAATAAAACTTACATAATTAATGTCTGCTTTTATTTTATTAGACACCTCTTTACCTATTTCTTTCTCATACAATTCATCATCACTATTTATAAAATAAAATTTATTATCTCTATATTTATAAGACCTAATATCTGATGCTATTTTTTCACTAACATTATTTTTATACAAATATAACTCACCTTTCAAATCCTTATAATTATACTCACTTATATACATAATTTCTTCATCATTAGATTTTACCCCCCATAAATTTGATACATCTGAACTAATTTTGACCTTATCATTTTTATCTGTACTTTTTAAATATAAATTGTCATCATTATTTATAAATATTACATCCCCTTTATTATTTACAATATCAAAGCTCTGTATATCAGTAGATATTTTTTCTTTATTTCCATCTTCTTTATATAGATATAACTCTTCATCTGTATTCATATAATATATGAATTTTCCATCTGTAGACATCCTATACAATACAACATCATTAGCTATTTTTTCTTTATCTTTTCCATCGTATTTTACATACAAAGATTTTTCTGATGATATATATGCTATAGTGTTTGAAGAAGGCATAAATTCATATGAATTAATTTCATCAGAAGATAAATCTGATGCTATTTTTTCCTTTTCTTTTTTTAGGTTATACTTATATAAATTATTTCCTTTATCTTGAATTAATATTGATTGTTCTCCATTTATATAATCTTTTTTAGTATATGTAGGTACATCTGATGCTATTTTTTCTTCATCCTTACCTTCTGTCTTTATATATACATCTGTCATATCGTCTGAGTTATTCTCATCATTTTTTAATAGTATAAGAGAATTATCTCTGTCTGCTTGCTTACCTTTAGAACCATTTTTTGAACTACAGCCTGTACATATAAGTGCCAAACTTAAAACTATAAACAACCCTTTCTTAAACATTATTACTTCCCCCTCATGATAATGATAAAACTTTTTGTGTAATAAATATACTATTCAATAATTTTTTAGATTTAAATTACCTTATATATTTTTATACTATTTACATAAAGATAATGCTTAAATATAATTTATATTTAAACTTCCAAAAAATTACTCTACTAGTTATAGTATAGCACAATAAACGTTATCCAATCACACTCACTATTGTCACTCCAAAAGCTTTTAGTGCCTCTTGAAGCACTTTGTTTCCATCATAAGGATACCCAATAGGATTAAAATAAAGTTTAGCAGTTTGTTCACCAATCATTTCACAACCTTCTATTGTATAATCGCCAAGTCCAATTATTTATCCTCCTAGTATAAGTAACTTATAATTACATTGTATAATAAAATATGAATAAGCAAACTACATATATTTGTAAACACAATAAAAATAACTTGTATGTATCTAAATCAGATAGCACACAAGCTATTTATTATATAGAAAAATTATATAATCATATTATAGGTTACAATTATTAGAATTCAGCATTTTTAGGAGTTCTTGGGAAAGGTATAACGTCTCTTATATTAGACATACCTGTCATATACATAATTATTCTTTCAAATCCAAGACCAAATCCAGAGTGAGTAGCAGTACCAAATTTTCTAAGTTCTAAATACCACCAGTAATCTTCTTCATTTAATCCCATTTCATGAATTCTATCTAATAGTACATCTTCTCTTTCTTCTCTTTGAGAACCTCCAACTATCTCTCCAACACCAGGAACTAATAAATCCATTGCTCTAACAGTTTTGCCATCTTCATTCATTCTCATATAGAACGCTTTTATATCTTTTGGATAATCCGTAACAAATACTGGAGAATTGTATATTTGTTCTGTTATATATCTTTCATGTTCAGTTTGAAGATCACATCCCCATTCTACTGGATACTCAAACTCATGTCCTGATTCAAGTAATAACTCTACTGCTTTAGTGTATGTTATTCTAACAAATTCAGAGTTTACTATTTTATTTAGTCTTTCTAGCAATCCTTTATCTATAAAACTATTAAAGAATTCCATTTCTTCTGGAGCGTTTTCTAAAACATAGTTTATAACATATTTTATCATATCTTCTGCAAGTTCCATATTATCTTCAAGGTCTGCAAAAACTATTTCTGGCTCTATCATCCAAAATTCTGAAGCATGTCTTCCTGTATAAGAGTTTTCAGCTCTAAATGTAGGCCCAAAAGTATAAACATTTCTAAAAGAAAGTGCCATTATTTCAGCATTTAATTGCCCACTAACTGTCAAATTAGCTTCTTTCCCAAAGAAATCTTGTGTATAGTCTATTTTTCCATCTTCTGTTTTTGGAATATCATTTAAATCCATAGTTGTTATTCTAAACATTTCTCCTGCACCTTCACAGTCACTACCTGTTATGATTGGAGAATGGGCATATACAAAGTTTCTTTCTTGAAAGAATTTGTGTATTGCATATGCAGCTATTGATCTTACTCTAAATACAGCTGAAAAAGTATTACTTCTTGGTCTTAAATGTGCTATTGTTCTTAAATACTCAAGTGTATGTCTTTTCTTTTGTAGTGGGTATGAACTATCTGATTCACCTTCTACAACTATATTTTTTGCATGTATTTCTACTGGTTGTTTAGCTCCTTCTGTAGATACCAACTCACCTTCTACAAGTATAGATGAGCTTATTGCCAATTTACCTATCTCTTTAAAATTTTCAACTTTTTCATCAAATACTATTTGCATATTTTTAAAGAAACTTCCATCATTTAATTCTATAAAGCCAAAGTTTTTAGATACTCTAGATGTTCTTATCCACCCAGCTACTTTGACAGTTTTTCCTATGTACTGTTCTTTATCTCTGTACAATTCTTTTACTGTTATAAATTCCTTTTGCATTTTAAAGCCTCCTAGTTTAATTTTTAGTAATTTCTTCTAAATATAATTCCATAAAAAAAGCCCTTCATCCCTGTATAAAGGGACGAAAGACTATTACTTTCGCGGTACCACCCTAGTTGTCATAAATGACCTCTTAGTTAAGCAATGCTTAAAGCCTATAACGGTGCCTTCCGTCTAAGTCTACTTGCTAAATAAGCTTTCGATTAGAAACTCCAAGATGTTCTTCAATATAAAACTTGTATTGAGCTTTCACCATCCTCAACTCGCTAAAACTACATTTTATATCTACTCTTCTCTTCACAGTATTTATCTTCTATTATTTCCGCTAATTAACAAAATTATACCAATTTATAAATTTTTAGTCAATAAGTTTATACAATTGATATTTACTAGTCTTATATAATCTATAATATAAACATTTATATTCAAAAATTTATATTTCCCTTTCAAATGTTTATAAATTACATTTTGCCTTCTGACATTTATAAAAAAAGTAAAGTAGTATACTGTTTATTAGCCTAAGTTTAACTTTAAGCTTTTTAAACTAATACTACTTTACTTAAATACAATAAATTATTTATTTTTGTTATCAAGTATAGAAGTCTTTACAGTTTACTTCCATTGTCAACCCAATCTTTTGCTTCTTCAACACTATTAAGTGAAGGTATTGAAACTTTACTATGAGGTTTTAATTTTTCAACATCTGCCCAAGCTGCTGTTGATTCATTTCCAACTAGAAGTGGACTTCTAAGTCTTTTGTTATCTTTACCTTTTAATGCTCTTGCTTTTTTACTTTCCAAAACTATCACCTCTATATATTTATTTTGTAATAGTTTTAGCAATTTTTCAAATTAAATTCATAAGTAAAATTTATAACAGATAAAATGCCATTATTTACATATTTTTTATTTATAAAGTATTTGCTATCTGTTGAATTGTATTTTTTAAATTTAAAATCCCATATCCCTGTGAAACATTTGGATATGTATATATATCGAGCTTCGTAGCTCCCAATATTAAATATGTTTTTAAAACTTGTGTAAACAATGATAACCTTGGGATATTATCTTGTTTTTCCAAGTATTCCATTAATAAGGCCAAGACTCCAGAAACTATAGAACTACTAACGCCTGTACCTGTTGCTGTATTGTATGTTCCATTTTTATATGTAGATATTATATCTACTCCTGGGGCTACTATATCTGGCTTAATTCCTCTTCCTCTAATTGGCCCTTTTGATGAACCAATCCACATACTATCAGTCTTATTATTAAATGTACCAACTGTAATTACATCATCACCAGCAGCATACATAGTTATTGTAGCCACTGAGTCTGGGTCTAAAAATCTTGTATCTGGTGCTATCAAGTTTTTATTTGGTAAATATATGTCATACTCTCCTCCTATTAGGAGTTCTGGAGTTAGCCTCAACGTCCACACACCAGGTTTTATATCTCTCAGTCTTATCTCTAGACTTTCATTTCCAGAAGTGATATATGGATAGATGAATCTCATTGAATAAGTAGTATTTTCCAGATTAAACTTTCCTCTATATACATAAAAGTCTGGGGAATATCTTATATCATGACTAACTTCACCTGAAGGAGATATTATTTGTGCCCCTATCTTATCTGGGCCATTTGTATTGAGTGTTATATCAAGTGCGTAATCGTCACCATCTTGTATTATTACATCTTGGACTTCATTTAAACTACTAAATCTTCCAGCATAATGAATATCTGTATTACCTTGATTACCTGCGCCACTTACTAATACAACACCAGCACTACTTAATATATTAAATGTGTCTAATATGGAAGTAGTTGCTACAGCACCTGACTTAACTCCGATAGTAAGATTTATTATTATAGGCTTATTTTCTGTTTTTGCTATATTAGTAACATATGTTATAGCTGCTAAAAAATCTGAAACACTATAATTTATCCTTCCAGCATAATAGGTATCTGTATATGATTTTAATTTAACCACTATCAAATCTGACTCTGTAGTTATACCTCTATATTGTGAATTTACTCTTCCATTTCCTACTAATATACCAGAAGCCAAAGTTCCAGTACCTATATTATCTTGACTTAAACTTCCATCATTTCTACTTATAGCTAAACTTAATTCACTTCTTGTAAATTCACTCCCAAAAATAAATCCTTCTGGTGGTGGATTTGTATTTTCTTCCTGATCCCATAATCGTAAAACCTTACTTGTTCCATCTGCGTTCACAAAATCAGGATGTAAATAATCTATACCAGAATCTATAACTGCTAATAAAATTCCTCTTCCTGTTATATCATTATATGGATTCTCATAAATATACTCTGATTCAGTAGCTGTTGTAATAGTTTCTCCATTATTCATATTATTAGTTATTTCAATTAAACTACTCATTGGAGCAGATTCTTCCCACCAAGCAACTTGTAGTATATTATTTAAAATAGTTTCATCAAAGTCCATAGGTACATATATTACTGCAAGCTGACTATTTAAAACCATATATCTATTTATTCCATTTTGTTGAAGTGCAGTTTCTATATCACCCTGATAAATTATACAATAAGATTTTTCCATAAATCCCTCCTATCTTAACACATCAAACATACCTCTAACGTCCAAAGTTCCATATCCAACACTTGTATTTGGATACTCTGTAGTTTGATTTTTTCTAGCTCCAGCCTGCATAAAAGTTTTTATTTTTTGGACGTATGCTTGATTTGGATATCTTCTATCAACAAAAGTATATTGAAAATACATCGCAGCAGCTCCTGCAGCATGTGCACTAGCTGCTGCTGTACCAGTTATAGTTGCGTATGTATTTCCAGGATATGCAGCTATTATATTAACTCCTGGTGCTACTAAGTCTGGCTTTAATCTATCTTCAATAGTTGGCCCTCTTGATGAACTTTGCCACAAACTATTATTAATAGTATTGTAAGCTCCTATAGTTATTAAATCGTCCTGAACAGCAGGATAATTTATAGTATAAAAAGGGTCAACCTCTCTAAATCTAGTTCCACTTTTTAAAAGAGCTCTATTTGGAAGATACAAGTTATATATTCCATTTACAATGTAAACCCCTACTAATCTAATCTTCCACACTCCTCTTTTAGCATTTCTCAGGGTAACATTGGTAAACTGCTGACCTGAAAAAGTAGTTGGATATACATATGTTATAGAATACTCGGTTCCTTCTAAATCAAATAAACCTGTTACCCTATTATAACTTGATATTCCAACACTTTTACTTTCTTCACCAGTGGGAGACACTATTATTACATCTGCTTTATCTGGTTTATTCAACCAAAGCTCAACTGATAATTCTTCTTCTTCTTCATTTAATTCCAACTCGACTTCAACAGCACTTCCTACATTTGGTATTCTTCCAGATGTGTGTGTCTGAGTGTTCCCTTCATTTCCAGCTCCTGCTGTTATACACAATCCTCTAGTAAAAAATGCTTTTTCACTATTACTTCTATTGGTCAATCCAACTAAACTATTGCTACCCAAAGATATATTTATTACTAATGGTCTCCCAAGTTCAAAAGATTTTTTATATGCATACTGAGACGCAGCAAATAACATTGCACTATTATAAAATCCTTCTATCTTAGCAGTTTTTATTATTATTAATTCAGCATCCTCAGCTATTCCTGCATATTCCTTATTTACATTACCAAGACCTGCACATATACCACTTATCATAGTACCTTGCCCAACTTCATCTTGAGATAGACTAGCATCATTTTCTGCAATTGCTCTATTAATATCTTCTCGTGTATATTCTGTACCAATGTAAAAACCTTCAGGTGGAGTTCCATCCTTTGTTTGGTCCCATAAAAAAGCTATTTTTGAAGTTCCATCTGCATATATAAAGTCTTTATGTAGATAGTCTATTCCTGTATCAGCAATTGCTATAAGAGTACCTCTTCCTGTTATTGTTATATTTGGATTATTTTTAAAAAAATTTACACCTATTTCTTCGGTTGCAACTACACCACCAAAAGTACCTTGATTAATCTCTCCAAGCAGTGTCATCTTTATAGTTGATTCTGTCCTTATAACTGATGGAAGTTCCAAAACTCGTTGTATACTATTATAGTCTGTAGTGTTTATAGATAATACACCAAATGAGTCACTTAACTTAAGAAATTCTTGACTCATACCCAATGATGCTAACTCGTCTTCAAATTCAGGAGTATGAATTACATTTATTCCTGCCAATGTTCCTGATTGTCTATCCATATTTTCACTTAGAAAATCCTCCAAATTTAAGTCATTATTTCTTTGAGCATTATAACTTTCTATAATTTTATAATTATTTTCTTCATCTTTAAATGACTTATTAATGCTTCTATATCCAATGTTTTCTGTTTCTAAATCTTGATTTATACTAGATAAAGTATACAAATCTATGTCTGATAAATTTAAAAATCCAAATCCTGATGAATTATTCGGATATTGCTGATTACTTAGTCTTCTTGCTCCCCTAAGAAGTAATGCTCTTAACTTTTGTGAATATAAAAATAAATCATTTCCATTTACAATTCCCCACTCCATAAACAACGAACAAACTCCTGTGACATGAGGAGTAGCCATGCTAGTTCCAGTTAATGCTCCACTTGTACCTCCTGGTAAAAAAGATATTATATCTTCGCCTGGAGCTAATAAGTCTGGTTTAAACACTCCTAATTGTGTATCTCCTTCGCCAGAAAATATGGATACTATATCTGTTCTTGAATTGAAACTACCTACAGTTATAACTCTACTTGCTGTTCCAGGAACTGTAACAGTAAGTTCTTGAGTTGGAATCAAAAATCTCGTGTTTCTATTTAATCCCTCAGAAGTTGGTAGATATATATTTATATTACCAGTTACAATATCTATAGGCTCAAATACAATTCTCCATAAACCAGGATTTATCTGTGTATTTGAACTTAACTGCAAAGTAACTCTTCTAGTAAGAGAATATGGTGCTATAGGATAAAAATAACCAGTAATTCTTGTCTCTCCTAAAGTATTTCTTATTTCACCTGAAGTTAGAGAAATTGATTGTGTCTGACTATTTGATGGACTTACTAAATGTACACTAAAATCATCAATAAAATCTGGCCATATGTTTATATTTAATATACGTTCTCCTTCTCCAATTACAAACTCAACTTCTTCTGTAGTATTATTTTGAAGTCTAATCCTTTTATGACCACCCTTATCTGCATTATTACCAGCCGCTACCACTATATTATTTTTCCAAAATAAACACATATCATCTATATACTGCTCAAATAAAGAAGTTCCTCTATGCGAACCTTCATTACTTCCATAACTTATATTTAATGTAACAGGCATTCTTAATTCTAATGCCCTATCTAAAATAAATTTAATCGCCCTCATAAACTCTGTACTTCTTGAAAAAACATCTGTCTGTATATTTCCAACTCTTACTACTATTATCCTAGCATCACTTGCAATAGTTGAACAAATACCTGCAACATGTGTACCATGTAGACTAGTCGTTGAAATAGGTATATATGTATTACCAGCTATTGCATTATTTATATCTTCATTAGTATATAATGTTCCTTCTTTAAAACCTGCTGGAGGATTTCCTTGTATAGACTGGTCCCAATAGTATAATATTTTAGACCTTCCATCACTATCTCTAAATACAGGCAAAGTATAATCTATACCCGAATCAATTATACCAATTATAGTCCCTTTTCCAGTTAATCCTGTTCTATTTTTAAAACCTGTTATCCCTGTGCTTGAAAAACTTTGGATGTCTTGGGTTTGTAATATAAAAGGTTTTTCTATAAACTCTATTTCTGGATAAGTCAGTAATCTATTTATATCTTCTTCATTACTTGATGTTATTATTGCATATGAAGAATTAAGTATTTCTACTGAAACACCTAATTCTTGCTCTAATCTTAATATATCTCCATTGTATTTTACGATTAATTCATAATTTATTATAATCACCTCAATTTCTAAAATTATTATTAATGTATATGTTTTTTGTAAGTCTAAAATGTATTAGGCTACATAATTTTTAAATTTCAATTATACAATTTATAATATAAAAAATGATGGTACATCTTTTAGATAATTTGTACCATCATTTTTTATATTATTTCGCAACCATTAAATTTTTCAATGATTTTTCCAATCCTTTTACAGTTAATGGATACATATTAAACTCACTTTGTATTAACCTTTGAGTCTGATACCAATAACTGATTGAATCCCATCCATCTCTCAGTTCTGGATTTAGCCACACAATTTTACTATACTTTCTTTTGAATCTTTTAAGCCACTCTATCCCAGGTGTATCATTATATGGACCTCTATAATTACCACCAATATGAAGTAACTCAGAAGGTGCCATAGAGGCATCACCAACGATTATAACTTTATAGTTTTTATCTATGTTTTGTAATATCCATTCAGTATCAATAGACTTACTTAGCCAGCATTCTGGTGTCGTAAATAATCTATCATAAAAACAGTTATGAAAATAGTATACTTTTACATCTTTAAAGTGATTTGATTTACTTACAGACTGAAATAATGTATTACATAAAGTACTATATCCTCTCATTGAACCCCCTGAATCTATAAGTAGCAAAAGCTTCACTGTATTTTTTCTTGGTTTTTCAAAGAATAATTTTAAATACCCTGCATTATTACAAGTCTCTTCAATAGTTTTATCTAAGTCAAGTTCTGTCTTTGGAGCATCTATTCTAGTAGAAAATTGACGAAGTCTTTTTAATGCAACTTGAAATTGACGCATATTTAAAACTTCATCATCTCTAAAATCTCTATACTTTCTTTCTCCTGCAACTTCAAGAACAGCCCTTCCATAGGTTGAAGTTCCACCTATACGTATACCAGTTTGACCTTTGCCTGAATGACCTAATTCAGAAGTACCTCCTGTTCCTATCCAGTAATTTCCTCCATTATGTGGAGAGTCTTGTTCTTTTATACGTTCCTCTAATTTAGCTCTCAATTCATCAAGGTTTATATTTGGATTTTGTTCTAATCTTTCAAATCCTTCTAAATCAACATTTGGCTTTTTAAGCCAGTTCATAATCTCTTCTGGAATTTCTTCTTTGTGTTCTATACCTTTAAAATACTCCAAAAATACTGCATCAAATTTGTCAAAATTACTTTCACTTTTTATTAAAATCATCCTACAAAGATAGTAAAAATTAGAAAAATTTGAATAACAAAGCCCTTTGTCCAGTGCTTCAATTAAAGTCATCCATTCATTTAAAGATATATCTAGACCTCTTGCTCTCAATAAATAAAAAAATTTAATAAACATAATTATTCAGCTCCTATTGACTACAAACGTTTTTGCATAGATTCAATATCCTCATTATTTTTAAGCAGTATCCCTGCAAAAGGAACCTCTTTTTCTATTTTTTCAATTGGAATTCCACTTAAAGTCAATGCTTGTATCCAGTCTATTAATTCTGATGTGCTAGGTTTCTTTTGTATCTCTCTTAAACTTCTAATCCAATAAAAAGTAGTCATTACTTGTTCCAATAAATGTTCTTCAACTTTATCAAAATGTACTTTGACTATCTCCTCCATCATATCTCTATCAGGAAATTCTATATAGTGAAATATACATCTTCTTAAAAAAGCATCTGGAAGCTCTTTTTCTGCATTCGAAGTTATAATCACTATAGGTCTTTGTTTTGCTGTTACAGTTTCTTTTGTTTCATTTATATAAAACTCCATTTTATCTAATTCCCAAAGTAGGTCGTTTGGAAACTCTAAGTCAGCCTTGTCTATTTCATCTATCAAAAGAATTACTTGTTGCTGTGAACTAAATGCTTCTCCTAATTTACCATATTTTATGTACTTACCAATATCATCTACTCCTTCACCTCCAAATTGACTATCATAAAGTCTTTGAACAGTATCATATACATAGAGTCCATCCTGTGCTTTTGTAGTTGATTTTATGTTCCAAATTACTAAATCTTTTTGTAGTTGATTTGAAATTGCTTGTGCAAGCATAGTTTTTCCTGTTCCAGGTTCTCCTTTAATTAAAAGTGGTTTTTCAAGTGCTATAGCAACATTAACTGATGCCATTAGTTCTGGTGATACTACATAATCACTACTTCCTTTAAAATTACCCATTTCTTTTTTTATCATAAGTTCTACTCCTTTTAAACAATAAATTTTCTAAATGTATATGACTATTATATTACTATTTTTGATATAAAATAGTAATATAATACATTTGTATATCATTACTCTAAAATTCTATATATAAATAAAATTACCTCTAAAATATTTAAATTTTATCTTTATTTGTCATAATTAAATGAAATATATATTTTTTAATAAGTACAAGATACATTATCTTATAAAAATATCAGTCATAAAAAGCGATGATTTAATTAAAACCATCGCTTTTCATAAATTTGAGTTATAGCTAAATATAAAGCAATTAACTTTTAGATTTGGGTTATCAATATAAAATTCTGTATATATTTACTATTTCTTCTTTATTAAGTTTAACATAACTTTGATTTAATAACCTTTGTTGACTATCCAAGACACTGTCTGCAAAACTATTTATCTCATAATCTTTCATTCCATATTCTCTTAAACTTTTTCTTGTAATAATTTTATTAAGTAGCTCTTCCATTTTTTCATATACCTCTGATACTTTACAATTCATTATTTCACTCAAAAGCATATTTATTTTTGCTAATTTACCATCTGGTGATAATCTATTATATGTTTTAAACACTTCTATAAAAAACTGATAATTAGCTTCCCCATGAGTAACATGATAAACTCCACTTAATGGGTATGAAAGTGCATGTACTGCTCCTGTCCCAGCATTTCCAAAAGCAATACCAGCTAAATCACTTGCAACCAAAAAATCTTCTATAATATCAAATCTATAATCTTTTCCATTTAACACAATTTGCTGAAATCCATTTAAAATCATCTCTATAGCTTTGGTACTAAAAATTTCTGTATAAATACTTGCCTTTGGAGATACAAAAGATTCTATAGCATGTATTAAAGCATCAATTGCACTTGTAGCAAAAAATGAATATGGAAGCTCTAGTAATAACTCTGGAATTAAAACTGCATAATCTGGAAATAATTCATCTACAGCTAATCCAAATTTCGTATTCATCTCTGTTATTTCTGCAATTGAAATATTTGACACCTCTGAACCTGCTCCACAAGTTGTAGGAACAGCTATTAATTCTCTTATTTTTTCTAAAGGAACCTTTTTTTGAAATAAATCACTTGATTTCTTTCCATCTTTCAGTACTAACAACTTTGCCATATCAATAACTGCTCCCCCACCAATAGCAATAATTCTTGTACAATTAGTTTTTGAAAAATCATCCAATAATTTATCCATCATTATATCATCAGGTTCACCAGTTCCATACTTACTTTTATATTCTACATGTGCATCCAAACCAAAGCTTTTAAAATATGTATCATATGCATTTTTACTTGTTAATATAAAATCTGATTTACAAATCTTGAATTCTTCTATAAATTCTTTTGAATTTTCAAATTTATGAACTTGTGTTTTTTGCTGAAATAACTTCATGACATCCTCTTTTCTTCAACTTATAACTTGATGTTTTATTTTAAATAATCTGTAATATAATTATAAAATTTTTATTTTTTATATGCAAGTTTTACCATAGGTAATTTATATTTTAAAATATCTTAATATAGGTCCAATATTCTATAAAATAAAATTAATTCACTATAAAAGTAATCTAACTTTAAAATAATTGAACAAAATTAAAATCTAAAGTATAATAAAATAAAAATTTCACTAATCTTACTGAAAAATACTGTACATTTAACCTGTATTTCCTCAATAAGAAAAATGTTTGGAGGTAATTTTATTAATTATATAATTATGTCAAATAATCATATTTCTTCGTTTACAAATTCTATTCAATCAAAGAAGCATAAACATTGGATGTTACAATTGTTTATAGGAATTGAAGATAATTTAAATATAACTATAGATGGCAATGATATAGAAGGTAAATGCATTATTGTAGATAGTAATATAGAACATTGTTTTTCAACAGGAGAAAAAGTATGTTTTACTATGTTAATTGAACCAACATCATCACTTGCATTAAGTCTTAAATCAAAATATATTGACAAAATTAAGGGTTATGGAATTATAGATATTCATAATACTAAACATATACAAGAAAAATATTTTAAATTTTTAAAAAATCATGATAAAGAAGGTTATTTAAATTTTACAAATTCTGTGTTCAAATATCTTAATGTTGCTCAAGACAATTACACAATAGTTGATAAAAGAATTCATAAAATAATGCAAAGACTTAATGAGTGTGACTGTCATAATCATTCTATAAAAAATATTTCTGATATGGTCTTTCTTTCGCCAAGCAGACTGTCCCATATATTCAAAGAACAAACAGGAATGCCATTAAAAAGTTACATTCTCCTACATAAAATTCAAAAAGCATATTTTTTACTTTTATCTGGTAAATACTCTATAACTGATGCTGCTATGATGGCAGGTTTTGACAGTGCTTCACATCTAGCATACACCAACAAATGTATGACTGGTATGAATATTTCTGGCATATTAAAAAACAGCAAGTTTTTGAAAGTTTCAAATTACTCTAAGGTATAAAATATAGTTACACTAGATAAAGGAGAATTCTATTTTATGAAAAGATATTTATCAGAAAGTACATTATTAGACTTTAGAGCAAGAAATATTCAAGAACTTATTAGCAAACATAATTGGAATCAATTAGATAATTTTAATAAAATCAAACAAATTTATAACTTTATTAGAGATGACATCAACTTTGGTTTCAATGCAAGTGACAATATATCTGCAAGTAAAATACTAAAAGATGGATATGGACAATGTAATACAAAAACTATACTTGCTATGGCACTTTTAAGAGGAGTTGGCATTCCATGTAGGATTCATGGTTTTACTCTAGACAAAAGAGTTCAATTAGAACTCTTAGGAATTATTTACAAAATTGCACCTACAGAAATCATTCACACATGGACAGAAGTATACTATGAAAAGCAATGGTATAAATTAGAAGGTCTTATTTTAGACAAAAATTATCTTACAAGTATTCAGCAGAAATACAATAACTGTCAAGGCTCATTTTATGGATGGGGTATTGCCACTAAAGATTTTCAAAATCCTCAAATATCTTGGAATGTAAATCATACATTTATTCAAAAAGAAGGAATAATTGATGATTTGGGAATCTTTGATACTCCAGATAATTTTTTTAATAAATATAGTCAAAAGATAGGATGGTATAAAAATTTTTTATATAAACATGTTGGAAGGCACTATATAAATAGAAATGTACAGAGAATTAGAAACGAATTGTAATTATTTATATTTGTAATATGTAAATTTAAGAAAATAAAAATAATATTTAGATAAAACTTTCAATATATTGTACACTTATCAAATTTCATATTAATCATACTATATTAATACTACTTTTTATTGTATAATAAGCTATAAATATTAACTTGATTTTAAATTTAAGTAAATCTAAACTTAATAAATATAAGAAAGGTTGTGTTGTTTTGCAGGATAAAAAAATTTATTTAAATATTGTACTTACTGTAGTTATTTCATATATTTTGATTAAAGTTATTGATAATTACAAATATTTTTTTGGAGTAATAAGTTTACTGATGTCATTACTAACTCCATTTATAATAGCATTTGTATTAGCATATGTATTTAATCCACTAGTAAAATTTTTGGAAAATAAGCTTAATTTTAAAAGGATATATTCTTTACTTCTTACTTATGGTGTGCTAATAGTTATACTAGTATCTTTTATACTATTTACAGTCCCATCAATAGTAAACAGTTTAGCTGACTTAGTAACTCAAGTTCCTATATATATAGATAAAACGGAACAATTCTTATTTGATTTAGGTAAAAGTTTGCAATCAGTAGACCCTAATACATTAAAAGAATATGGTGACAAAATTATGAGTGTAATGCCTAAGTTTAGTAACTTACTTATTGGTTCACTTGGAGGAATATTTAGTACTACCTTCTCTGTTGGAAAATTTATAGTACAATTCCTTTTAGGCTTTATAATTTGTTTCTATCTATTATTAGAAAAAGAAAAGTTCTTATCATTTACAAAAAAAGTTATTTATATTTCTTTAGGTAAAAAATATGGAGACTTTATAATAGAATTGTGTCAAAGTTTGAACTTAAATATTGGTAAATACTTTACAGGTAAGATTTTAGATTCTTTTATAGTTGGACTACTTTCTGGAATTGGTCTATACTTTTTAAAGTCTGAATATGCACTATTGTTTGGTACACTAATGGGTATTATGAATATGGTTCCATACTTTGGTCCAGTAATAGGTATGACACCAGTTGTAGTAATTAACTTATTCTACAATCCTACAACTGCGTTAACTTGCTTGATTTACTTAATAATAATTCAACAAGTTGAAGTTACATTTATAGAACCAAAAATCGTAGGTGGACAACTAGGTCTTAGTCCATTTTTTACAATACTAGCAGTTACTGTTGGTGGAGGATTTTTTGGAATACCTGGTATGATTTTATCAGCTCCTGTTATGGGCGTTATAAAAATATATTTTTGTGAATTTGTTAATCGTAGACATGATAAAATACAAATGGAATAAAAATACAATTTAATTACGATTTTGTAATCAAAGGTTACAGCTGTGTAACTGTAATATTATCCTCTTTAATGGTAATATTTAATTATAGAAAACATATAATATTATTAAGTAATAAATATCTTATATAATTAATTACGAAAGAGGGTTTTAGTATGAAAAAAGCACTTATATCTTTATTAGTTTTATCTTGTTTGTTATTAACTGCACCAGTAAATGAATCTTCTTATGCTGATTCTCAAAAGAATATTCCTGTAAGTCAAGATACTAAATTGACTCAAGAACAAGCTAAAGAACTTTTAGTAAAATACAACAATAAAGTTGATTACATATATCAAGGAAATGCTAGCGATTTTGAAGCATTAAAAGCTAAAAATCTTAATGGATATGTATTTTTACCAGATGCAGATGGTGACATTGGTTACTTTGTAAATGAAAATACTTCTGAGATATATTACTTCCATCCAAGTGGATACCTTGAATTGGTTAATCAACAACAAAATAATAAATAAAATAAATAACTAATATAAAAATGGATGCAAATTGATATAAATTTAGCATCCATTTTATTTTTATTTTAAAGTTGTTTCTTTTTGTATATTTAAATATTTTATTAATCCTGCGCTTGCTCTTTTATAAGTTTCTTTATATCTACAGCTGGTTCATCTTCCATTTTTATAACTTTTCCTTCCCATGTTCTAAGCATCACATAATCTGTTCCTTTTGATACAAGATATTGTGGAAGTAATGGAGTCTTACCACCTCCTTTTGGAGCATTAACTATATATGTTGGTATTGCCATTCCAGATGTATATCCTCTTAGATATTCCATTATTTCAAGACCATCATCTACTGATGTATTGAAATGTTTTGTTCCTTTTACATGTTTGCTTTGGAATATATAGTAAGGTTTCACTCTTATTTTAAGCAATTCTTGATTTAAACATCTCATTACAAATTTATCATTATTTATACCATTTAATAACACTGCTTGATTTCCTAATGGTACACCTGCATTTGCTAATTTTTCACATGCCTCTTTAGATTCTTTAGTTATTTCCATTGGATGATTAAAATGTGTATTTATATATATAGGATGATATTTTTTTAGCATATTACAAAAATCATCTGTAACTCTTTGTGGCATTGTAACAAGAGTTCTAGTTCCTAATCTAACATAATCAACATGTGGTATTTCTTTAAGTTGGCTAAGAATCCATTCTAAATAATCATCTTTTAATGTAAGAGTATCTCCACCAGTTACTAATACATCTCTTATTTCTTCATTTTCTCTAATATAATCTATAGATTCTTGTATAACAGCTTTTGACTTATGAGAATCTTGTTGACCAATATTTCTTCTTCTTTGGCAATGTCTACAATACATAGCACATTCATTTGTTACATTTATTATTAATCTATCTGGATATCTTCTAGTTATACATCCTGCTGGATTTGTATACTCTTCTCCCATTGGGTCTAAATCATCTTGTTCATCTTCCAATTCTATATGTGTTGGTATAGAAAGTAATTTTATAGGGTCACATATATCATCTGGGTCTATCAAACTCAGATAATATGGAGATATTGCCCATCTAAATTGAGTACCAACTTCTTCTATATATTCTTTTTCTTTTTTAGTTAGATTAATAATCTTTGATAAAGTATCTACATCTGTGATTCTATTTGATAATTGCCATTTGTAATTATTCCAGTCTTCTTCTGTTCCATTTAATATGCTTAATATCTTTTGTTTTCGTTTATTTATCTCTTCTTCTTTTTCAAGACCTCTGTTAATTGTTTTCCTAGCCTGAATATAATCATCAATTTTTGATTTTAGTTCAGCAGCTCTCTCTAAGGATATTCTAGTTTGTTCATTCATAATTTTTAGCTACCAAAATTAATTAATTTCCATTATTGATAGCATCCTCCTTTCTGGTGTGTTTATATCATTCTGATAGGCAAATTTAATTTTGCCATATAGATTTTATAACATATGAAATTGATTTTATTTTTGCATTTTTTCTGTTATTTTATACATTTATGAATATTTTCCCACTATCGTCAATAAATTACAATTTATTATGCATTTTTTTTAACAAATGATTAATTATTTCTATTTTTAAGAATTATTTTACCATAAAATGATTATATTTTCAAGATGATTAAAGTTAAAATTTTAATAGAAAGTAAAGTATTTCATCAAATAATAAAAGCGGAGGTTTATTATAATAAATTTCTCCGCATTTTTATTTATTTAATTAAATTATAGGAAAATCTCTCTGATTTTTAAGAAGTGACTTTATTGTATTCAACCCTTTCTCTAATTCTTCTACATCTTTTGGAGCTGTTACACAAATACGAACAGCTTTTGGCACAATAGAATTACCAACTGAAAAACGTTCAGCACAATATACCTGAACACCTAAATTTTTTGCATATATCTCAAATGATTTTCCATCCCATTCATCTGGAAGAATCAACCAACGAAAACTACAATTTTTATCACCAATTAAATTATAATCAGATAAAATCTTATTAGTAGCTTCATTTCTTTTTATAATTTCATCTTTTCTTTCTTCAATAATCTTATTTATAATAGGAGAATGCAGTAAACGATGTACTATTTCTGCATTAAATGGGGAAACCATCAAATTCATATTATATAATGCATTTTCTAGACTTCCTATATAACGTTTTGGAGCAACTACAAACGCTACTCTAAGCCCAGCACAGATAAATTTAGATGTACTAAGAATATATATAGTATTATTACTAGCTAAAGAAAATACTGGAGCTTGTAAATCCGGTTTAAAAATACTATTTATAGCATCTTCAATAATTATGATATTATACTTTTTTGCTATCTCTGCTATTTTCTTACGTGATAAGTTAGACATAGAATGTGTTGTTGGATTATGATAATCTGGAATGATATATATACCTTTTATGTTTTCATTTTTACAATAATTTTCAAGAGACTCGATTGACATTTCATTATTCTCTTGGGGAATTGGAACTAATTGAATGCCTATCATTTTAGCTATTGACTTGATTCCAGAAAAACTCAATGAATCTGTTGCAATTCTATCTCCAGCCTTAAATAATCCTAATAAAGTAGCGCATATAGCATTTTGTCCACCTGTAGATAAAAGTACATTTTCTTCTTTAGTATATATATTATTTCTTTCTAACCATTTTGCAATTGATTTTTTTTGCATGTGTGTACCTGATGGAGACATATATTGAAGAAATTTTTCCATTTCTGGTTGTTTTAATACATTTTTAATAAAATTGATAATATATGTATTTTGTTCATAAGGAGGATGTACTGTACCAAGTTCAATTATACCTTTTGATTCTGTTTGATAAAGCAATGTATTGCTTAAATTTACATCAGAAGAAATAAAGGTCCCTTTTCCTACTTTTGCACATATTAATCCTTTTTCTTCACAAAGTTTAAATGCCCGTGTTATTGTACTTAAATTTAAATCGAGAAAATCTGCTAATTCTCGTTGTGGAGGTAATTTATCTCCAGGATTTAAATTTCCTTTTTCAATGTCTTCTTCTAACAACATTGCTAAAGTTTTATATATTGGTGGTTTTCGATTGTTTAATTGTGGTTTCCATGTCATTGGATAATTTTCAAATGAATTTATTGGCATATAATTACTCCTTTTAAAGATAATTGTCCTCCATACAATTTTATCATTGTATGCTTATATTTTAGATGCTATACTTGTATTTGTAAATAGCTATTACAAAATAAATAGAATGAAAAGGTGATGAATATGAAGACTATAGGCTTAATCGGGGGAATGAGTTGGGAGAGCACCATTACATATTATCAAGTTATAAATACAGTAATCAAGGAAAAATTAGGAGGATTACATTCTTCTAAATGTATACTTTATAGTGTAGATTTTCAAGAAATTGAAGAATGTCAATCTAGCGGAAATTGGGAAAAAAGTGCCAAAATCTTATCTGATGCTGCAATTAATTTACAAGACGCAGGAGCAAACTTTATTGTTATATGTACTAATACTATGCATAAAGTTGCACATAAAATTCAACAAAATATATCTATTCCACTTTTACACATCGCAAATGTGACTGCTGATGAGTTAAAAGAAAAGAAAATCAAAAAGGTAGCTTTATTGGGTACTAAGTATACAATGGAGCAAGATTTTTATAAAAATATAATTATAAATAGTGGAATTGAGGTTTTAATACCAAATGAAGAAGAACGTTCAATAGTAAATAACATTATATTCAATGAGCTTTGCTTAGGAATTGTATCTAAATCCTCTAAAAAATCTTTTTTATCTATTATAGATAAATTTGTTAACCAAGGAGCAGAAGGCGTTATCTTAGGATGTACAGAAATAGGTCTTCTAATTCAGCAAAATGATACTTCTGTTCCACTATTTGATACAACTCTAATACATGCAACACAGGCAGCATTAGATTCAATTGTAGATGATATTAACTAGCAATAAATATTTTTACACTAAAAATTTAATACCAGTATATTTCAATAAAATAAAAAGGATAGTATGATTACCCCCATACTATCCTCTTCTTATAATGATTTAATTTCTCAATAAATCATAAATTTATCTTACATTTATAACATCACTATTTTTAGAATTTTGTCCATTGTAATTTGCAACTACATAGATATCTAAATTTAAATCTCCTTCAGGAATACTTATAGTATGTTCATTCCCTTGTATGTCACTTTGATACAAAGTAAACTCACCATCTCCATTAGTATTATTTTTTACATATATACTATAGGTACATTCTTTATGAGATACACTACTCCAGTTAACTCTAATAACATTGTTATCTCTGTCAACATTAGCTGATATATTTTCAACCTTCATGTTTTGTATGCTATCATTATTATCTGAGTTGCCATTACCATTCACATTAGTAATGTTTATTACATTACTTGGCTTAGTTGTATCTGAGTCTTTCTTACCTAGAACATAAATATCATAATCTATACTCTGACTATCTTTTACATCAATTTCTATAGTAGCATATATCTTTTGGGATTTACCTAAATCACGCTCATTTATAGTTATAGATTTAATTTTCTTAAATGATTCTCCTGATAATTTGTCTTTAAGATATATATCATAGTCAAAAACATCTTTCATATAATCCCATTCAAGTTTAATAATAACTTTGTTATTTACTATTTTATGTGAACCTACTAAATTTTGTATATAGTCATTAGTTATAGTTTCTTTGACTACTGTTACAGTTATTATCTTAGACTTATCTCCACAAGTTATCCTTACTCTTTCTTTACCTTCTCTAAGACCTACTACACTTCCATCACTACTTAGACTTATAGCTCTTTCTACAGGTAATTTTGAATCAGCCAACTCATAGTGTATTTTTGGTGGTTCTAAGCCTGGTGGAGAAGTTATTATATCTGGTTTTAGTTTCTCATTTTGGTCAACTTCTATTTTTATATTATTCATATTTATCTCAGCAACTTTAGCTTGGATTCTAAAAGTTCTCTCAACTTCTTTGTTTCCACACTTAGCATATATTACAGCTTTTCCAACTCCAACTGCACTTACTTTGTTTCCTTTAATTTTTAAAACATCTTCGTTGCTACTTTTGTAAATTGGTTTATATGATTTTTTAAACTTCTCATAGTCAACCTCTATTGTACTCTCTATAGTGGCACTATCACCAACATGTTTTAACTCTCCATTAATTTCCATATCTAAAGATTCTACTTCTGGGTCTACTACTTTTATAGTAGCTTTTTTTAGTACTCTCGAATTTTTCATAATACCAACAGAAGAATACCCAACCTTTAATGCTGTCATCTTATTTCCTTCTATTTTTAGAGTCCCTGAATTATCTAAAACATTAAACCAAATATTTGGATCTTTAGCATATGAAGGAACTTTAATATATTCACCAGTAGACAAGGTAACTGTTTCGTTTAATTTTACTACATATTTATCTATATCTTTAACATATTCCCCATCTACAATTTCAATTTCTACTCCTTTTACCATTGGTCTAAATATTCCAAATTTAAAAAGGTAGTACTGCGCAACAAGCAATATAGGAATAGATATAATTATGGCAATTTTTCTGTATTTCTTATTTTCTACAAATCTCATCTATCCACTTCCTTTTAGCCTAGTATATGATCATTTGTTTTATAAGCAATCTACCTAAGTTAAATATTGGGATAAACTGGAAAATTATTATATTTCAGAATATCCCTATACTAATTATAAACCATAAATTTAAAATTTAAAACTAAATTTACTGTTATTTTATTGCTATTAAAATACTTTTAAATTAGTGAAATAACATTTGTCTTGTCAGCTGAAAAGTTATATAATTAATTAAAAAGAAATTATATTTGTATTATATGAGGAGGATTTTAAATTGGAAATCAATTGCAAAAAAAGAAATTTTAAATCATTTGCTAAAAGTAAAAATATTGAAATTTCTGTTCAAAGGTATCTTATTGACGCATTAAGTTATATGGCACTCGGCCTTTTTTCTTCCCTTTTAATTGGAACAATTTTTAACACATTAGGAGATAACTTTAACATATCTCTTTTTACTGAAGTTATAAGCCCACTTGCTAAGCAAGTTACAGGTCCAGCTATTGCAGTAGCTATTGCATATGGACTTCAAGCTCCTCCCCTTGTACTATTTTCTTGTGCACTTGTTGGTGCTTGTGGTAATGAATTAGGAGGACCTGTTGGTGCATTTGTCGCTACACTTTTTGCAGTAGAAATTGGAAAATTAGTTTCAAAAGAAACAAAGGTAGACATATTAGTTACACCTGCTGTAACAATACTAATAGGAGTACTTGTGGCAGAACTTATTGGACCAGCAGTTTCTGCATTTATGACTTCATTTGGAAACATAATAATGCAAGCAACAACTATGCAACCTATAATAATGGGAGCTATTGTCTCTGCACTTGTCGGAATAGCTCTTACACTACCCATAAGTAGTGCAGCTATTTGTATGATGTTAAGTTTGGGAGGGCTTGCTGGTGGAGCAGCAACTGTCGGTTGTTGTTGCCAAATGATAGGTTTTGCTGTTATGAGTTTTAGAGAAAATGGAGTAGGAGGTCTTGTAGCTCAAGGACTTGGTACATCCATGCTCCAAGTACCCAATATAATAAAAAACTGGAAAATTTGGATACCACCTACAATAGCTTCAATAATACTTGGCCCATTATCTACAACAATATTTAAAATGGAAAATATACCTATTGGCTCTGGTATGGGAACTTGTGGATTAGTTGGACAATTTGGAACAGTAACTGCCATGCAAAGTGCTGGAAAAGGTGGCATAACGATGTGGGTTGGTATACTTTTACTTAACTTTGTACTTCCTGCTATTATAACTCTAATAATATCAGAATTTATGAGAAAAAAAGGTATGATAAAACCAGGCGATTTAAAATTAGATGTATAAATAAAAAAACTACTCCTTATTTTTTTATCAGTAATAAGGAGTAGTTCTTTTTATGAAAATTCCAACATTTTTTTCAATAACCAATCCATAGAACCTTTAACTTCATTCCACAGTACTATATTTTCATCATAGTAATAGACAGCTTCTCCCTTTTCTTCTGCTGTAACAAACTCTCTACCAAAGGCATTTCGCCAATCTATTAAATATAATCCAATATATTTGTTTTTATTTTTAGCACTTTTAATAGCATCACTTGCTAAAAACATATTTTTATTTTTAAAATAATAAAGAGCTTTGCTATACATCCATGTAGCAGACTTTTCTTCTTTATACATTTCAAATAAATTATTTATTGCTGTTCTATCATTTAACCTAATTAATACATTGAACAATTTATACCTTATTCCTTGTTCATCATCAGGATTGATTTCTATTAAATACTCTAATACCTTTCTAGCTTCTTTTAAATTATCAATACTCTCTAACTTCCTAGCAAGAGACTCAAGTGCTACCATATAAGCTCTAGTAGATATACCTTTCCAAAATCCAAGTTGTCTATCTTCTTTAGTAATCATGCTTTTCCCAATATTTACAGCTTCTTCCATATACCTAATTGACTCAATATGGTTTTTAGCTTCTTGTGATAGTTTAATATATCTTTTATAAAGTATTTTTTTCTTTTCTAACTCTAAATCTATGGCTTTGGATTTAGAATTACTCTCTCTTACCCAAAACTCAATATTAGAGATAGCAATAGTATCTTGATTTAAAAAGTCAATATTACAGACTTCCTTTATCAATGATGATTTATTGTTTATAGTGTTTAAAGAAACACCTATTTGTTTTGAAAATTCCTTTTTGGTTATATGTAATGGATGCTTCTTATTATATAAGAGATTTTGCTCCAAAACTATGTTTAATATAGCTGAAGACCATATATCAGCTCTAGAAGAATGAATTATCTCTTTATTATTATCTAAAAGGTCTTGCAAGATTTTAAAACTTATATCTTTATATTCTTGATTTAAATTGGAGTTGCAAAATCTATTTATCTTGTCTTTAATTTCTTCTATCTTGCTTGTCATAACTCCTCCTCCATATTTTACACATATAAAACTACTGCTACAAATTCAAGTTCTTCTTCCCCTATATTCTCTATAGAATGTTCTTCACCATCAGCAGTATATATTACATCACCTTCATTTACTTCTACAAATTCCCCATTATCAAAAACTTTACCTTTCCCCTTTAATATATAATATACCTCAAAATCAGTTGTATGGTCATGCACACCAATTGAACTTCCTACTGGTAAAGTTATCCTTTTAAATAATCTTCCTTTTCCTTTAAGCTCATCAATTTGTAATATGTTTTCAAGCTTAACTTTTCCAACACCACCAGTTAAATTTTCTTTTACTTCTACTTGTAATTCAGATTTCTTTCTTATCATAGCTCATCCCACCTGCCAAACAATCAATCTAACTACTAAATTGGCATATCCTTTCCATAATATGTTGTATTTTAATATAATAATAACATATATTCTTATAAAAAAATATTACTGAATCTATAAAATAATGCTATTTTTACATATTATTAAGGCTTTATTTTTTTATGCCATAAGTTGACGTCTTTATAAAAAAAACATATACTCATATAGTATGGAAAAATTTTGTTAAATTATTGGTCTGGAGGTTCTCGACATATGTCAGTTTTAAAAACTCAAGAAAAACTTAAACAGCCTAAGGATTTATATTTTTGTTGTTCAATATTTACATTTGTAGGACTTGCATACTATGGTATGAAATTAGTACTCTTATTATTTTTGGCTGAACAAGTATCTAAAGGTGGTTTAGGGTTAACACCAGCAGAATCTGCATCAATGCTTGCATCTTTCTTAGCATGGACTTATTTTTCTCCTGTTATTGGTGGATGGGTTAGTGATAGATTTTTAGGTCCAAAAAATTGTATTATGCTTGGAATGATAATGGTTTCAATTGGCTACTTTTTAGGATATCTGGCAAATAGCAAAATGGATGTAAACGTCATGATATTCTTGTCTGGATTAGGAATAGGTTTTTATAAGGGAAACTTACATACCTTAGTTGGAAACTTATATACTAATGATGACCCAAGAAAAGATGGGGCTTTTTCTATTACATATATGTCTACTAATCTGGGAACATTATTTGGCCCTTTAATCTGTGGTTTGGTCGCTAATGAATGGTTTGCTATGAAAAATGGTACTTCTATAAATATGTATGGTTACAGATATGTATTTTTATTTGCTTCAATTACTGTTTTAATAGGTTTGTTATTCTTTATATTTGGTCACAAAAAATTTTATAAATCTTCAAGTAATGAATTTAGTAGTCGAAAAGAAACTATAAAGAAATCATTAGAATATAAGAAATTACTTGCTTCAAAACCATTAACTTCAGTTGAGAAAAAAAGAATAATAGTAATATTAATATTAGCTTTTTTTACAGTATTCTTTTGGATAGCATATAACCAGGCTTCTATGTCTATAGCTTTGTATACAAAAGAACACATAAATCTGACTGTTGGTAATTTTCAAATACCAACCTCATGGATAGATTCATATAATGGTCTTCTATGCGTCATCCTTGGTCCTATATCTGCTTTAATCTGGGTAAAATTATCTCAGACTAAAAAAGGTGATTTAAGTGTACCTTCAAAAATGAGTCTAGGATTTATACTATTAGCTGTGGCATTTTTATTTATGATAGTCGCAGTTATACAAACAGGAACTGACCCTAATTCACTTCAGAAAGCAAGTGTATTTTGGGTAATTGGATTTTTAACATTCCAAAGTATAGGAGAGATTTGTTTTTCTCCAGTTGGATATGGCATGGTAAATAAACTTTCACCAGAAAAATATATTTCATTCCTAATGGGTGTTTGGTTCTTAGGTAAATTTGCAGCAAATAAATTGTCTGGTTATACACAGACTATTATAGACCACCTTGGTATGTTACAAGTATTTATAGTAATCCCTTCATTCTTATTGCTATTTGGAATTATATTACTTATAATGAATAAAAAACTTGTAGAATTATCAAAGTAAAAACTATGTTTAAGTTTAATAGATAAGATATCAAAAATCGAGGCATTAAAATGCCTCGATTTATTTATAGTATTCAATTACAAAACTATATAGCTCTAGTATAAACTTTTAACCATTCTCTTTCTTCACCAGTTAGGAAAGGAGATATTTTATCATAAACTAATTTATGATACCAGTTTAAATAATCTTTTTCATCTTGATTCATTAATTCTGGAACTATACCATCTAAATCAATAGGAGCTAATGTAACAACTTCAAACTCCATAAATTGACCATAAAAATTCTTTTCAGCTTTTCTAACTACTATTTCATTTTCTGTTCTTATACCATGAGAACCTTCTATATATATACCTGGTTCATTAGTAGTTACCATACCTTCTTCAAGAACTGCGCTATCAAATCTTTCAGGAACTACTCTCCATCTAAATCCATTTGGAGCTTCATGAACATTTAATACAAATCCTATACCATGTCCAGTTCCACATTGATAATCTATTCCCATATTCCACATACAGCTTCTAGATAATATATCTAGGTTGTACCCTCTACAACCATGTAAGAATTTAACCTTAGAAAGATTTATCATACCTCTTGCTACAGAAGTGAAATGTAATTTTAATTCATCACTTATAGGTCCTAATACTGTAGTTCTAGTTATATCAGTAGTTCCATCATAATATTGTCCACCTGAATCTACTAAGAATAGTCCTTCAGCTTCTAACTTATAGTTTGATTCTGGAGTTGCACTATAGTGCATCATAGCAGCATGCTCTTTATATGCAGCAATTGTATTGAAACTTGGTTCAAAGAATCCTTCTTGTTCTCTTCTTAGTCCCTCTAATTTTTCAGTAGCACTTATTTCAGTTATTTCCATCTTACCTACATTATTCTTTAACCAGTACATAAATTTAGTGAAAGCTACACCATCTTTAACATGTGAATTTCTTATATTCTCTAATTCTACCTCATTTTTTTGAGCCTTAAAGAACATTACTGGATTAAACTCATCAACTTTTTCAACTCCACAAGGTATATTATTGTAAATTGCATAGTTAATCTTAGTTCCATCAACTAAAACTTTTTCATCTTTATCTATATGTTTTACAAAATCATATACATCATTATATGGTCTTATTTGTACATTTTCTTTAGCCAATTCATTTAATATCTCTTCATTTAATTTACTTTCATCAACAAATAAATAAACTTCTTTTAAAGTTATCACTGCATAAGAAAGTACGACTGGATTGTATTTAACATCTCCACCTCTTATGTTAAATAACCATGCTATATCATCAAGAGTAGTTATTACATGAGTAGAAGTACCTTTTTCACTCATTTTTTCTCTCAATCTAGCTAACTTTGAACTAAAACTTTCTCCACAGTATTTAACATCTAATAAAAATGCTTTACTATCTGATAAAGCTGGTCTATCTGGCCATATGCTATCTATTAAATCATATTGGTATTCTACTTTTATACCTTTTTTAGATAATTTTTCAGCTAATGTAGCTCCTTCTTTAGCACATATAACTTTACCATCAAAACCTAAAGTTCCACCTTCTGGAATATTTGTATATAAATATTCATCAGTAGTTGGGCAACCTTCTTGTCCCATTTTAAATAATTTTATTGTACTTCCTTCTAATTGAGATTCTGCTTGTATAAAGTATCTTCCATCTGTCCATAATCCAGCTTCATCTTTAGTCACAATAACTGTTCCAGCTGAACCATTAAATCCTGATATAAACTCTCTTGATTTGAAGTAATCTCCTACATATTCACTTTGATGATTGTCAGAAGACGGAATCATATAAGCATCAATATTTTTTTCTTCCATAAGTCTTCTTAATTCATTTACTCTGTCTTTTATATTCACAACAAGACCTCCTCAAAATAATAGTTTGAATAACTAAATATATAAGTATGTAAAGTTCATTACATAAATTTTCCTTTTATATAATCTATATAAATCTTATACACTCTAATTATCACAATTATAATTTTAATTACAATATCTATCTGTGTAAAGCTTTTTTTTCATAATTAAAGAGGAAATTACGTTTGATTTTATATTCAAATGTAATTTCCTTTATTTTCACTAATTAAGTATGGATTATTTTGTTTCTGTTAACAAATCCATTGCCATTAATTTTGTCAACATATTTCTTAATCCAAGTAATATTAAACCAAAGATTATTAAGACTCCTGCTATTCCTCCAAAGATTTGTAAAAAACCTAATGTAGCTGTAAATCCAGCAATTTTTCCTGATAACAAACTAGCAAAAAAACTTGTCAGATACCATGCACCCATAGACAATGTAGCATATTTAGCTGGAGCTAACTTATTAAACATTGCAAGACCTATAGGAGACAAAAATAACTCCCCTACAGTTGTAAATATATAGGTTACTACTATAAAAAGTATGCTAGCCTTTATTGTTCCATCTGAACCATTGGCTAATGTGGCAAATACCATAACTATAAAACCAAGACCCATTATTATCATTCCTAATCCCATTTTAACTGGAATAGAAAAATCGCCTCTTTTAGTATTAGATAATTTAACCCACAAAGTAGCTAATACAGGGCATAACGCTACACATAATATAGCATTTAATGATGTAAGCCATGCCACTGGCATTTCAAATCCAAATAGAGTTCTATTTACATTATCTCTTACATAAATCATAAATGAACTTTGTGTTTGATAGTATGCTGTCCAAAATAAAACTACAAATAAGAATAACACAACCATTGCTACTATTCTATTTTTCTCTAATTTAGTAAGTGGCCCATACTCAATTTTTTCACCTTTATTTCCCTTAGTAACTGGATGTTTTCCAACTTCTTTTAGTAGCTTTGGCGCAAGAAGTGTAAATATAATCATACCAAGCATCATACCTATACCACAAACTAAGAATGCCATCTTATATCCATAAGACACTATATCTCCGTTTACTCCTCTTACTGCAAATACATTATCAGAAAGCAATCCACATATGATTGGAGCTATGAATGCACCTACATTTACTGCCATATAGAATAAACTATATGCTGCGTCTTTTCTTGATACCTCGGTTTTAGGATATATATCACCAACTATATTGGAACAACTTGATTTAAAAAAACCATTTCCTAAAATGATTATTGATAGGCCTACCCAAACCATACTAATAGATGTAGACGATGCAAACAAAACAAAGTCACCTATTGCTATTAAAAGTGCACCTATAGATATACATTTTTGTTGACCTAAAACTTTATCTGCCAACCAACCACCAATTAATGGTGTAAGATATATAAGACCTGTAAACAAACCAAACATTGAAGTTGCTTCTTGAGTAGAAAGTCCTAGACCACCTTGAGCTACACTCGCTGTAAAAAATAATACCAACAAAGCTGTTAATCCATAATAACTAAATCTTTCCCATAAAATTGTCATACAAACAAGCCAAAAACTCTTCGGATGACTAGCTTTTTTAGATACGCTTTCAGTATTTGACATAAAAAAACGCCCCCTTATTATTTTTATAGTTAAATTCAGTACATAAGATTAGCTTAATCATTTTAACACATACTTATAATAGCATCTTTTTTTATATTACTCAATAGATTATTGTTAATATTTTCATTTTTTTATTATTATTTTTAAAATTATGAAAAATATTATTTTTTAAGTATTTTTAAAGAATAACTTTAGTATATATATTTGAATAGTATTTTTTTAGCTTTTAAATTTTTTTATTTATTTTTTTTATATTTTATATAGATTTTCAATCAAATAATTTAAATTCAAAATACGTTTTCATCGTTAATTTATGCATGTTATTTTTTTATAATTTCATTTTTGAGCGATTTAATTTTATGGAAAAATAATAAAAGCTGTTTAAGTTCTCTATTTAAGAACAAAAACAGCTTTTAGATATATATATTAATATTTTCTTCTTTTTAATAAATTGACTTATTCTATTGCTTTGCTTTCATTTGATATTTATCTGTAAGTTTTACGTTGTATTTTTCCTTTAAATCATTTATAAGTAAGTTTTGCTTTTCTGATGTTAAAGTACTTACTAAATCTGATTTTACTTCTTCAAATGGTTGATATTTTTCATCTATTTTCTTAATTATATGGTATCCATAATCACTTTCTACAAGCTTACTAGATATTTCTCCTTTTTTCAAAGCAAATGCAGCTTTTTCAAAAGATTCTACCATTTGACCTTTCCCAAAGAATCCTAAATCTCCACCTGATTCTGCACTACTATCTTCAGAATACTTTTTAGCTAGAGTAGCAAAATCTTCTCCAGCTTCTGCTTTTTTAAGTATTTCTTCTGCTTGTTTTTTAAGTTCAGCTTTTTTACTATCACTGACCTGTTTACCTTTATCATCAACAGTTTTTATTAAAATATGTGAAGCTCTAACTTGTAAATAATTGCTCTTGTTTTTATCATAATAACTTTGTGCATCTTTATCTGTTACCTTTGATGCTTCATTTAAGTATTTGGATGCTATTAGTTCTTTTTTCATATCGTCTTTTATATATTTCTCAGTCAAGTCAAATTGCTTTAGAAATTCTTCTTTTGTCATTCCCATTGCAGATTCTATACTAGACATTAGATTATCATATTGAGCATTTAATTCGTCATCAGTTATGCTTATCTTTTCTTTTGCTGCTTCTGAGGATAATATATCTGATGTAATCATAGTCTCAATCATATTTGATTCATACGAACGTATTTCATCATCACTCATAGTATTTTTTGCATTTAAATAAAATAATGGCTCCATTCTTTTTCTTAACATTTCCCCTGTAATTTTTTTATCCCCAATAGTAGCTACTACTTCATTACTATTATAACGCTTTGAAGTAGCTGGTAATTTTCTTCCAGCTTCTTTTCCAGAGACATAGCCTCCACCCAAGCAAATTGCCCCTACTGCAACAATTGCTATAACTGCTTTAAGTTTTTTACTACTTAATTTTATTTCTCTTTTCTTGACTTTGTTGTCAGTATTTGTTTCACCTGACACATCATCTTGTTTAGAACTTACATTTTCTGAATTTTTAATTTCATTCAATGTATTCTCTTTTGAATTTTTTTCTTCAGACATTAATATCCTCCTTAATTTTAATTGTACAATACTTCACTTTTATTATTTTACATTAAAATAATATTAAATGTGTGAATCAGAAATGAAACTCTCATGAATTTAAAATGAAATTAAATATTTCTTAAACTATATCTTATGAAATTTCTTCCTATTTTTGTATCTCCATACTTTAACATTTGTATAACTTCATTTTTTTCTTTTTGCAAATAAATAGAACATTCTTCTAAAGACTTAAATATCTCTAATACTTCGCCTTTTTTATTTACTAATTCAATCTTTTTCTTTCCACCTCTTTTGATTATAGACTTATATTTTTTAAAGTATTCATCGTATTCTTCATCAATACATTCAAACTTATAATTCATTTTTATTGTTTCAATCTTATCATTAGTTAAAATTTCATTTCTCTTTTTATCAGAAAGTCTTGTACTAAATATTTTGTCATTAAGAATATTAAATATCTCAGATGGAGATTTACTATTTTCTAGATAGCTCCATTCATTTTTACAGTATTCTTCTACCTTTAACACTTTACTTAAATAATTTATAGCTTCTCCAAAGTAATCCATATATCCATATTTTAAATTTTCTCTTATGTAGCCAAGTGGTACCTTAAGATTTTTACTACATTGAATGTGAGTATCAAAAATCTTCTCTTCTTTAGTATATAGGTTTATTGCTTTTATACTTCTTCCTCGTCTTATTTTTATTTCTTTTATGTAATTTAAATCTTCTTTTGTCAAGTATTCATTTGTATCACTTACTTGTTTTTCTTCAACTTCAATAGTGTCTGTTACTAGAATATTATTTTCACTTTGGTCAATTTCTTCAAGTTCTTTAGAATCTGTTTTTTTACTTTCAAGCAGTATTTCTTTTTTATTTAATTTGATAAATTCCTCAGTAATAAACACTTCTTTTTTATCTAATTCTGTGGTATTTTTATTAATTAGTATTTCTTCGCTATTTATACTTTTCTCTGCTATTTCCGTATCATCAGTTTCTATTTCTACTTTATTTAAAGTTATATCATCATCATTAACTATTAATTCTTCTTTGTCATTATTTATTATTAATTCTTCTTTAGATAAGACTTTGTTTTTATTATCATATACTACTTCTTTGCTTAACACTTCATCTTCTTTATCAGACAAATGTTCTTCTTGGTTTAAAGACTCATTTTCTTTACTTATAACTTCCTCTTTACAGTATAATACTTTTTTTTCGTTATCAATTAAATTTTCTTCATATAAAATTTTTTCATTTTTTAATATTATTTCACCTTCTTCTTTTGCTTCCTCAACTTTTTGTCTCTTTTTCATAATACCAAACCACTTTTTTAACACTCAATGTTCCTCCTAATACTTTATCTACTCTTTATATTATCACATAAAATATTACTATTTTTAACAATTCCTTAATTTTTAATTACTTACAAATATAAAAATTATATTTATATAATTTATTTTTAATTACTTGTCAAAAATTCATCAACATCTGTAACCATAAAACTTTTATAAAACCCTTTTATCAGCCAAAAATATAGCCTTTATTTCATAGTAATTATATCATGTTTTTATAATATATTATCTTTTTTAAATTTTTTACTTCTTAATACTATTAAAGATACAATTTATAATATATTTTATCAAATAACAACAGTATACTAACACAAGTGTGACAATACTAGATGTTGTAAATTATGGATAGTAAAATAGGATAAAATACTTTCTATTTATGGAGTAAAATTTATAAAAAATGCGAAACGTAAACTTTACATACAATAAAGAATGGATTTAATTAGTCATATAATTTCTTAAACTTCATATGACTAATTAAATCCATTGTAATTAATTTTAAACTATGCATTTGATTTTTTTATTATAAAAGGAATAGTTATAATTGTACCTATTAAAGCATCTACCATATCAATCATAGTATCTTCTAGTCCCCCAGCTTGTGTAGTAGTCCCAATAAAAGTATCCATTAGAAATTCACCTATTTCCCACAAACTAGCCACTCCCATACTAAACATAAATACAAATATAACTAAAAATATTTTACTCATCTTACTTACATCTTTCTGTATATAAAAATATTTAATTGTAGAAAATGCTACAATACATGATATTATACCCGACCATAGATGTAAAAAATCATCATAATAATTTATGTCATAAAAATTAAAACAAGTCCCTAATAATGATGCAAACATTATAAATAATGCAAGTACAATATATAATTCATTGCTCAAAAGTCTTTTATTTTGCCTATTTAAAATACTCAGTATAAAAGTACCAATTAAGCTGATTGCTACTAAACCTACACTTCCAAAAGCTCTATTTGTAGCAAAAAATATGGCACATAAAACATATACTATATAAAGTAAAATGGTTATTGGCTTTAAAAGTTTATTCATAAATAATTTACCTTTCCAAAACATTCTATATTCTATAATAACTTAGGATTAACATCATTATCGCCATGACCATAAAGTTTTAATGGCTTAAGTGCTGGACCTTCAAGTATATTTCCCTTATAGTCAAATCTTGAACCATGACATGGACAATCCCATGTTTTTTCTTCACTATTAAAATTAAGTTCACATCCTAAATGAGTACATGTGGTATCTACAATATAAAAATCTCCTCTATCATCTTTGTAAACACCATATCTTTTTCCATCAATGTTAACAATCTTTCCTTCACCACTACTTTTAGGCATATCTCCACTACCTATTTTTAACTTTCCAGTGACATAATTCATTGCTACATTTGCATTTTCCTTTATAAAGTCCTTTGAAAAATAACTACCTAATCTTGAAGGATTGAAAGTATCTTTATAGTCAGAAGTTTTATTTATTATTAAATCCTTTATTATTATTCCTGCAGCAGTTCCATTAGTCATTCCCCATTTAGAAAATCCTGTAGCTACATAAATATTATTCTCTCTTTTATTGATATAACCTATATAAGGAACATTATCAAAACTCATATTGTCTTGAGCAGACCATTTATATTTAAAATCTTCCACCTTAAATACTTCTTTACCATAACGCTCTAAATCATCAAATATTTCTTCTTCAGTTCCACCTTGACCAACTTTGTGGTCTCCTCCTCCAAAGATTAATAAGCTGTTACTTTCATCATTACATTGTCTAAAAGTTATTGCTGGGTCATCTATACTTATAAATATACCCTCTGGCAATTCATTTTGTAGGACTGCAACCATTAAATAAGCACGTTCTGCATATTCCTTTGCAAAATAAAAATTCAATCCATCATACCATGGACTATGAGATGAAATTATAACATTTTCAGCTTCTATTATATTATTATCTCTAGTCTTAACTCTACATATAGCTCCTTTTTCTAGGTCTACTATTGGCGTATTTTCATATATTTTTAGACCTAAATTTACTGCTACTTCTGCCAGACCATCAACATATTGCTTTGGATTAAATTGACCTTGATTAGAAAAACGAATAGCTCCTTTTACATCTAATGGAATATCATTTATAGTTTCATGATATTCGCAATCTATATCTATTTTTTTACATGTACGATATTCATCTTTAATATCCTTTATAGCTTCTTCCTTCTCTGTAAAAACAAAAGATGGAATCCTTTGGAAATCACATTTTATATTATTTTCACTGATTATTTTCTCAATCAATTTTAAAGCTTCATTATTTGCATTATAATATGATTTAGCTTTATCTAATCCATATTTTTTCTCTATTTTAGAATATACTATATCATGTTGACAAGTTACTTTACCAGTATTTCTTCCTGAAGTTCCATATCCTATTTTATCAGCTTCAACAAGCGCTACTTTTTTACCTTCTTTTGCTAATAGATATGCAGTTGTTAATCCAGTTATTCCTCCTCCTACTACTAGACATTCTACTTTTATATTCTCACCTAATTTTTTATATTCTTTGGGACCTGAATTTAAAACCCAATACGATTCATTCATTTTAAATACTCCTTTACATGTTAAATAATAATAGTTTTTCCATCATAGAGTTTATTTATTATAAATAATATAAAAAAATAAACACAAGACTATAGATTATTTGTTTATCATGTTCTCAAAGATGCTATAGTTAACCAATCTTATTATATAATTTAAAATTCTTTTGAGATTACTTTTAATTGATTTTTCTTTAAGGAGGTTTATTTTTCTCTCTATCAATTTATATGTCTATGAAATATATAGTTGATTTTTATATAGTAATATATTACCATTGATATTGTAGGAGGATTATGTAGTTAATGACACTAAAACAAATATTCAAAAAAATAAAATGGAGGTTTTATGAAAAACAAAATAATTATAGGCATTACTTGTTTATTTATATTGCTAATGTCTGGGTGTACTTCAAAACATACAACAGAAATAAATGTATTAGCCACTACCGATTTACATGGTAACATCCCTTATGAGTTAACTTCTTATGTAAGGAAACAAAGAGAAAAAGATAAAAATATAACTTTAGTAGATGCTGGAGACTTCTTTGACCGTGGAGTAGCTTTAGGTAGTAGTATGGATGATTATTCTAATGCTATGCTTAAAGATAACAACAACAAAACTGAAAGCTATATTGAAACTCCTATTTCAAAGGACATGAAAGAAGTCGGTTATGATGCTGTAGTTCTTGGTAATCATGAATTTATCTCCCTTAATAAATATCATTTAGATAATATGATATCTGATTTTGAAAAACAAAAAATAGATGTATTATCAGCTAATACTTATAAGAAAAATGGGGATAGCTATACAAAACCATACATAATAAAAAATATTGATACACCAGAAGGAAATGTAAAGCTAGGAATTCTTGGACTTACTATAAAAGAAGTTGGTGAAGGAAAACAGCTAAATGAAAATGGAGAACTTGTGGATTCTAAATCTTTAGAGCTAAAAGACCAAGAAGGTTATGATGGTGAACTATATATGAATGATTTAGTAGAAGATGCCAAAAAGTGGGTAAAAATCATGGAAAAAGAAAATCCAGATATAATAGTAGCTGTTGCACACACAGGTGAAAAGCCTAAAAAACCTAAAAATCCAGGTAATAGAATACAGGATTTAGCTCAACAAATTGATGGTATTGATGCGATAGTTGCAGGACATAATCATGTTCAAATTGAACAACACGATTATAAAAACACATCGGGAGAAAAGGTTATAGTTACTGAACCAGGAAAACATGGAGAATGTATTTCTAAAATTAACTTTAAGTTAGAAAAAAATAAAGATAAATGGAGTGTAGTTGACAAATCTAGTGAGTTAGTTAAATTTGAGAAAAATGAAGAAGATGAGAAATTCGGACAATTCGCTTCTTCACTTATGAAAGCTAGTGAAAACAACAATGAAATAAGACTAGCAAAGGTAATGCCTCCTGAATGGGATAAAATATTTATCTTTAAGTCTGGAACATCAGCAAACGATATATATAAAGCTGTAGGATATAAATGGAGAAATATATCTTCTCCAAAAGATAGAGATATGGTACAAATTGTTGTTATGAACAATAATAAGCCTGTTACTTATCTATATGGAGAATCAGAGCTTATGCCACTTAGTATAAAATGTGATGAATCAGAGTATAAAGACAATGTTGTGACTATTTATCCTAATAAAAATGATAAATTCAAAGTTATAAAAGGTGAAAGAAAATATGGTATTGATTTAGAGCATATAGAGTAGAACTAAATTAGCAAGACTCTAGTGACTAAGACTACTAAAATATATTATAAGTTATGTCAGCTAGCTGACATAACTTATAATATATTGTGAAAAATTAAAATGAGTGATTTGAAACAAATAAATGTAATTAAAAAATATAAATACACCAAATTATTTAAATTTACATATGAATAAAATTAAACAAAATATGTAATGTGTAGATAATTTAATAATAAAATTGAAACCATCAGAAAAATTTTAATCTTTGTTAATTATAATATTCTAAGTAATATATTTATTCTAAAAAAAGTGAGTAAACTCTGTATATCAGACTTAACTCACTTTTTTATATAAACCCTTATCTTAGGATAATTCAGTAATGTATTAAATTTTATAAAAAGTCATATTTTTATTTATTAAACAGATTTTAGTTATTATGCTCTTTGATTCAATGGTTTTTTAAGCAGTGCTAAAAGCATCATTCCAACTATAGCACCTACAATTATAGCTACTATATATCCAAGAGGATGAGTAACTACTGGTATAACAAATACGCCTCCATGAGGTGCACGAAGAGCTGCATTAAATAACATACTAAGTGCTCCTGCTACTGCTGAACCTCCAACACAAGCTGGTATAACATGAAGTGGGTCTCCAGCTGCAAAAGGTATTGCTCCCTCTGTTACAAATGATAACCCCATTACATAGTTAACTTTACCAGACTCTCTTTCTTCTTTTGTAAATCTATTTTTGAAAAATGTAGTTGCAAGAGCTATCGCAAGTGGTGGAACCATACCACCAGCCATTACTGCTGCCATTATTTCAAATTGCCCTGATTCAAGCGATGCTACACCAAATACATAAGCTGCTTTATTTACAGGTCCACCCATATCTACAGCCATCATTCCGCCTAACACTAATCCTAAAACTATTTTTGAAGTTCCACCTAAACTATTTAGGAATCCAACCATAGCATTATTAATTGCTGTAACTGGAGGTATTACTAGAAATGTCATTATAACACCCATCAAAAGAGTTCCAAATAAAGGATATAATAATACTGGTTTTATTCCTTCTAATGAAGTTGGTAATACGTTAAATATTTTCTTAAGTCCTTCTACTAAATATCCTGCTATAAATCCTGCAAGTAGTGCCCCTAGAAAACCTGAACCAACATCTCCTGCAAGAGCTCCTCCTACAAAACCTACAACAAATGCAGGTCTATCAGATATAGAATATGCTATATAACCTGCAAGTACAGGTAACATAAATCCAAATGCTTTATCCCCAATTCCCTTAAAAAATGCTGCTATTGGTGTATTTGAACCAAAATGTGAAGGGTCAATAGAGTAATCATCAAGTAAGAATGCTAAAGCTATAAGTATACCTCCACCAATAACAAATGGCAACATATTAGATACACCATTCATTAAATGCTTGTATACTTTTCTAAATCCACTTTCACTTTCTTCACCTGATTCGTTGTGACTTCCTTCTCCTACTCCATGATAAATTGGAGCATCTCCATTTACAGCTTTATCTATAAGTTCTTCCGCTTTGTGTATACCATCAGCAACCTTAGTTTTTATAACTTTTTTGCCATCAAATCTAGCCATTTCAACATTTTTATCTGCTGCTACTATTATACATGTAGCATTTTTTATCTCTTCTTTTGTAAGTCTATTCTTAACTCCTGCTGAGCCATTAGTTTCTACTTTTATAGAGATACCTTTACTTTCAGCCATTTTATTTAAACTTTCAGCTGCCATAAATGTATGTGCTATTCCTGTTGGACACGCTGTTACTGCTAAAACTTGAGGATATTTACTAATATTTTTATCTTTATTATTTACAGTATCTTCTTTACTAATTTCTTCATCCTGATATTCTTCACTGAATTTTTCTCTTTCTTTTTTATCTATTATTTCTTTGAATTCTCTTGCTGAATTTGAATTTATAAGTTTATTTCTAAAATCCTCATCCATAAGTATTGTAGATAATCTTGATAATACTTCAAGATGTGTATTATTAGCTCCATCTGGTGCAGCTATCATAAAAAATAAATTTGACAAACTTCCATCAAAAGATTCATAATCTATACCTTCCTTTGATACCGCAGCTGCTATACAAGCTTTGTCAACTGATGTAGTCTTAGCATGAGGAATAGCTACACCTTCTCCAATTCCTGTTGTACTCATCTCTTCACGGGCTAAAATTGCTTTCCTATAGTTTTCTTTATCATTTAAATTACCACTATTTGCAACTAAATCAACTAGTTCTTCTATTACTTCTGGTTTGTTTTTTGACTTTAAATTTAATTTAATTGATTTTTCATCTAATAAATCTATAATTTTCATAAGTTCTCATTTCCTCTCTATATATTTTTTGGGTTATTTTTAAAATCTTTTAACAGATATTTCGTTTACTAATTTATCAATACATTTTCTTTCAGCTAAATCATATGAAAAAGCAGTTGCACTCCCTGAGGCTGCACCTAATTTAAGAGCATAATCATATTCACCAGTACTTAGATATCCAGATATAAATCCTGCTACCATAGAGTCTCCTGCTCCTGCAGAATTTTTTACAGTTCCTTTAGGTACATCACTTATAAATACTTCATTATCTTCTGTAATCAATAATGCTCCATCTTTACCCATGGATACTAAAACATTTACAGCTCCCATTTTTTTTAACTTTTTAGCATACTTTACTATATCTTCATTTGAATTTAATTTGACATCAAACATTTCCTCTAGTTCATCATTATTAGGTTTAATTAGGAAAGGCTTATATTTTAAGACATTAAGAAGAAGATTTTTTGTTGCATCTACAACAATTTTTATATTCTTTTCTTCTAGCCTAGACATTATATTTTCATATAATTTTTCATCCAAAGTGGACGGTATACTACCTGCCAATATTAAAATATCATCTTGATTTAATTTATCAAGTTTTTTATATAATAGGTTGATATATTCATCACTTATATTGGGTCCTTGTCCATTAATTTCGGTTTCCTCTGACACTTTTATTTTTACATTTATTCTTGAAAAACCGTTTTTCAATTTTATAAAGTCTGTCTTTAATTTTTTTTCCTCCAATGTCTTTACTATATATTCACCAGTAAAATCACTTATAAAACCTAATGATGTATTGTCATGTCCAAGTTCTTTAAGTATACAAGATACATTTATACCTTTTCCTCCTGGATAAACGTATTCTTCATTTACACGATTTGTGCTTCCTGTATTTAATTCATCTAATTTAACTATATAATCTATTGATGGATTTAATGTTACTGTATAAATCATTTTGCCACCTCTTTTTATTTATTTATCTTATGTTTAATATCTTAACTCCATATTAATATTCCTGAAAGTCAAAAAATTTCTCTTAATTAAAAGAGAAATTTATCGTTTTCATCTTATTTAGTTTTATATTATCCAAATTTACATGTGTATATACAGCACCATGTTGTATATATCTCTATTTAAACATGTTTACAAATTTTTCGAAATTGCTATTTTCACATATGCTTATAACTTTTGCTATAGAATCCACTCTTTTGTATATGTTTGAAAATATAACTTCATAATCTAATATTTTATCTTTATCAAGTGCCAACATTATTATTAAGCGCACATCTGATATTTCCCAAGCAATTGGTTTTTTTAGTATTCCAATTGCTATTTTATTATCAAAAACCTTTCCAATAGCTCCATGTGGTATAGATACCATGTTGCCTATTTCTGTTGTTGCTATTTTTTCTCTCTCAAAGTAAGAGTTTTTCATATCATCATCTATATAACCTTTTTGTACAAGTTCACTTGCCATAAAATCTATAACTTCTTCTTTATATTTAAAATCTAAATCAGTAAAAAACAACTCACTATCAAATAAGTTTTTTATATCTAAATCCAAATATACATTGCCTGTTTCTATATATTTTTCAATTAATTTAATTTCCTTTTCACTCAACATTGGAGATATGTTTATTACTGGTATATCACCTATTTCAATAGGTACAGTAGATATTACAAAATCAACATCTATAACCTTTACATATTCAACTAGATATGAAGGAATAATTTTTAATATTTCTAGCTTTTCTCTAAATATATTATCTAATTTAGCTTTTATTAACATTGAGGTGCCTATACCTGATGTACAAACTATTATCGCTTTGAAAACCTTATCTTTATTATTATAGGATGCTCTCTCAATAGCACCTCCTATATGTAGAGCTATATTTGCAACTTCATCTTCGTTGATTTCTATTTTTAAATCTTGTTCTATTGTTTTTTTAGCTATATTAGCTAATTCAAACGCAAATGGATACTTTATTTTAATATCTTGTGCTATTATAGGTGATTGATTCATGCCTAACTTTATTTTCTTACACAAGCTACTGATATGCTTATATAGATATTCTTCAAATATATCATCATGACTTATATCTATTGATGTAGCTAGCTTTAAATTTTTACAAAACGTTCTTATTGAATTTATTATAATTTCTTTGTACTGTTCATTTTCTAATATTGAACTTCTCTTGTAGCTATAGGTTTCTACATATTCCTTTATAAATTCTTTTTCATCATACTTATGCCTGCTCAAAATAACTAATATATTATTTAATACATTCTTAAATTCTATATCAGTTAGTACTAATCCATTTTCATTTAATACATCTAATAGTATTTTTTTTATTATTAACTTTTTTTCTTTTATATCATCATTTAAAAAATCATTTAGACTGAGTTGATTGTCTCTCTTATTACTTAAATCAATTATACAATTTAATATCTTATCTTCATTTTCAGAAATACATATACCTTGTTTATGCTTAGATTTAACGGAAATTGAATACTTATCCAATATCCTCTTTACTTCTTTTAAATCATTTTTTACTGTTGAAACACTTACATACATAGAATCTGCTAAATCTTCAAGCCTTATAGTATTTTTTTCTTCATTGCTTAAAGTTAGTATTTTTCTGATTATATATTCTACCCTATCTACATCATCATAAAGGTTACTATTTAAATTCACTTCATCAAAGCTTCCCTCTAACTTATAACCAACACCTCTTATTGATAAAATTTTACCATTTTTAAGTTGTTTGTTAATATCCTTTATTTCATTTTGTATAGTCTTTGAAGAGCACCCTATTTCTTGGCTTAAGGCAAGTCCACTCATTGTATCTTTTGAATTTAACAGTATCTTTATTATATTTATCTGTCTAGCGGTTATATTTAAACTCATAAAATCACCTTTTACTCTAGATATTGATTTCTCAAATTTTTTATCTCTTCTTTATTTAAATTAAATTCTCCATATAGATACTCTTCTACACTATTGTATTCCTCATCAATTCTTCTAAAAGCTGTCTTCATATATTCTTCATTTACACCAAATATATAATTTAATCTTGCTTTTGGAATATGTTTAAATTTAGGTTTATATTCTATAAACCTTTCTATTTCCTTGTCTGCAAACTCATTGCTTTTTAGATAATCTTTCATTATATTTTCTCTTGATACACCCAAAATCATAAGAATTATAGCACTTCCTACACCAGTTCTATCCTTACCAGCTGTACAATGATTTAGTATTGGCAAATTAGAGTAATCTTTTATAAGTTCTACTAGTTTTTTATATGAAGGGTTATTTACAGGTAGATTATAATAGCTATTATTTAGCATATTAAACGCACCATCTTTTTCAAATAAGCCATCAATCATATCTTCTATAGAACCAAAACGACCTCCTGATTCTTCTAATTCTCTCATTGCGGGAATTCTTATATTTTTTATATTTGATATTATTGTTGATGGATGTTTACGAGCCTCTTCATCACTTCTATAATCAAATACGTATTTGATATTTAATTCTTTTAAAACCTTTATATCGTTCTTACTCAAATTTGATAATTTTGCAGACCTATAAAATAAACCATACTTTACAGTTCTACCATCCTCTGTTTTATTTCCACCTAAATCTCTAAAGTTTTTCATCTTACCACCTCTTAAAAATTATCTATCATATGATAAGTTATCTACTATATTTAGCTCAAACATTATAAATTAATTTTATCACAATTTTATGCTATTTATTTAAAATATTTTTTCCTATCTGCTTATTAATTGTAAAATACAAAAGTATATCTTTATACAAAATTAACCTAAATTTTACATAATTTATTTACTACATAGAAGCTTTATAGTTTATAATCAATATACAGTAGTATTTTATATAAATAAGACATATTTTAGAGTACTATTAAATACATTGGAGGTTTTATATTATGGACATTCAAAAACAAAAGAGCTTTATAATTAAATTTACATATGTAGTTTTAATAGCAAGTATTATATATGTTGTGTTAAAATTCTTATTTCCATTATTGATGCCTTTTGTGATTAGTTTTATCATTGCCTTTATTTTAAGACCTATTATAAAACTTATTACAGATAATACAAACTTAAATCGTACATTTATTTCTGCGGTAGTACTTTTAGCCTTTTACGGATTAGGAATCTTTTTATTAATTAGTTTTGGTGCAAAAATATTTGCAAGTATAAGCGACATATTTTTTAGACTTCCTGACATATATAAATCAGGTATACAGCCAACACTAAATACTTTATTTTCTAAGATAGATGCTAGTACACCTAATGTTAATCTAGCATTGATACTTGGTTGGGATAATATCAGTCAATCTATGATGTCTTTAGTTGCCTCTATTTCAACAAATGCACTTAATGCTATTGCAAGTGTTGCAAGTAAAACCCCTGCATTTATGTTGAAACTTATTATAACTTTAATTGCTTCTTTTTTCTTTACATTTGACTATCAAAAAATAGTAAACTTTATTTTAAGACAGTTTCCAGAAAAGAGTCAGTCGATGATAATCAATATAAAAAATAGTAGTATCAATGCTATTTTAAAATTGCTAAAAGCATATGCCATACTACTATCAGTAACATTTGTAGAACTTCTTATTGGTCTTAATATCCTACAAGTTGAAAATGCATTTACTATATCTGTCATCGTTGCGCTTGTTGATATTTTACCAGTATTAGGTACAGGAAGTATCTTAACTCCTTGGATGATTATTTCATTAATCAATGGTAATATACATTTGGCAATAGGACTTTTAATACTATACATAATCATAACTGTTGTTAGACAAATATTGGAGCCAAAAGTAGTAGGACAACAAATTGGTCTGTATCCTTTAATAACCCTAATGTGTATGTTTGTTGGTGCTCAACTATTCGGAATAGCTGGATTATTTGGATTTCCTATCGCAGCTACAATCATTAAAAACCTACATGATAATGAGATTATTACTGCATTTAAATAACTTAAAATCAATATTTTTATTTAAACTTAAAATAGTGAGATATGTATTACACATCTCACTATTTTTCTACTTTGCACATATAGTATCAATCATTTCTTTATATTCATTTTCATTATTTAAAAAATCAATATTTTTAAATTTTTTTCGCATCTTCTCTTTAATTTCCAATGAATAAGATATCGTATATGGAAGAAATCTCTCTATTTTTTTTATATATTCTATAGAAAAAAATTCAGCATTATAAGCTATAGAAAACAAAATCAACATTAAACAATCATTTTTTATCATATCTGTTATAGCTTCATTTCTACTGTTAATTTTAAAGTTATCTATTAATTCAATAGTAAAGTTTATTAACTTATTTGCAATTTCATCCAATAACCCCTCTTTTGACATCTCTGTCATAATAGTTTTATGATTATACTTTAAGTCTTCTTTTATATCCTGTAAATCATCAGATATTTGTAATAAAAATCCATAACCAATACAAAACTTTATCTCTTCCTTTGTCATAAGCCCATTTATTAAATATCCATCTACTAAAACAGATGAACCTCCCTTTTCAGCAGAAATGGATAATATTTCATCTTTATGCAAATAAGTCTCTTTATCCTGCTGTTTTAAACTCTTTACTTGGCTTCTAAATATTAATAACAGTGACTCATATATTTCTTTGAAATCTTCTCTAGGATAAACCTCTTCAATATAATCTATCATCTGAGATACTTTACTTTCATGACAGTTATTAGGTTTAATTTGTTCTCCTAAGAGTCTTTTTTCTAACCAACTATTGAATAAAGTTTTATCTATTTCATTTGTCTTTGTATTATCTAAATAATTGTCTGTATATGGATATAACATACTATATGCAAAACTTGCTTTTGAATAATAAACATCTTTTCCAAATAATAATTGTAGCGCATTTGAAATCCATACATTCCTCATGGCCTGCATAATATCCTCTATAGGTAAATCATCATCAAATCCTCTAGCATCTCTGATAAATTGTTTTGTTATTTCTAAGAATTTTTTTCTATCTTCTACATTCATTTTCTCTAATTTAAAAATATTCTCTTTTTCTAGTGTTTTTTGCAAAAAAGCTTCACCTTTTTTTATCCACATTTTTCTTAAAACAACATCACTTGGATACTTTTCTAAATGAACTGATACTTTATCTATCAATTTATCTAATTCGTTTTCACACTTTTTTTGTGACTCTTCACTATATGTTTCTATTTCTTTACATAATTCAATACTTGAATTATTCCATATATCTTTACATTCGTCACAATAGTATTTAAACATATAATTTAATCTCATTTGACATCCCTACTTTCATGTCTAAACTATACCCTATATTATATCAGTACATATAACTAATATATAGTTAAAGTTGTGATTGTGTATAATATTACCATGAAAACTATTTATTTTTTCAACTTAGCTAAGGCTTCTGCAAATGGATTATTAAATACTTCTTGATTTTTATTTTGATTTTTTATATATTGATTAACATCTTTCTTTGATGCTTTCTTTTTTTCTTCTTGTTTTCTTTTATTAAAAGAGGATAATTTTTCTCTATACCCACAGCTACAAGTAAAAATTCTTCCTTCACCTTCACCACGAAGCTCTAATTTTTTATGGCAATTAGGACATCTTGAATTAGTTGTTTGTGATATAGTTTTTCTAGTATTACACTCTCTATCTTCACAAATTAACATTTTACCTTTCTTACCATTTACCTCTAGCATAAATTTTCCACATTCTGGACATCTATTTTTAGTTAAATTATCATGTTTAAATTTGCTATCACTGCTTTTTACTTCTAATACAATAGCTTTTGAATAATCTTTCATATCATTTATAAATGTATTTTTATTAAGCTTACCTTTTGAAATATCTAATAATTTCTTTTCCCATGATGATGTAAGTTCTGGTGTCTTTAAGTCCACAGGAACTAAATCTAACAGTTGTTTTCCTTTTGATGTTATATATATATCTTTATTTTTCTTTTCCATCAAAAATGAATTGAATAATTTTTCTATTATATCTGCTCTAGTAGCAACTGTACCAAGTCCACTTTTCTCCATAGATGTTAAAAGTGTGGCCTCATTTAAGTATGGTGGTGGATTTGTCTTTCCTGAAGTCATCTTTAAACTTTTAACTTTAAGAATATCTTTTTCCAACACATTTGGAATGCTTTCATACTCATCTTCATCATCCATATCTTTATAGCTTTCTTTCCAGCCTAGATTTATTACTTTATTGCCCTTAGTTTTAAATGTCTCACCCTCTATAGTTGCATTTATAGTTGTCTGTTCATATTCAAAAGGAGGACCTAATACTGCCAAAAACCTTTTTACAACAAGATTATATATTTTTCTTTCTTTATCTGTAAAATCACTCATAAACACTTTTTGCTCTGTTGGTATTATAGCATGATGGTCTGTTACTTTTGAATTATCAACAAAAGACTTATTAGCTATAATATTACTTTTCAATAATTTATTACAAACCTTTGAGTAATCACTAACATTTACAGCTTTTATTCTATCTTTTAATGTTCCAACAATATCCGAAGTTAGATACCTAGAATCAGTTCTAGGATAAGTAAGTACCTTATGATGTTCATATAGTTTTTGCATTATAGATAATGTTTCTTTTGCTGAAAATCCAAACATTTTATTTGCATCTCTTTGTAATTCTGTTAAATCATAAAGTGCAGGTGAATATTTTTTCTTATATGATTTATTTACTTCAGATATTTTAATATCTAAATCTTTTACTTTTTTTGAGACACTTTCTATCTTTTCTTTACTAAAAGTTGAGGAACTATTGTTTTTATCATTCCAAATAAACTTTATATCTGAATTGCCCTTTGTTGCAATTATCTCCAATCCATAATACTCTTTAGGCTTAAAATTTCTTATTTCTTCTTCTCTTTTAAGTATCATAGCAAGAGTAGGAGTCTGCACTCTTCCACAAGAAAGTTGTGCGTTATACTTTGTTGTTAAAGCTCTAGTTGCATTTATTCCAATAATCCAATCGGCTTCTGCTCGTGCTATTGCTGAATAGTACAAATTTTCATATTCTTTGCCACTTTTTAATTTTGCAAAACCTTCTTTTATTGCTTTATCTGTACTTGAAGAAATCCAAAGACGTTTTAAAGGTTTTTTTACTTGAGACTTCTCTATTATCCATCTTGCTACAAGTTCTCCTTCTCTCCCTGCATCTGTTGCTATAACTATTTCATCTATATCATTTCTGTTCATTTGAGCCTTCACTGTATTAAACTGCTTTCCACTTTTTTTTATTACAACAGTCTTTAGATACTTAGGAAGTATTGGTAAGTCTTCTAAACTCCATGATTTGTATCTTTCTCCATAACTTTCAGGGTCAGCAAGTGTAACCAAATGACCTAGTGCCCAAGTAACAACATACTTTGGCCCCTCTATATATCCATTTTTTTCATTTTTCGAACCCAAAACTTTTGCTATATCTCTTCCCACAGAAGGTTTCTCTGCTAGTACTAATATTTTTCCCATTTTAAAATACTTCCTTTCTCTTCATTCAATCTTACATTATACTTAAAAGTTAAATAAATGGCTTTCTTAATATTGTAACTATAATATTACCATAATTAAAACACTTCTAATTAATTATTTAATATTTTCTTGTTTTTTTATTCTAAACTTATATTTCACTTAATTTATACAGCTTCTATTTTGTTTGTTTTCACGTATATTCTTTTCATTTATAAGTTTATAATTCGTAATTAGACTTATATTTTTATATTTTTTCCTTGTTTTTAAATTTTTTAGTTGACAAAACACAAAAACTTATATTACTATTATTAATACAATAAGCTATGACAAATCAATATCCGGTTAAGATTTTATAGAAGAGTTGCCATATGGCACACCGAAGGAGTAACACTCTCAGGTACTTTTTAAAGTAGGACTGTAAAATTTACGGAACTCTGGAGAGACCCATTATGGGCGCCGAAGGGGCAAGGCATTTGTGCTCAATCTCTCAGGCAAAAGGACAGGGATTATCTACCAAAACTAGTATTATTAATACTTTTATTTTGGTTGCTAATTAGTGTATATCCAGAGCTGAATCTATTTTAGATTTAGCTTTTTTTATTACACTAGAAATTATTAATAAATTATACTAATTTCCTGTCAATTACTTCATTAAAAATTCTATTGATTGTGTAAAGCAAAAAAATGAGGGAGTGTTTTTATGAATCTAATTGATATTTTAAACAAAGTTGATGCTTTTATTTGGGGACCGCCCCTATTGGTACTACTAGTTGGTACTGGTATATTACTTACTGTTAAACTTGGAGTTGTACAAATAACAAAACTTCCACGTGCCCTTAAGTTAATATTCGCTGCTGAAAATAAAGGTAGTGGTGATGTTTCAAGTTTTGCAGCTTTATGTACTGCATTGGCTGCTACAGTTGGTACTGGTAATATTGTTGGTGTTGCCACAGCTATTAAAGCTGGTGGACCTGGTGCACTTTTTTGGATGTGGATAGCTGCATTCTTTGGGATGGCTACTAAATACTCAGAAGGTGTCCTTGCAATAAAATACAGAACTAAAGATAAAAATGGTCAAGTATCTGGTGGACCTATGTACTACATAGTAAATGGTATGGGTGAAAAATGGAGACCTCTTGCAATATTCTTTGCTATAAGTGGTATATTAGTTGCACTTTTAGGTATAGGTACTTTTACTCAAGTAAATTCAATAACAGACGCTATCAATAGTAGCTTTGGAGTAGACCCTAGAATTACAGGTGTTGTACTAGCAGTATTTGTAGCTTTAGTTGTATTTGGAGGTCTTAAAAGTATATCTAATGTCGCTACTAAGATAGTACCTTTTATGGCAGTTATCTACATTGTAATCTGTGGAATCATTTTAATATCTTATTGGAATAAAATACCTGAAACTTTTGTATTAATAATTAAAAGTGCATTTACACCTACTGCTGCAACTGGTGGTTTTCTAGGTGCAACTATGTCACTAGCAATTAGAAATGGTATCGCTCGTGGTGTATTTTCAAATGAATCTGGTTTAGGTAGTGCTCCAATAGCAGCGGCTGCAGCTAAAACTGAGTGGCCAGCAGAGCAAGGGCTTATATCTATGACAGGAACTTTTATAGATACTATTATAATCTGTACACTTACTGGATTCTCTCTTGTAATATCAGGTGTTTGGTGTTCAGACTTAAATGGTGCTGTTATGACTCAAGCAGCTTTTGATGGCGCTATTCCTACATTTGGACCAATATTACTTACAGTTAGCTTAACATTATTTGCGTTCACTACAATTTTGGGCTGGAGTTATTATGGAGAAAGATGTTTTGAATTCCTATTTGGTGTAAAAGGTATGAATGGATATAGAACTGTATTTGTAGCTATGGTATTATTAGGTGCATTCTTAAAATTAGAAGTAGTTTGGGTAATTGCTGATATTGTAAATGGACTTATGGCGATACCTAACTTGATAGCTTTACTTGCACTATCACCTATAATAGTATCTGAGACTAAAAAATACTTTGAACATATAAATTCACCAGAAAATCAAATAAAAAGAAATGCATAAATAGAAATGTGTAAATAGAAAATATAGAGCCCCAAACCAATACAAGAATTGATTTAGGGTTCTATATTCTTTTTGTTTTAAATGAATATATCAAATTAAATATATTTCTTAAGAAATACTACACTATATAAAGAAGCCAATATCTATTTTAATTCATCTCTTTAATTCAAATCATCCTAATTAAAATTTTATTTCCTCTGGATATTTCCATTCTGCAAATTCATCAATATCTACTGCCTTAGGTTCTTTAAATTGATTTAATACTAAAGACCTATAGTATATTTCTGCTACTTCTTCTACATATCTCGATTTTAACAAAGCATCTTCAAGGTCATTACTTACAGTTGTCAATCCATGTCTTTCTAATAAACATGCATCCGTATCTAATAATAACTTTGAAACACTTTTGGCTAGTTCTAAAGTCCCTGGTCTTTCATATGGAGCAATGTCTACATAACCACCATAATTAACTGACTCATATACAATTGGTATAATTGGTTTATTTGCCACTGAAAATGCTGTTGCATATAGAGAATGTGTATGTGATACGGCATTTACATTTGCTCTCACTTTGTATATTTCAATATGCATTAGCACCTCACTACTGGGTTTAATACCTTTCTCAGCTTCTATTACATTCCCATCCAGGTCTAATACACAAATGTGTTCTGTTTTCAATTCTTCTCTTCCTATACCTGAAGGTGTTATAAGTATATATCCAGTATCCTTATCTCTAATGCTAAAATTACCAGCTTTTTCTTTACACAAACCATAATTCTCTGCTTTAATTGCTACTTCCACAATTTTAACTTTTAAAGATTCTAGCATAATTTACCTCCAGACAGTTATTTTTGGCCATAGTATGCATCTTTACCATGTTTTCTTGAAAAATGCTTGTTCATAAGTACTCTATCCATAGTATTCTCTGGACTCATTAATTCTGTATAATATGCCATCTTTGCAACTTCTTCTAAAACCACTGCATTATGAACAGCCTCTTTTGCATTTTTACCCCAAGTAAAAGGGCCATGGTCATTTACAATTACTCCTGGGCAGTGTATTGGATTTTTTCCCATAAATTCTTCAACAATTACATTACCAGTTTCTCTTTCATATTCACTGCTTATTTCTTCTCGAGTCATTTTTCTAGTACATGGTATACTTCCATAAAAATAGTCTGCATGAGTAGTCCCACATGCTGGTATAGATTTACCTATTTGAGCCCAAGTTGTAGCCCAACTTGAATGTGTATGTACTATCCCTCCTAATTCCTCAAACTCTTTATATAAAACTAGATGAGTTGGAGTATCAGAAGAAGGTCTTAATTTACCATCTACTATATTCCCATCTAAATCAACTACTACCATATCTTCTACAGTCATCTTATCATACTCAACACCACTTGGTTTTATTACTACTAGACCCTTTTCTCTATCTATTCCACTTACATTTCCCCATGTATAAGTAATTAATCCTCTTTCAGGTAATTCCAAATTTGCTTTTAATACTTCTTCTTTTAGAGTCTCTAACATTCTGATTCCTCCCATATTTTATTGATAAAATTTATGTTTAGTTTACTTTTATTATTGATTATATTTACTTAAAATGATTTTACAGTATTAACTATGTTTTCTACAGTCAATCCATAATAATTTAATAGAGATTCTGGATTTCCTGATTGACCAAATTCATCATTTACACCTATTCTCTTTACTACAACAGGATATTTTTCACTTAACACTTCTGTAACTGCAGAACCCAATCCACCTATTACACTATGTTCCTCTACAGTTACTACCTTTCCAGTATTTTTAGCTACTTCTACTATCAGTTCACTATCAATTGGTTTTATAGTTGATATATTAACTACTATAGCTTCAATTCCCTCTTCACTTAATAATTCAGCAGATTTAATAGCTTTTGAAACCATTATTCCAGTTGCAATTATAGCTACATCTGAACCTTGTCTAAGAATCTCACCCTTTCCAATTTTGAAATTATAATCATCATTATGTATATCTTCAGTAGTTGCTCTTCCAAGTCTTATATATACAGGTCCATTATAATCAATAGATGCAAATAGTGCTTGTCTTGCTTCTAAAGCATCTGCTGGATTTAATACAACCATATTTGGTATACCTCTCATTAAAGATATATCTTCTATAGCTTGATGACTTCCTCCATCTTCTCCTACTGTTACTCCTGCATGAGTCGCTGCTATTTTAACATTTAAGTTTGGATATGCTACAGAGTTTCTTATTTGCTCATAGCCTCTTCCTGCTGCAAATATTGCAAAAGTACTTGCAAAAGGTATCTTTCCACAAGTAGCAAGACCTGCTGCTGTACCAATCATGTCACCTTCTGCTATCCCCATATCAAAAAATCTATCTGGGGCAACTTCTTTAAATGATATACTTTTTGTAGCTTTTCCTAAGTCTGCATCCAATACTACTATATCTTTATTTTCTGCAAGTTCTTTTAACACTTGTCCGTAAGCTTCTCTAGTTGCTATTCCCATTCCTATAGACCTCCTTCTAAATCTTTCAGTGCTTGTTCTGCTTGTTCTGCATTTGGAGCTGTTCCATGCCATGCAGCATTGTTTTCCATAAATGAAACACCTTTACCTTTTACAGTCTTAGCTATTATTACTGTTGGTTTTCCTGTAACTTTTTTAGCTTCATCTATTGCATTTCCTATTTCATCAAAACAATGTCCATTTATTACTATTACATTCCATCCAAAAGATTTAAATTTGTCATCTACTGGACTAACATTCATTACTTCTTCATTAGAGCCATCTATTTGCAATCCATTTAAGTCAACAAATGCAATTAAGTTATCTAATTTATAATGTGATGCTGTCATTGTAGCTTCCCATATTTGTCCTTCTTGAATCTCGCCATCTCCTAAAATAGTGTATACTGTATAGTCTTTATTATCTAATTTACCAGCTAGTGCCATACCATTTGCAGCAGATAAACCTTGTCCAAGAGAACCAGTAGACATATCTACTCCTGCTACTTTTTTCATGTCTGGATGCCCTTGCAACTTAGAACCAAATTTTCTTAAACTCATTAAATCATTTTTTTCAAAATAACCTCTTTCTGCCAAAGTTGCATATAATGCTGGTGCAGAATGACCTTTTGATAATACAAATCTATCTCTATTTTCATCATTAAATTTTATAGGGTCTATATTCAATTTTTCAAAATACAATACAGTTAAGATATCTACTATTGACAGTGAACCTCCTGGGTGTCCAGACTTCGCTTCTGCTATACTTTTTATAATACTTATTCTTATGTTTTTAGCTATTTGTTTTAATTTTTCATTCATCTTTTATACCTCTTAAATTTTTATATTTCTACTAGGATTTTATTGAAATTTATTTCTCTGTTTGCCATTTTACGCAAAAATTCTCCTACTTCATTAAGACCTATTTTATGTGAAATCATTGGTGTAAAAATAATATCTCCTTTTCCCATAAAATCTAATGTTGCTGTCCATGCTCTTCCAGGATAAGGGCTTGTATATGAATTCCAAGAACCTTTCAAAGTAAGCTCTCCACGTAATATACTCTCAGCAGCTTTTGCACTAAGTGGTAATTCTGTGTGCGAAATTCCTACAAATACTATAGTTCCTCTTTTTTTTGCTATAAGTAGAGATTGCTCTTGAGTAAACCTACTGCCAGCAGTCTCTATGACAACATCAGCGCCACCATTAGTTATTTTTTTTATTTCTTCAATTGCATTTACTTCTTTTGAATTTACTATATAGTTTGCTCCTAAACCTTTAGAAAGTTCTAGCTTTTCATTAAAAATATCAACAGCTATAATTTTAGATGCTCCAAAAACCTTTGCCCATTGTAAAGCAAACTGACCTATTGGACCACACCCTAGTACAACTACACTATCTCCTACCTTAATATCTGCTTTTGCAATCCCGTGATATGCTATAGTTGCTGGTTCAATCCCAGCAGCAGTTTCATAATCTAAGGTATTTGGTAATTTTAAAATATGCTCTTCAGGAACTTTCACATACTCCGCTAAAGCTCCATTTACTCTTGTCCCAATTATATTGTAGTCATTACATAATCCAAAATTCCCTTCTTTACAATAACCACATTCTCCACAAGGAACTAATGGAGCAACAGCTACTCTATCACCTACTTTAATGTTCTTTACTTTTGACCCTATTTTAGCAACTTCGCCAGAAAACTCATGACCTAAAATTAATGGATATGCTGTACCTCCACTCAATCCACTAACCATAGACCTAGGTAAATCCGAGCCACATATTCCAACATATTTAACATTTACAAGTACTTCTCCATCTGTTATTTCTGGTATATCAACCATTTCATATCTAACATCACCTATATCGTATAGTACTGATGCTCTCATCTTATTTGCCATATAAACCTCTCCCTTCATGCTATACACTTATATATAGCAATATTTATGCCATACAAAAAACAAATAATTCATCTCTGCAAATACCTTATATACAAAGCATTTTGACAATATATAATACATTTTATAAAATCAAATTACATTATTGTATAAATGTAAAAAAGTATGTTTTAAATAACAAAATAAAATCCATAAAATTGATAGTTGAGTGCAATAAAACAGAATCCTAATATTTATCAAAATAAAAAGAAATCTACATTTCATTTATAGCTTTTCAGATAATCTCTGACACTTCTATAAAATCAACTATAGATTTCTTAATTTATTGTATTATTATATTTTAATAAACTTAAACTATGCTACTACAGGTTCTTCTGCTACATTTTTAAGTGCTTGTTTTTCTAAATATTCAAGTATACTTGTTTTATTCTTTCTAAATAATGCCCATAGGATAAAGTAAATTACAACTGCTAATCCTATATAAAGTGGATTTGCACTTAAGAATGCAAAGAACACTAACCCCATTAAAGGTTTTCCTAGTATATTGAAACTTGTTATAAGCATAGCTCCAGCTGGTATAGCAACACCTACACTTGTAGCCATATCTGTAAATAATGGAGCTGTAGATGTACATATATATAATCCTAATCCAAACCATATTATACCTGAAACTATTACTTTTGGTATATTACCATTATGTACTGCAACTAAACCTTGTACCATATATGGAATTGCAAGTAAGTCTACAACTGGTAATACTTGATTACCTGGAAGTATCATAGCTACTACAAGCATTATTGGAATTAAGATAAGACCTGATATTAAAGTTGCAGGTTCACCATATCCCACAGCATCATTTACTGCTATATACCACTCGCGATTTCCAGCTTTTTGCATAATCTTTCTAGCTGCTTCTGTTATAGGTGCAAATGCTTGAGCAAACATACTTGCTACTTTTGGGAATATTGCCATAACAGCACTTGTAGATATACCAACTTTCATTATTTCTCCCCAAGCTTCCATAGTAGTTATTCTAGTCATATTACCTAGTATACCAATAAACATACCCAAGAAAAGACCTAGAGTAATCGGCTCACCTAAAAATCCTAGTTTCTTTTCTAATTCTTTAGGGTTTAACTTTATTTTATTTAGTCCAAGTTTGTTATATATAGGGTCTGCAAATACTGCAAAGACAGAAGCTTCAACATTGTGCATAGCTATTATTGTACAATTAGGATATCTATAATAACTAGACCATCTCTTTGCAACTAATTCTGATATTAATAAACTGTATAAGTTTAACAAGACCATACATCCTATACCTAAAGGGAAATTGCCTGTCACTCCTATTACCATTGCTCCCCAGACCATATAAGAATAATTATTCCATAAATCTGATGGTTGGAATACATCTGTCCACTTTACTAAAAATAAAATAGTTTGCAATAATATTCCAAGACCTAAGTATATCATACCTGCACTTGTTGAAAATGCAACTAATGATGTAGCTTGCCAACCAACATCAAACACAGGTAAATTTACTCCTGTACTATCTACCATTCTATTAATTACTGGTGTTATTATTGGTGTAAATGAATTTAATATTAATGTAAAACCTTGCAAAGCAACACCTGCATATACAGCTGAAAGAAACGATTTCTTAGTAGTTACTTTAAATATTTTTGCTATTATGAATATTATAATTGGAACTATAATTGCAGAACCAAATGTATCGATTATAGATTTCATAAATGTTAACATCTTTTATCCTCCTATTTCTAAACATTTATCAAATTAATTAAATACGTCTAAATAAATATCTTTTCGTTGTCATTTTTTATTCTAATAAATTCTTAAATGATGTCACTTTAATTAAATTTATTTTGATAGTAGTTATTTGAATAGTAGTCTATTATAGTATCTAAATTATTGATTTAAATACTATAATTTATACTCTAAACACTATTTATTTAAACTATCAATAACCTTTAAAACTTCTTCAAAGAATGCATCTTCTCCTATACCAGTAAGACAAGCAAATGCATTTATAGTTGGTATTCCATAATCACCTGATTGAAGTGGGCTTGTAAATGTTATAAAATCAAATCTTCCTGATTGTGCCAAATTTAATGCTTCTGTTGGTCTAGCCTCTGTAGTTGTAATAGATATTCCTTTATCTCCTAAGACTTCTTTTAATTTACCTGCCACCATTGATGATGTAACTGTTCCTGAACCACATACTGATAATACATTAAATTGTTTCATAATAATTTCCTCCTAATATTATATTTAAGTTTTTATTTTATATAAATTAAATTGCTCAGAAGTTAATACTGGTTTTAAGTTTTTAATGTTCTATTATTTACCTCTAAAACATCTTGTCATTATATTTCTATAAAATTTAACAATTCAGCTACTTCTTCTTTTGTTGATGCATTTTTTATGTCTCTTAATAGCTTTATATTCTGAAAAACTGACATTAAATCTTTTAATAATTTTACTTGAGAGTCTGGATTCTTTACTGCTAGTAAAAATACAAGCTCTACATCTAAATTATCTGTTGGGTCTATCATTGAATTAAATTTTACTGGATTTTTCAATATTCCTACAGCTACATTAGATTCATTTACGTGTTGTGAGTCTGTATGTGGAATCGCAACACACATTTCTCCAATATTAAGACCTGTAGGTAATGTTTTTTCTCTTTCCAAAACTGCATTTATATATGTATTTTTTACATATTTTTTTTGATACATTTTATTTCCTAATTCTCTGATAATACTTTCATAATCATTAGCTTCTAAGCCTAATGATATTAAATCTACATTCATTACTCTAACTCCTCTCAAATTGTTGCTATATCTATATATTTTTAAATTTATCAAATATAATCTTCTTAAAACCTTCTTTATCAAAACACTGTTTAGCACTATTCATAAACTTTTCATCTTTTAAAATTTCAAGAACATTCTTAACAATATCTTTATCATTAGTCTTAAAAACTGGCATAAATACAAAATTCACATTACCAACACCCCAGTCAATAGGGTTTTTTAATTTAATAAAAACAAATCTTGTACTATTTACCGTAGAAGAATCTCCATGAGGTACACCTGTAGCCCCTTTAGAATATGTTGGAAGCATTTCTTCTCTATGAAGAACTGAATCCAAATAATCTTTTTCCACATATCCCTTATTGATAAGAATTGAACATACATATTCTAGTAAATCCTTTTTAAAATATATATCAGGCTCAAATATTACTAAATCATCATCAAGCATTCTTCCATATCCTTTAATTTGACTATCATCTTGTTTTTTTGAAAGATATATATCTAGGTTTTTAAAAACATCTTTATTGTATGGAATAAAATTTATACCCGGTATTTTGGGATTTATTGTTCCAACAATGGCTAATATATTGTTTTTTTCTCTTAATTTTTCAATTTTATAGGAAATATTCTCATCCAAAGCACTCATTTGATAACATTTAGTATTGTTGTACTTTTCTTCTAATGTTTTACTTATGTACTTAGCGGTTCCCTCTCCAGTAAGACATAAAGTCACAATTGCATTGGATTTATCTATGTGTTTTTCCAGTTCATAGTTATATCCCATCCTATCTTTTACAAGAGAAAAAAACATTTCATCGAGTTCTTCATCTCCCATAGAAACTTTTCTAGTTGCTTCTAATGCCATTAAAAGATCTACTCTATCAATAGTTTTAGTATTTATGTTAGTTCTCTTATTTACTATTTGTCCTATATTTGTAAGTGACCCAATATCAACTAGAAATAATATTCCTTTTCCTTGGTCAATTATTTTTGACAACTCCACTGCCTTGTTATATATATTCATTGGTTTTTCATCTAAAGGCATATCTATAGCCACAGGAAATTTTACTCCCAAAAGCTCTTTAACAACATTTACAGTTTCTGTAGCTATACGACCATGAGAGATTATTATTAATCCAACTTTATCTTTTTTTACCTCATTCTTTAGGGCTGATTTTATATAAAGTGTTATAAATCCAATTTCATCTTCTGGAATCTTAATTTCATTTATATCTTCAATTTTAATTGCAAAGTTTTTTGCTATTTCATATTCTTTTGAAAAATCTATTTTTATTTTTTCTAAGTTTACATTTATTATCTTTTGATTTAGTTTAATCCTTTTTATTGCTTCTTCTAAATGTATTGCTAGATATTTAAATGCATTTTTATTTACTTCTAAATTAGTATTTTTTTCAATTATATTATTCATTAGCTCTTTTACCAGTTTTACTAGACTATCACTTACAAAGCTATTTAAATCACTCATTGAGAAGATTTCTTCATCGTTTTCTAGATTAAACTTTATGTCAGCAAATCTATTTAAAACAAAAGTCCACAAAATATTTTCTATGTCAATATCTTCAATGTCTAAAGACTTTAAATCATAATATTTCTTTTCAATTGTTTTATATATATCCTCTGGTAATATGTACTCATCACTCACAACATTTTCTTTTATTGAAGATTCCTCTAAATTAAATGGTATAAATATAGCATTTTTTAAATACTTTCTTATTTCTGTGTATTCAACCTCTTGAAAAGCAGCATCTTTGAAAGAATCCTTAAGTTTTAAAACTTCATTTATATCTACTACTACTATTGATTCACAATCTTCATCTTTAGAATTTATAAACTTCATAAAAGCTCTTGCACAAAGAACTTGAATCATATTTTGTAATTGTCCTATATTTCCACTAAACTTTTTTAATGCAAGTATTTCAATCACATTTTTATCTACAAATATTTTTGCATTTATTCTGTTACACTCTTGTTGAAAGATATTGTATATAAGGTCTATTTTTTCTTTTAACAGTCTATCATGTAATGATGGTAATGTTATTAGCATTGGTATTCTTCTTCTAAATGTCAATAATAAATTAGTCTCTACGTTTTCAGTAGTTGCTCCAATCAGTATCATGCTTACTTTTCTTTCAGCATTAGTTTCACCTAATCTTCTAAATTTGCCTCTATCTAAAATAGAAAATAGTATTTCTTGACCTTTTGGAGGTAATCTATGAATTTCATCTAAAAATAAAACTCCTCCATCAGCTTCTTCTACAAGACCTGGTGTATCATATTCAGCCCCTGTAAATGCGCCTTTTTTATATCCAAATAATAAAGATAACAATAATTGTGGATTATCACTGTAATCAGCACAGTTAAATACAACAAAATTAGAATTTTCTTTTATTACCTTCTTTTTCTTTGCAAACTCATACATATGTTTAGAAAATAAACTCTTACCAACTCCACTTTCTCCTACAATTAAAGTGGGAAGACCTTTTGGAGGATACAATATAGCAGACTTTGCTTGTTCTACAGCATTTCTAAGACTTCCCTTATTTCCAATCAAAGTTTCAAACGGGTCGCTTGATTTTTCTTCAATTACCTCTACTATTTCCATTTCTATACTTTCCTTAGGTAATATTTCCTCTACAACTCTTCTTGATATATTGAATCCTTCTGTCATCAACTCTCTGGTAATTTCTGAAATAGAAATATCCTTACTGTTTTGCAATATTGCTGAAATCGCTGACTTTAAATAGGGATATCTTCTTTGTCTCGAATTACTTATATTGAGTTCTTTCCTTAGATTAGTTATATTTTCTCTAGTTGTATTTAAAAACTTTGCTATTTGAACATCTGTTAGTGGGTCTTTTTTATTTTCTGTATTTATAATGTTTACAAGTTTATCTCTCAACTCCATGCTTGATAACTCCTTTCTTGATAAATATATAAGCAACTATCGTGCCATACTTATTTTAATACTTTTTTTCTTTGCAACACTTGTACATGACTACGTTTTCATAAACATTCATACATTTTGATAAACATTTACTTTTTGTACATTTAGTAATTTACTAAATGTATTAACTGTTTTTGATTGATAATATTATAATTCATAATATAGATTATCATATAAATTAGTTATAAAATTAGGATTGAAAAGTTTATTTAATTAGATATAATATTATATATCTACTCAACAAAAAAATTTATAATCCTTTATGCTTTTAACACTTTCTGTTTTTAAATTTTAATTCGATATAGTAGTATTTTATTAAACGCTCATATACACAGTAATTTAATCATATCTCTAACTTAGATATGACTTTATATGACATATTATACTATTTTATTTATAAAAATAATTTACAAGTATTAAAATTACACACAGAGAGGAAAATAATATGAAAACATTTAAATCTGAAGCTTTATTGAAATACTCTGCAAAAGATATATTTAATATATTTATAAAATCTGCAAGACTAAATTTCCCTAATTTTAATGAGAAAAGGGCAGTAGGTACATTTGTACAACAAAAAAATAATAAAAGATTTAAGGTTGAAATAACTAATTTTGAGAAGAATAGAATATATGAGATAAAAACAAGCAATAACAGAGAAAGTTTTGTTACTCGATATGAACTTATACACATTGATTTAGAAAATACAAAACTTATTTTCACTGAAAGTGAAAGTGATAGAAATATATTTGGAAAAATTAATTCAGTTATTGTAAGAATCTTATTTGGAAAAAGACAACCAGATGAGTTTAATAATTTTATAAAAAACTTAGAGCTAGAACTAGCAAATAAAAAGATTAATTCATAAATGTAAATTAGATACTAATATACTTAAAAACAATTAAATATATTTATTATAGAAATTAAATAATTTAATATTTTATACTATAAAATAAATAAGGAATGCTTTTAATTAATAAAAAAGAGGTTCTTACTTATCTTCATTCGATGTATTACCAAATAATAAAAGCTGTAGATTTTACCTACAGCTTTTAATCGATGCTACTTATTTATATAATTATTAAGACATTTTTGACCTTATTAAAATACTTTCTTCACCTTAATACTCATAGTGAATTACATCTTTATATTCATCAAAAATCTTCTTATTTAACTCATCTCCACCATCTATATTTGCACTATAAAAAATTGGTGGATTCTTTAACCCTCTATTAACTAACTCTTGAGTAACTTGAGCTATAATAGAATTCATCACAGTAGTTGCAATTACAGTAGAAGTTGGACTAACTCTTTGATTTAGACCATCTATTTCTACACAGGCATCTCCTTTTTGACCATGATTATCTATTACTAAATCACACACCTCATAAAGATTTTTTCCTGAAGAATGTCTTGAAGATACACTCTTTGAGTAGCTTAAATTAGTTATACATATTAATGTTGCCATCTTTTCTTTAGCTTCCATAGCAAATTCTATACTTACTGGATTTCTACCAGATACTGAGTGAATTATAACTATATCTCCTTCTTTAATTGGAGTCTTATCAGCTAGAGCCACACCATATCCTTCTAGTCTTTCCATCTTGCTAGTGTGAGTTATAGGAGCTGTGTCTAACATTAGAGACTTTGCAAACACTGGATTTATAAGAACACAGCCACCTGCTCTATAAAATAATTCTTCTGTTAGTATTCCTGCATGTGAAGCCCCAAACGAAAATATAGCACTTTTGTTTTTTATTGCCTCAACAAGTATTTGTACTGCGTTTTCCATATTGGATTTTTCTTCAGTTTCTATTATATCAATTAATCTTTTTATCTCATTTATGTATTTAAATTCCATGTTTATAATACTCCTCCAAATAATGAACCTATAAACTTACTGATTATACCAAATAGTGAAAGGTCGTTACCACCAAATATTAGTATCCAATTTTGAATAGTTCCTGAGTAAATTACAGCAGATATTCCTACCAAAGCTACCATAAATATTGCAGCTACAGCTGTACCTATTATAGCTCCACGTATACCACCTTGTGATTCGCCTATTACTGATGCTGTTCCACACTCAAAGAAAGAAGTTATAACAAGTGGTATAAGTAACATGTTAAATACTTTAAAGTAGTTACATATTAAAATCATAGCTGTAGATGTTAACATGGCAACTAAGAATCCTATTAATACAGCATTTGGCTTATAGTTAAATAGTATTGGACAGTCAAAAGCTGGTAGTGCATTTGGTACAACTTTTTCTGATATACCTTGGAATGCAGGCATTATTTGATTTATTAACATTCTTACCCCATGAAGCATTATTATAAGACCTGCTCCAAAAGAAAGACCTTGCTTTATTGCATATGTTCCAATAAACTCATTAGTATCTTTAAATGCATCTGGTATTACTATTCCAACCACTATAAACATTAAAAATACTGCCATTCCACCACTTATAGATATTTCTCTAAAGAATGACAGACTTTGAGGTATGTTTATATCTTCTGTAGATTTTTCTTTATTTCCTACTAACTTAGCAACAAATCCTGATATAAGTGCTAAACAACCTGATGGATGTCCTAGTGTAAATGAGTCATCTCCAATAACGTCAAATACATATTTTCTTAATAACCATGGCATTATTGACCAGTAAAGTGCTGATAATACTGCTGCAAAAGCTATTAATACTCCACCATCTAATCCAGTTTCAACTCCTGATGCTACAAATATAAATGGGAACCAGTAGAGCATGTGACCTGTTAAGAAGATTGTCTTAATAGGTGTAAATCTGGCTATCATTAAGTGAAGGCCTAGACCTATAAACATTGATAAACCTATAATTCCTCCATAACTTGCAGTAAAAGTAACATCACTCAAACCTTTTGTTACTGCACCACCACTTATACTTTGGAAAGCTCCATTAATCGGTGCTATTGAACTAACTAACATCCCTGTTCCAGTTTCCATAATTATTATGCCAAAAGCTGCAAGCAATGACCCCTTTATAACATCTGATGCTTTCTTTTTCTGTAGTATAAGGCCAAACGCTGCTATTAATCCAATTAGCATGGACGGATTACGTAAAATATTATTTGAAATAAAATCAAGCATTATTTTTTTAGTGATAGGTTAACTATTTAAGTTTTCTATCACTAAATTCCCCCTCTCTTTCTTACTATTTTTAATTTTAGTAAGTTTTTAGTTTATGTCGGTTAACTTAAATTTACTTTTTAAAATTTATACTATTTCTTATCATTTAAGAAAGTTTGAACAACTTCTGTAACTTCTGTTAAATCCATATACTTCTTAACTGGATATACTGGTACATTACAAGTTCCTTTTAATTCATTTAATAATTCTTGGCTTGTAAATATACAGTCACAATCAGCCCCTCTAGCTGAGTTTATATCTGTATTTTCTACTTCCCCTTCTATACTTAACTGCTTTAGAACCTTTTGTATCGTCATTTTTAATACCATTGATGAACCTACACCAAATCCACAGACTGCCAATATTTTCATTTTAAATTCCTCCTAATTTTGTTTATTTATAAGTTCTAGTATTGAGCTTTTGTCTCCATTAATTATTACTTTTATATTTTCTTCTTCATACATCATCTCCGACAGCGATGCTAATGCTCTGATGTGAGTAGTATTGTCTATAGCAGCTAGTACCATAAATATGTTCACTGGCTTTCCTAATAAATCAACCTCATCTTTTACTATAAGTAAGGACATGGCAAGTTTGTTTACCCCTTCTTTAGAGCTTGCATGTGGTAGAGCAAATCTATCAGCTAAAACAATATACGGTCCATACTTTTCAACTGACTTTATCATATTTTCTATATACAACTCTTCAATAGAGTTGTCTTCTAACAATGGTTTTGAGGCTATTTTTATTGCTTCTTTCCAGTCTTTAACACTTCTTATTATGTTGACCCTCTCTTCATTAATTAATTCCTTTAACATTGGTTGATACATCTCTCCTTCATCTATCTTATGTATTATGTTTAATAAGTCAGCTTTTAGTGATTCTTCGTTATTAATAACTCCATTTTTTCTTATAGCCTGTATTATCAGTTCAAGATTGAAATACTTCTCATTTTCTTTTACACTTATGAGTTTGTTCATAAGTAGTTGAATGTCTGATGTTGTTAAAAGAGGATTTACAACTATTACATTACTTACATTTTGTATGTCTATGGTTGTAATTATGTAATCATAGTATATATTTACTTCTTTTAGTTGCTTAATAGATACTATACCTACTATTTCTATAGTTGGTATGTATTTGTATAGCTGTATTTCCAAACTCTTTGATACCATAAGACCATTAGGACAAACTAGTAAGACTTTATTTTTTCTTAGACCATTATCTCTAGAACCTCTTAAGTATCCTCCAAAATATGCTGCTATAAATCCTATTTCTTCTTCTCTTATACCTTCAAATACAGGAAACTCTTCTTCATTTTCTATAATTGACTTTATAATCTTATAAAGTGACTTATGTTTATACTTAGTTTCGTCTAGCATAGGGTTGCTAATAGGAAACTTAAATCTTATTCTATTGTAAGAAGAATGCAGGTGCCTTAAAATATTTTTTTTAAACTCATGCTTACTTTCTAATTTTATTGCTGTATTTACTTCAAACTTGTCTATAAGTTTATCTACATATGCTTCGACAACATCTTCCTTAACTTCACTATTTAAACTAGGAAGTGAACTTACATAAGCACACACATAGGCTTGTTCATTTTCATTAGCTTCTTCACATAAAAGGTCTTTACAATTATTAAAGTAACTAATTTTTTTAGCTTCATTTAGATATTTATAAGAGTACAAGGTTTTCCCAACTCTTATTCTTTTATTTAGAAACTCTGTAAACTTAGTTAAATTTAATAAAGAGTAATCTGTAAGATTTATGCATCCCTTTGTATCAAAGTTAGTTACTTCATTACTTATAGAATTAATTTCTAATACATTTTCTTGTGTAAGTAGCAAGAAAAGTTCTCTAATAACATATTCATCACCTATTACTTTGTACTTTCCCTTGTATTCTAATTTTAGTCCCATTGTTTGAAGATACTTTTTTATATCGGTTATTGTTTGTACTACTGTGTTTTTTGAAAGTAACATTTCATTTGTTAGTTTTTCTATTGATATTTTTTCATCATGTAATATTTTGTTCAATATAAAAGTTTTTCTATATTCACTATCTAAAAATTTATCTTCTTCAGCCGAAATTATTTTTCTTACATTACCTAAGTTACCTTCAAATATAAATTTGTGTTTTATATTTTTTATATTACCTCTTTTCCCTAATTCTTCGTTTATAGCTAAGATATCATAGTAAACAGTTCTCTTTGATACATTGAACTTTTCTTGTAGTTCTTGTGATGTTACATTGTTATTTTTAATAATAAAATCTAATATTTTTTTAGCCCTTTCCTTCATACTGCCTCCTTAATTTTATTATCTATATTTTACATACATAGTGCCATACCAAATAATTGCACACGATTTTACCTTATTTTATAATTTTGCACAGTTTCACTCTAATCTAAAAGATATACGATACTAAAAAGTATTTTTAAAAAAATATGGCAGTGACACATATTATTTTTTCAAAAAACAAGCTAGACCGAATAAAAAATCCCCAAATTATGTCTACTTAAATAAATAGTACTGTACTGATTTTATACAATCAAATACAATTATTACCATACAAGTTGAAAGACTAGTAAAATACTTCCAGAATCTATTGTGTTGATTATCAAAAAAATTTTAAAAAGATGAGGAGAATTTACATGAAATTATTTAGCGAAAATAAAAAAGAAACAAAAGTCGAAAAATCAGAAATAAAACAGTATATTACTGGTGCAGGTGGCTGTATTGTCAGCAAATCGATTCTCAATGGAACATCAAAACTAAAGTGGCTTTTTAGAGAACATAGTGAATTTGGAAATGGATGGATTGCTTTTGGTGATAAGGATACACAGGAGTATGTAAATAATCCTGAGAACATGGAAGTTGTAGATTTCAATACACTTATTAATATTGAACCAACTGCTTTGAATATTTTTTATATGCCAATAGGAACTGATTTAGAGTTTCACTCTGATAAAAGCGGAAAATATTTTATTGATACAAATACAGGAAAAGAAATTAGAGAACAAGTTAAACATCCTGCACAAATAGCATTTGAAAAGAACCTAAAATTTTTAAATCAGGAAAACTATTCAATAGAATTCTTTCAAGGATTGTTTCAAAAAAGTGAGAAACTGGAACCATTCATAATAGGAAAAGCAGATTTCCCAAGTGGAGAAATTGTCCTTGCAGACCCTCTTGCGTATTTAGGTAGTGAATATATGACTTATTTAGAAAGAAAAATACCTGTTGGAAGTTATTCAGTAGAAATTTCTATCTGCCATTCTAAAATTGCAGGACTTAGAATTGTAGCAGCAAGATTAATTATCAATGACAAAAAACCTATCAAATATGAAATTGCCATGCCAAAGGGAAAGAAAACCGAAGATTTTGGAAAAGCAGGAGCATGGACTTTCTTTGGTGTAGATACAGGATTAGCCTGTTTTTCAGACGCAAAAGTTGCAAAAGAGTATAGTAATTTTATCACAAAATGGCAAAGTGAAAACCCAGACAAAAACAAATATAATGATTATTTTGCAACACTTTTTCAAAAAAGCTATGAAATGCACCCCAATGTACAGAATGAAGGTGGCAATTTCTTACTTTGGCAATTACCACAAACATTCTACAAATTAATTATGTTCACAAGCGGTATGGGCGATGGTATTTACAGCGGATATTGGGGTCTTGATGCAGATGGAGAGGTCACAGAACTTGTAATACCATTTATGAATCCAATATATTTTTAAGATATTAGATTGATTATCAGTTATTACATACAATATATGTTTGCCTCTATAAGAAAACATGTTGAAAAATACAATTTTCTTATAGAGTTTTTTTATAACTACTTTTTAATTACACTTTTTTCATTAGAAAGATATCATCCTGCCATTTTCTTACTTACATATTACCCTTTTTCATTTGTTTCTTTTATTGATTGCTCATTTTGAGAATTTCCCTCTTCTAAAATGATGAATATCCTTAAAAATTCCAACAAAAAGACTTCTAAAGACCAACAATATAAAAAAGAAAAAAGTTGCTACCATCAGCCACAAAACACTTCCTCCTAATACCCTTAGACTTTAATATTAGAATAACTTTCTTGCTTTTTATTTTTTGTTCTTGAAGCATGCCTAATAATCCATTTACATTCTTTTGTTATATTTTCTGTTTGCCAACTAGAAATAATTAATTCAAATTTGTCTTTATCTTCTTTGTATAAATCATTTAGATTATTTGCTACACTCTTTTGAATTGTTTTATCTGTATCATCTTTTAGATTAGACAATAATTCAAAATAAGTATCAAAATAGTCTAAGGCAACATACATTTTTTTTGCCCATGGCAATCGTATTCTGAGACATTCACTAGCTAATCGACGAACTCTTTTATTACTATCTTTACTCCATTCCAAAAGCAAAGCCATAGACTGTTCTGGAAAATTATTTATTATGGTACGCATACAATATTCACTAGTAAATCTTTTTGTTAACTCCTTACTGAAAGTTGTGCTTACTTCAAAATTTTCTCCACCAAACTTCTCTACATACTTTCCAATAGGCCATAACCAATAACCTTCTGTAAACATGCCTAAACTACCTTCTAACTCTGGACCTAGTATTTTCTCAAAAACATTAATAGTCTCCGAATAATTTAAATTGATAGACTCTTTTAAAGCATTTGCCAATAACTCTTGCCTTTCATTGAATTCTAATAATTCAATAGTTGGTTTTATCAGTGAAAAGAACTTATTAATAATAAATTCTGGATATACTGATTTTATTTTTTCAGCTAAGAAGTTTACATATTCAATGTCATAGTAGTCTTTCACTTTCTTAGCCATCTTTTCTAAACCCTTTCAGTAAATGAGAAATCGCTTTATAAACTTGATTTTTATCTAAAGTATTGGCTTCTGCAAGAAAAATAGATAAATCATTTAATGCACCAGAAATCATATGTGAAATCACATGAATATCAAACTCTATTAATTTTCCGTTTTTTTGTGCAATTAAGAGTTGTTCTTCCAAAAGTAAAACAGAATTGTCATTATCCATTTTTTTCCACTCTGTCCACTCTATAATATTAGGTGCTTCGATTAATAATATTCTTTTGTTAGAGTCTAAAGTAGCTGATTGTACAAATCCAACACAACCTAAAATTAACTGTTCCCATATATCTTCAGATGCCATAGCTTCTTTTTCTACATTTAGTCCAACTTCATACTGAACAAGACTTAAAACTGCTTTAAATAGGTTTTTTTTATTTTTGAAATGGTGATATACTGCACCTCTAGTCATATTAGCTTCTTCTGCGATAGCTTCTAATGAGGTCTTTTCATAGCCATACGTAGAAAAATGATTACGTGCAATAGCAATCAAATTTTTTGTAGTGTTTATAGATGCTAATTCTTTTTTATTTTTAGTCATTTTCTTTACCTGATTTCTTATAATTTTCGAGATAATCATTTGATGGCGGAATTATTTGAATAATATCAACCAAAATTTTACTTGGAGTTTCAATAATAAAATGTCTTTGACCAAATTCTTCATTTTTTATATCTAACAAAAGCGATGATTTTTTTCTACTAATTACTTCTGAATATACAGTATTCACATCGTTAACTTCAATATTAAGAATAAGGCCTTCACACTGTTTTCTATACAGTTTAGGTATTGTATCATGTGTACTATCAATCAATGCCAACTCAAAGTCATCATTGTCTTTTAGGCTAATATACCAATCACTATTAAATACTTCCCTGAAGTCAAATAATTCTATAAAAAAATCTGCTTCTTTTCTTATATCATTGCACATTAGTACAGGGTAAAAACTATTTTTCATAAAAATAATCTCCTTTATATTTGGTAACATCAACATAACATACGTACTGTATGTATGTCAAATAACTTTGAATAAAGGCGATTGAGAATTTGTTTTAAAAGAAAGATATAAATTATTTTATAAGCTTGCAGTTATTATCATTTTGGAACAACAAGAGCAGGTAGGAAACGTACCATTTCTGGGAATGCTTCTTATTGCCAGCCTTAGTTAAAATTAAAAAGATTTGATTGTGTGAGATGTTGAATAAATGTATAATATCTTTGTAAGGCAGAATTAATGTAGATTATTTATAAAACAGAAAGGATAATATAACATGAATGAAAAAATCCGATGTGCTTGGTCAGGAAATACCCAAATATATACAGATTATCATGACAACGAATGGGGACGCCCTGTACATGATGATGATAAGCTATTTGAAATGCTAATTTTAGAAAGCATGCAGGCAGGGCTTTCGTGGATAACCATACTTAAAAAAAGGGAGTCCTACAGGGAAGCATTTGATGGATTTAATCCAAATAAGATAGCCCTTTATGATGATAAAAAGATTGACGAACTCATGGCAAACGAGGGCATTATAAGAAATCGTTTGAAAATTAATTCAGCTATAAACAACGCTAAGGTATTTCTTGAAATTAAGGATAAACATGGCAGCTTTGATAAGATGATTTGGAGATATGTAAATAATACTTCTATTGTGGGACATTGGGAAAAAGTTGAAGATTTACCTGCAACAACTCCACTTTCTGATAAGATAAGCAAAGATTTGAAAAAGATGGGTTTTAAATTTCTCGGCTCAACCACAGTTTATGCATTCATGCAGGCTACAGGCATGGTCAACGACCATATTACAGAGTGTTTTGCTTATACAGAAATATTAAAAGAGTATTCTTATGATTAGAAAACTGAAAACGCACAATTATTTTAAAATACAATGGAAAATAGTTGATTTAAAGACTTATCTGAAATTTTTTCAACTTTCCTATCTCCTATAGCTAATTGTACAATACATTTCAACTAGTTTAATTTTTGTTTCAAAATCTATTTTAGATTTTCGTAACATAAAAATATACTCTCTTCATAGCATCAGTTGTTATTATTTCAACTGTCTACTATAAAGGGAGCATATCAAAATTTCCAGTAATATTGAATAAGAAAAAATATATTTACACAAATCTATCTACATTCTCATAAAATTAATTAAAAGTATTCCTTTCTTTAAAAGTATCTACATAATTGTTTTATAGGAAACCTTTCAATATCTTAATTTTTCTGTAAAAATTATATTATATCTTGAAATTTTATTTTAATCTATCTTTATTTCTTCTTCACATTTTTGAAATTCTAAATTTGCTTTAAACAAATCGCCATCTATTTCTATATAGAATTTTCCACCTTGTAAATTTACTAAATCCCTTGCAATAGCAAGCCCTAATCCACTACCTTCAGTATTTCTTGACTCATCAGCTCTTTTAAATCTTTCCATAATCTCACTTGGGTCAAAATTTAACTCATATGAAGATATGTTTTTCATAACCACCTTTACATTGTCACCATTTTCATAAACATCGATATAAACTCTAGTACTTTCTAAAGAATATTTATCTATATTTGACAGTAGATTTTCAAAAACTCTATACATTCTTCTTCCATCTGCCCATATATACACTTTTTCATTTGGAACATTCAGTCTTATATTTAGATTATTTTTAGACAATTTTTCTTCAAGCTCACCTATACTTTGTCTTAATAGTTGTACCAAATCAATTTTACTAACTTGTAACTCTATATTACCACTACTTACTCTACTCGCTTCAAATAAATCTTCTATCAATAATTTTAACCTCTTTGACTTTGATTCTAGTACATTTATATAATCGTTTATATAGTCTGGTTGTATAGAATCTTCTTTTTTAATTAAATCTACATAATTTATTATAGAGGTAAGTGGAGTTTTTAAATCATGAGATACATTAGTTATAAGGTCAGATTTCATTCTTTCACTTTTTACCTGTTCTTCTATTGCTTTGTCTAGACCTTCTCCAATATTATTTATATTTTCTGCTAAAGATGTAAAATTATCATTTCCACTAATTTTTATCTTATAGTCTAATTCACCATCTTTTATTTTTTCGGTACCCTCTATAACATAACTCAAATAAGAAAGCCTTTTGGTTATATAAAGTGCAAAACCTAAAAATATACATATAGAAAATAACAATCCTAGGCTCACACTTTGAGCGCTGATTATAATTATTAAAACCAAAGATATTATTACTATACCAATAACTTTTCTTGCTAAAGATACTTTTTTTATAGCGTTAATGACCTCCCTTACAGTTTTTATTAACCATAAAATCATTCTAACTATAACACTTGATTTAAATATACACATTTTATTTTCCAAATAGCTTAACTGAACAGTTATAAAAAATATATTATTTGAAATTAGTAATGATGCTATAGAAATTAGTAATATAACATAAGTATCATAGGATGTATTAATAACATACATAAATAGAAGTATTATTGAGATAACTATTATTATTGCATTAAATTCCATAGGTATTTTATTGTATATTAATAAAAATACATTGTCTTTCTTTAATGCCTTACATTTAATTCGTTTACATAATATCATAGACAATAAACATATAATAGCTAAAACTAAACTAGCTACAAAAAATAATTTCACTTTTTCTGTAGCTTGCTTAAATGTTTCAAAGTTATTGTATACAACTCCATCATCTATACTTAGTTCTTTAGGAAAGGATACATAAGCTTTAAATGCCTCATCTATACTATTCAGTTTTAAATCGATATTATTTAATTTTAATTTTTTCCCATTTAGTTTTTTAGTATAAGAATCGTTTTCTACTCCTACTACTATTTCTACATCACAATAACCCTTTACTTTTTGCTTAAATTCATCTAAATCATCATATATTGTGTTAGTATAAAACTCTCCTGTATATGTATTTCTAATATACATTTTTATATTTTTCAAAGAGTTTAAATATTCTATAGATGATAGCTTATTATTTACAAGTTCATCATAATTATTAAAGTAACCATAATCGTTGTCTAAAGCAATATTTTTGCCCTTTCCTCCTGCGTTAAAATAAATATCATTTAATTTCAGTTTTTCTTCTTTGTTATTTTCACTACTTACAGATAGTTTCAAATTGTATAATATCTCTTGTATTGTACTTTCATCAAATATATTGCTGTCATAAAAATCATCAGATATTCGAACAATTCCACTACTTGTAGAAGTTTTTTGTATATTGTGTTTAGGCTCAGCAAATCCTATTGATGCAAATAGTATAGCTAATGGAAACGAAATAGATACTATTATTAATGCTACTAACTTTAATGCTCTATATTTTTCCAAGTTGTTCACCTCATCTACATCGTCAATATCTTATATAAAATAAAATTCAATACAAGCATAATTCCCATAGAGTACATTAAGCTACTTGAGAAGAAGTTAAAACATATAAGAATTCCTAATATTTGTGTAAAAGTAAAAACGACTAAAATCAAAATGCAATTGAATATTAAACTCTTTTCTTTCATAAGTTTTCCGCTAAAATTTTTCAATCTTATAACCAACTCCCCACACCACCTTTAAAAATCTTGGTTCTTTTGGATTTATTTCAATCTTTTCTCTTATTCGTCTAATGTGTACTGCTACTGTATTTTCTGAATTAAAACTTTCTTCATTCCATACTTTTTCGTATATCTCATCTATTGAGAAGACTCGTCCTTTATTTTCTAAAAGAAGTTCAATTATCTTATATTCAATTGGTGTCATTTTTATATTTTCGCCATCAATCTTAACTTCTTTTGTCAATGTATTTAGCTCTAGAGCTCCACTTTTTAAAATTTCTTTGCATGTATCTTCATAATTACCTAAAGTTACATATCGCCTTAAGTTTGATTTTACTCTAGCTACAAGTTCTAATAAATTAAATGGTTTTGTTATATAATCGTCAGCTCCAATGTTTAATCCCATTATTTTATCTGTATCTTCACTTTTTGCTGAAATTAAAATTATTGGTATATTTCTTTCTTCACGTATTTTTACAGTTGCTTTGATTCCATCTAATTTAGGCATCATTATATCCATTAAGATTAGATGAATATCATTTTCTGTTATTACTTCTAATGCTTTCATTCCATCATATGCTTTATGTATTTTAAATCCTTCTGATTTAAGATATATCTCTATTGAATCAACAATTTCTTTATCGTCATCTACTACTAGTATATTGTACATATTTTCACTTCCTCTATTGTATAATAATCCTTATATTTATTATACAATATCTTTCACTCCCTTTCTCAATAATGACTAAATTGTTATATTGTATTATCTTACATTTTTATAATTTTTCTTTATATCTATATAATAGAATATAAATCTTAAGAAAATATTATCCTAAATCTTAAATATTTCTTAAGATTTTCATTAAATTAAGGTTTATTTGAATTAATTGATTTAAATTATGCTTTTTTCAAATTACTTTAATTTAAGTGTTTTTATTAGATTAAGCTGAATTGATGTATATTAATTCTTATTGAGTAGTTTTTTTCATAGGTGGAAGAATGGTGGAAGAAATATAGTTTCAAGTATTTATTTTACTATGATACTAGGCACTTATACAAGTTTTGTTTTTCTCCCTATCAATCTATATTATATAAATATTCTACTAAAATTTATATAAATCAAAAGTGAGCCTATTCAATAATTTAAAATATGTTCAGAATAATAAATAAAATAAAGGTACAAAAAGTTATACTTTCATACCTTCATTGTTTTTATTATGTAATTACCTATCATTTTCATCTTTTAAACTATTAATTTATATATAGATAAAGTCTATATCAACAAATTTTTTAAAACAAGAAAATTTGTATAAATAATATTTCCAATTTATACTAAATTATTCTTCTAAATTCCTATAATACTCTTCTAAATAATCTAGTTTTTCTTTACTCACGGGCTTATGTATCGTCGTAAGAGAATGTATAATTTTTCTGTTCTTAGTAGATTTTAATACTTTTTTATTAAAAATATCATACTCTTCACTAGTTATTATTATTTTATAATGCAATTGAAATCTTATAATCTCTCTAGCTAAAAAATCCTTACAAATTAATCCTTTTAATACTATTTTTATAGTACTCTTATGCCATCCATACATCTGCTTTATGTCTCTTATTATTTCTTTTTTAGATATCAAGGAACCTTTTTCCCATAGATAGTTCATTACCACAAATTCTGCTCTTACTAACCCTTCTATTAATATTTCTTCTTCCACGTTTTGTCACTCCCTCAAATTCTGTCTAGCTCAAATTAATAATAGAAGCTTCTAATCACAATTGATACAGGTAATTTTTACCATATAATTTATACGTTTAGTTTATTTTTTTGAAGTAAAATAACGTTCATATTTATAAATTTATCCAATTTTCAAATAATTATGTTGAATAATAACTAATTCTGTTATATTATTGTAGTTGTAGAATAAAACTAAATCGGCAAAACTAGAGAAATTTAGTGACGCAAAACTATAGGGACTAAGACTTGTAAAATATCTTATAAGTTATGTCAGCCAGTTGCCAAAAAGATATTTTTCTTTTTGTTTTTATGAAAGTTTTTTAGGGGGATAATAATATATGTTTAGAGATAAAATGGATAGATGTACACATATGTTAACTGCTTATATTGGCAGTTCATATGATTATTGTGATTTTATAGATACACAGTTAGATGATTTTATACTAGAGTACGGAGAAAATGTAGTAGAATCTTGTTTGCATCAAGTGATGGTATTAGTAAGTAAGTATAATTAAATGAACCTTATTTTCTAAAACCCCCTTTTTAGTTTTATCTACTTTTAAATAATATTTTGTTAAAAAATTAACTAAAATATATTTCTAGCATTCAAAGTTTTATTTTTTGTTAAAGTACAATATGATAAAGATGTGAATCTGTATTAAAAACAAAAAATAAACTACAATCTATTAGTCTAGAGCGAAGTTTCAAATTCAAAATAATTTAAGTAATGATTTATTCATTAAAATCGTCTTGATTGCTATCAGGACGATTTTTTAGTTTATGTAAAAATTCTTTTAATCTACTTATAGAATCCAATACTCTTATTATACCTCTATTACATAAAAGTTCTTTCACATGTTCATTCATATATTTACACAAAATATAAAAAAATTATATAATTCAAGTAAAAATAGTATTTTTATATATATTAATGTAAAATTTTGTTTTTATTTGTATCATAAATGTACCCAAGTCATATATATATATTAGGATATTGAATTTATCCTAATAAATGTATAGGAGTGGTAAAGAATGGATAATACAAAGAGTTTAGAATATTATAAGAATAATTTAGAATCATGTTCTAGTGATTTAATGAAATTAGTAATTGGATTGACAAAAGAAGAATATTTAAATACAAATACAAGAGCTTATTTAACACCTTGTCAAATATGGAGAATAATAAAATATTTTTTAGTTGGCGAAAGTTATGATTTATCTGATGCAAAAATTAAATTAGATTTTCAGAAAGATTTAAATTTCAATTTAGATAATGGCATATTAAATGAACTTTCCGAAGAATTAGAATCTCTAATAGATTCTAACTATGTAAAAAATTGCAAACTTAGAGAAGAATTAAAAAGAGCTTTTAGATTATCTGAGTGTTTAGCTGAAGCTATAAGACAAATAAACTGTAATGATAAATGTGAATTTTTAGTAGGAAAATTATTTTGCTTATTAGTACAAATTATACTTTTAATAATATCTATTATAGCTAAAATAATTATACTATTAATATTCTGTAGTGATTGTATTTCATGCAATGATGAAAAAGATGTAAAATCTTCTTTCTGTGATTGTCTAATTTGTGATTTAGAAAAAGAATTGGATCAAATAGAGGAGTTAATTGATGAACTAATTAAATTAGCTATTGCATTTATAAAATGTGGTTCAAAAAAATGTAATCATAATGAACATCATGGATGTGACTATTATAATGTTTATTATGAAAACTCACCTTATATAAACAACTATGAAGATAATATACAAGAATGTTTTGATAAGTACAAAAAACAATGCTATACAAAAAAATGTAATAGAAACTACTAAAAATCTTATTTTTATAAAAAACAAAAGCTTTCAAAAACTATGTTAAGTATAATAGAGTATATTATTTTAATCTAATATATTTTGATAGCTAAATATATTAAATAATACAAATAATATAATTTTTTGGCTATTTGAAATATTTTATAATAAGATGCAAACTATAATACAAACGAAGTTATCTCAATGGATTTAAAATCTAAAATAGATAACTTCTTTTGTATAAGTAAAAATCTATAATATTTTTACTTTTTTTGAAACCCATAAAAAGACCTTATTTTTACATGTAATTGAGGTCTTTTTTTATTATCTTAAATTTACTGATATATAATTTTTTCCAACATTTTAACTCAAATAGTAACAATTATAAAGTTTAATAATACGATATTATATTAATTTATTATATATCTATTTATAATGATTATTAAATTTTCTCTTATAGAAACTTACTTTCATTGAATAAAAAGACAATAAATATATGTAAATATACTTATTGTCTCTTATTTAAATATTTATTTGTATCTCATTTTGCTATTATATTTATCCCCAAGACTATATTTACATGGTGTAACATTATTACAACTATCTGAACAGGTATCATTATCGTAATAGCATAAATTTGGATTATGCATACAATAACTTCTACAACATTTACAATTATTACAATTATGAAGTTGTGGACAAATTATAAATAATAGTGATAAATCAATCATTCTACAATCAAAGTGTTTTACACAAATATTCTCTATTCCAATAAAAATAGTTTCTATAATATTATCACACTTATCATATCTCAAATCTTTTAACAAAATAAATTGACAAAATGGTATACTCCAATGTGCAGAATGAAGAGACTGCTGACAATTATCTCCAGTATATATAATCTTAATATTTTTTAATCCTTTTATAACTAATTTTGGCCCTAGTATCGTGTTAATAATCTCCTTATCTTCTATGCATATCTTTACACTTACTTCATTAATACATTCTATATCTGGTTTTTGTGTTGGAACACATAGTATATCATCTTCTATAAATTCTTTATAGTATTTCATACATTTGTTATCTGGATAATCTTCTAAGGGGGTAATTCCAGTTTTTAAAATACTTTCATTCATATAAACATCTCCTTAATTTTATAATTATATAGAGATTAAAGTTTCTATATACATTTTATATATGATATAAAATCATATATTGTTATAAAAAGACTAAAAAAATAAAAATATTCGAAAACTTGTAACAAAAAGTCGAAATTTAAATAGATTATATTGAGAGCTAAAAACTTTCAATAAATTATATAAGGAGAGATAAATATGAATAGTAATGCATGTGCTTGTAATATGGATTTAATTGATATAAGTGGTTTATGTGACACAGACGATGTTACACAGGTTATAAGTCAATATCCTTATTGGTTTCAGATGTATATACCAGAAACCTTAAATATCCCAATACAAAAACCAGATATTGAACAAATAAACTCAGTTAATGTATCAGTAAATATATTGAGAACAAAAGTAGTGAAGACACCTGTATCACCTTTAGATGCTAATTGTGATTTTATACCAAACTTAGAAGGAAAAATCTCTACAGGAAGAAAAATTATTGTTGAGGGTGAATTGTGTCAAAAAATATCTTATACAGCTGATGAAAAATCTCAACCAGTTCATTCTGCACATTTTTATGTACCATTTTCAAGCTATATAGTTATACCACAGAAAATTACTTTTAATAATGCCACACAATTAATGAAATTAGACTCACTTGATGTAGATTATCAAGTAAATGCGTGTATAGAAGATTTGTCTGTAAGCCTATTAGATGCAAGAACTATATCGAAATATACAACACTATTATTATATGCAATACCAAGAAATACATTATAAAATTATAAAAATAAGGAGTAGAGGAAATGTTAAATTCTAATTATACAAATGGCACATCTTATCAATTCCATGATAAATGCGGTTGCGATGATAAGATATTAAATATTGTTGGTGTCTATCCAGAATCAAAAATAGAAAAAGTTTTACAATGCCCTTGTCCTGAAGATAAAAACAAATGGACAGAGTTTTTTGTATCAGAAACAGTAGATATACCATCACAAAAGCCAAATATAGAAGATATAGTAGAGGTACATTCTTGTGTAGATATAATATCTCAAAGAGTAATAAAAACACCTTTGGTAAACGGATACATCTCATGTAATGGAAACTCTATACCAGGAGAAACTATACCAAATGGAGAATGTACAAATTTGACAGGAAGAAAATTAATAATAGAAGGACTACTAAGACAAAAAATAATCTATACAGCAGCGCTAGATGAACAATCAGTTCATTCTGCACATTTTAATATACCATTTTCAGTATTTATAATAATAGACAAAAATACACCACTATACCAACAATTTAAGATAACAGCATATATAGAGGATATATATGCATGTGTATTATCAGAAAGAAGTGTCTTTAAAAATACAACTATTTTTATAAAGGCATCAAAAATATGTTAAGTAATTTAAATAAAATGAGGAGGAATAAAAATGGGATGTAATAAAAAAACTTGTGAATGTGACTTTAATATCAAAACTTTAGGTATATGTGATGTATCAAAATTAAATATGAATGGATGTAAAAAGGAAAACTTAAATTGGACAGAGATTTCAATTCCTGAGATACTTCCCATCCCAAGATTAAAACCTGATATAGAAAATATAGATCAAGTTTATGCAAGCGCAACAATTACTTCAGTAAAACTTATAGAAACTCCATTTGCATATAAATCATATAATTTATATATTAGCTTAGATATATTGAATAGAATAGAAATTATATTAGATGAGTTTCTAGAAACAAATATACAGACAACAATTAATACATTGATTGGTGGAATAAATGATTTAATATCAACAATTAAGGATGCAATACCTTTAATACCTGGATTAGGCGAGATTATAAATCCTTTATTAGCTAAACTACAAAGATTACTAGATTTAGTTCAACCATCTGTAAATTCTCTTTTATTTGATATTGATGATTTGTTAAATACAATTCAAACTGATATAGCAAGAATAGTATGCGAATCTCTTAATTCTATAATATGTAGAGCAGACGATTTAATAAGATTACTAAAATCTATACAAATTGTTATCAATGATATATTTGAAACAGTTAGTACACTTGAAGGACCATTAATAGAAATATTAATAACAACTTTACAAACAATAATTAATAATATCATTACACCTTCATTTGATATATTAATTGGAGAAAATGGTGTATTAATTGTACTTGTTGAAAGTTTAAGTAGAATACCAATTGATTGTGAAAATACTAGTGCATTTACAATACTACAAAATGCTGAAGGAACATGCTTAAATGGAAGAAAACTAATAGTGAATGGCTTATTAAAACAGAAAATAGTATATACTGCTCTAGTAGATGAACAATCAGTTCATTCTGCACATTATGAAGTACCATTTTTAGCATATATAATTCCATATGCCAAATTTGAATGCTTGACATATGAAGAAGGAATAGTTATTTCACCACCTGGAAAACCAATAGTTACAATAAATGGTTACAGATATAATCCTAAATTAGACATAGAAGTGGATTTATGTGAGGAATTTATTGTAGATTCATGCATTGAAGATATATATGTAAATGACCTTGATAAAAGAACTATATTTAAAAATATAACATTATTCTTAAAAGCACAATTAAAATCGTTGTGTAATTAATGTTAATACTATTTTACTAGTATACTATATAAACGAGTATAAACAAACAAAATTATAACAGTATCTAAATTTTCAAAGGCGTTAATAATACTAAATCTACGCCTTTGAATTTAGTTTAAATACTTAACACCGCACTAAATTAAAGCAATGAAAAAAGGGTTAATCACTTGTCTAAAATGATGCAGATAGAAGATATACTAAAGATAGAAGCATTTTTATAGCGTCATTAAATGCTGTTATAAAATATCTCAATATGATAGATAAAACTATTCACTGTAAAAATAATTAACCAGAAATATGTGAAAAGAATTTTCCTAAGTTTATAAAAAATAAATTTGATAATCCAAAGGTGGCAATCATAGGATATCAACCATCTAAACCATCCCTTCTTTTTTCTTACTTATATATAAAATTTTTTTAATTTTACTTTAGCACAAAAAAAATTTATTCCATTAATCTACTCTATAATTTTTAGTTTTTAAGAAATAATTTTTAATACTTTGATTGATAATATAACTAAGACAGCTTTTCAGGAGATGATTAAATGACTCTTAAAAACAAGAAGTTTACTATAAATAAGTATGGAATTTTATCTATCATTTTAGTTTTATGCTTGATTTTAACAGGTTTTAATAGCTATATTAATTATAGTCATAGAAAATTTAAAGATTATGTTGTTTTCTATGTTCAACATCAAGATGATGAAGTATTGTGGGCTGGCAGTGCTATTGTAAACGCTGTAAAAGAAAGAGGAAAAAATCATGTATTTGTGGTTTTAGTATCTACTGGATGTGGTATATCTGTTTTCGATAGATATAAAAAATATGAAACTCTTACAGATAGCCAAAAATCAGAATATAGAAATAGAGAATTCTTAGCTTCTCTTAATAATCTAGGAGTAAAAAGAGAAAATATAATAATATTGCCAGAAAAAAATGTAAATGGTACTACTAATTTTAACTCTATGGAAGAAATTGCAATTACTTTTGAAAAAAAATTTAAAAGTGTAACCCATATAGCACATACTTATAAGTTAGATGACCATTTACAACATATAAAAAATGGCTCTGTCATTCAAGGTCTGTATAACTCTGGTCAAATCAAAGATGCCAAATACTTTGTAAAACCTAAGTTTGCTCATGAAATAAGTTTTAACAACAAAATAGTTTATAAAGCTCATTCTATTGAGGATTATGAAAAAGTAAAAAATGCGTGTGAACAATACAAACTTATTGATGAATCAGAATGCAGAGAAGGTATTGGTTATAAATCTGACCACAAGTCTTTTGATAAATTATTAAATGATAAAAATGTTCCTTCTATACTCCACACCCCTAATTTATAACAAATATTTATTTTAAAATAAATATTTGTTATAAATTCTTAATAATTATGAAACTCCTTTGTTATTTATATTTGTTAATATATTTTTAGAGCTAATCAGTTAATATACTTACTATTTTCTGAAACCAATTTTTAGTATAAAATAAAGATTGATTAAAAATAAAATTTCGAGGGGGAATAATAAAGTGAATCAAAATATATTGGTCGTAGATGACGATAAAGAAATAGTAGATGCTATAGAATTCTATTTAAGACCTGATAATCTTAATGTTTTAAAAGCATACGATGGCTTAGAAGCTTTGGATATATTAATTGAAAATGATATTAAATTAATAATAATGGATGTAATGATGCCTAATTTAGATGGTCTTAAAACTACACTCAAAATAAGAGAAAAAAAGAATATTCCTATAATCCTTCTATATGCAAAATCACAAGATATGGATAAAATTATAGGTCTTAATATGGGCGCTGATGACTACATAACTAAACCATTTAATCCACTAGAACTTACTGCACGAGTAAAATCTCAACTTAGAAGATATATAAACTTAGGAGACTTTAGTAATACAAATAGCTCAAACGATACTAATTATGTTTTAAAAAGTGGAGGTCTTGAGCTAAATACAGATACAAAAATAGTTTCTTTAGATGGTGAAGAAGTTAAAATGACACCTCTTGAGTATAAAATACTTGCTCTTCTCCTATCACGAAAAGGAAAAATATTCTCCTCTCATGAGATTTATGAAAAAGTTTGGAATGAAGATGCTTATAGCTGTGAAAGAACTGTTGCTGTTCATATTAGAAGAATTAGAGAAAAGATTGAAGTAAACTCAAAAGAACCAAAATATTTAAAGGTGGTGTGGGGAATTGGTTACAAAATTGAAAAACTTAATTATTAATGATTCAAGAGCAAAATTTATTTTATTATTACTATTATTTCTCTCCTTTTCTACATTATTTGAAACAATATACGATTTAAATAATAACTTTATTGATATTAATCAGTATAATTATTTCTATAATGAGGAGATTATACCTTATTTCTATTATTTTGGTACGCCTTTATCCTTACCAAAAGCAAATTTAAAGTTTATTTGTGAAGGTATTACATTAGCAAGTTGTTTATTATCTGTGTTATTTCTTATATTATATAAAAAAAATAGCCAAAAGAAAGTTAAACTCTTAGAAAACATTATTACTTTCTTTTCTAAGATAAAAATTGAAATTATACTTATATTAATTTTAATACTTCTAGTATTACGATTTTACATATTTACAAATACTAAAATGTTCTACAATGCCAATTTAATTGTATTTAATTTTCTTATTCTATCTGTAATTTATATAATATATGAAAATATAAAACATGGTGGCTATAATCCAAAAGATATGTCTATAACATATAGATTCTTTTCAGACCTTGTTAGCATATATAATAGAAAAACTATAAATAAGAAACTAGCTATAACTTTTTTAATCTCTATAGTTATACAAGCAATTATTCAGTACATAGTTTTAGTATTATTTATGCGTGTATATTATGCGGAGGCAATAGTTATAGAGGTTTTATTCACACTTGTAAGTATAATTTCTTATTCTTCTATATACAACTTTTTATCTACTAAGTTTAATTACATAAATAATATCTCGAAAAATATAAAAAATATTGAAAATGGAAATCTAAAATATAAGTTGGAAGTGATAGGAGACGATGAAATATCTGATTTATCCAAAAGCATAAATAGTATAACAGATGGTCTTGAGGCTGCTGTAGATGCTAATATAAAAAGTGAAAGAATGAAGACAGAGCTTATAACAAATGTATCTCATGATTTAAAGACTCCACTTACATCTATATTAAGCTATGTTGATATGTTAAAAAATAATGACTTTGATAAAGAAACAATAAACGACTATATAAATATTTTAGATAAAAAATCACAAAGATTAAAATTATTAATAGAGGATATATTTGAAGCTTCTAAGCTTAGTAGTGGTGATGTGGAATTTAATATAACAAAAACTGATATAAAAGAGCTCTTAATTCAAAGTATAGTAGAACTTGAAGATAAAATTCAAAACAGTAATTTAGATTTTATAATAGAAACACCTGAAGAATCTGTATTTACTATGATAGATGGAAAAAAGACTTGGAGGGTATTTGAAAACCTGATTGGCAATATACTAAAATACTCTATGAAAAATACTAGAGTTTACATAGATATGTTTATAAAGGATGAAGATATAATAGTAACATTTAAAAATATTTCAAATGATAAACTAAATCTAAAACCAGAAGAATTAATAGAAAGATTTAGAAGAGGTGATATATCAAGAAATACAGATGGCTCCGGTCTGGGCTTATCAATTTCTCAAAATATAATTGAACTACAAAATGCAGCTATGGAAATAATTATAGATGCTGATTTATTTAAAGTAGCCCTTTCTTTTAAAAAAATTAATTAATATTAAATACATAAGGTTGTAAATTTCAAAATAATTTTTATTTTAAATTACATGCTATAAATGGTTAACTTGCAATTTACAACCTTATTAAAATCATAAAACTATTTTTAATATACTTATATACTTACTCTAATATATAGTCTTATTTTTTCCTGATTTTTTAGCTTTATATAGTTTTTTATCTGCCTCACTTAAAAATGCTTCAAAAGAGTCAAAGTCTATCCATTAAGAAATTCCAATACTTACAGTTATTTTATAGTCAAGGTCTTTAAATTTATATTTAAGTAGACTATTATGAACTTTAGATTCAATATGAATTGCTTTTTCTATATTTTCTGTCAAAACAATAAATTCATCTCCACCGTATCTACCAGCAAATAAATAGTAATCTCTAAATGATTGAATGATGTAGGCCATCACTCTTATAACCTCATCTCCCACTAAATGCCCATAATTATCATTTTCAGCTTCCATTAAACTTATCGGAAAATACTCACCTATTTTTTGTAAATCATTTGCAACAGAAGTATGAACACTACTTATTAATATTTCTCCCTCACATTCAACACATAAGTATGTTATTCTTATTTCTACTTGAAAATTATAACCTTTTTTAGTTTTCTTACCAACTAGATACTCTCCAAATACAGCATGTAAATTTTTTGAATATTCTTTACTATCTAACCATAACTTTTCTAAAATAAAACTATCTGGTGATTGTTTTACATACTCTTCTAATAAATACTCTACTTTTTCAATACTATTCCCTACTTCAAACTTTCCAGTACCAATCCAACATATATTTTTGTGAAAAAAAGACATACATTTTTTCACATCCCTATCTACAAAATATGCATTTATAAACTGCTCAACACGTTCAACATATTTGTCCTTAAACATAATATTATTATCCCCTTATCGTTCTAATAAAGTTATTATATAATGACATTGTGTATTTGTTTAAAGAAAAAATTTTATATCTATACATAATTATTTTTTATGCTTTTTAAGAGTAAACAAGAAAAAAACCTCCTTGGAGGTCTCTTTCTAAATGTTGGGGTTTATATTTACATATTTATTTGATTATACCTTTTAGTGCGATATTAATACATTTTAAATTATATTTCTCTATAAATCATCATGTATTTCATCTCTCTGTATTTATAATATCACATAGAATTTCCATAATCAGTTACATATCTGTTACCTAAGATTACAATTTTGTAATATTTGTAATCTTAGGTATAAATTTACATCCATTCTTTAATATAAGTATATGCTTTTTATTAATCCTAAAGACCTTTTAAGTCATATTTTTCTAGGAAAAGTTTTAATTCAGAGTAAATTTCTTCTGCTCCACCAACTTTATTTGATTCAATATTTAAAGCTAACAATGGCTCATGTAATGATATTCTAAGTAAAAACCAACCATCTCCATTTGCTTCATTACAATTAACTCTTATACCTTCAAAGTTATTTGGTGCAACAGACCATCCATCAACATCATTAATATGAGAATCTAATTCTTTTAATATATCTTCTGCATATGGTCTAAAATCTTCTTTATTGATGCCTATTCTAACTTCTTTTTCTTCCTTTGCTTCTTCAAGGTTTTCTATCAATTCTTCTATAGTCTTTCCTTCTAAAGAAAGTTTTGCAACTTTTATTAAAATTTTAGCTATTAAATATGCTCCATCATCTAAAAAATAATTTTCTTTTAAAGCAGCATGTCCAGATGTCTCTATAGCTAAATGGCACTCTTCACCTTCACTATTTAATCTTATAGCTTCATTTATTACATTTTTATATCCTCTTTTAAATCTATGATGTCTTCCTCCTAATTCGCTTATGAATTTAGCAAGACCTTCTGAAGTAATAGAATCAGTTACTATAGCTGTATTTGGATGTTCTTCTAATATTATTGATGATATAACAGCTATAAGAGCATTTTTATTTATTGGTTTACCATTTTTACCTACAATAGCAGCTCTATCTACATCTGTATCAAATATTATTCCTAAATCACTCTTATTATCTAATACGGCTTTGCAGATGCTTTCCATTGCTTCTTTATTTTCAGGATTTGGTATATGATTTGGGAACATACCATCTGGGTTCAAAAATTGACTACCTGTTGTATCTGCTCCCAGGATGTGTAAAACTTTTTCATCAAAAAAACCTCCAGCTCCATTTCCTGCATCAACTAGTATTTTAAGTCCAGAAAAAGGCTTTTCATAGTTTTTACTTGAGTTTACACCTATTCTAATTTTATCTATCAATAAATTAGAATAATCTTCTATTAAATTTTTTACTACAACTGTACCTTTTTTTTCTACTCTTTCAGACTGTACACTATCATTTTTAACAGCTATATCCAACATTTCTTTTATATCTGTTTTTTCTAGACCACCATTTTCTGTAAAAAACTTTAATCCATTGTAGTAATAAGGTAAATGACTAGCTGTAATCATAATTGACCCATCAGAGTGGTATCCATCCATAATAGTTGTCATAAACATTGCTGGTGTTGTAGCAATCTCACAATCAATTACATTACAATTATCATTGATTAAAGTTTCAATAACAGTGTTTCTAAATTGACTCCCTGTTATTCTAGAATCAGTTCCTATTGCAACAGTTACTTTGTCTTTTTTAGTTTTTTCTTTTAACCAAATATGAAATGCTTTAGCTATTTTTTTTACTTCTTCTACAGTTAAATTAACTTCCTTAGAATCATTTTTATATGCTATTCCTCTAATATCTGTCCCATTTTGCAGTTTGTATATGTCACCCATAAACATTCTCCTTACTCAATTAAAATTTTTATTAAATATTATAAAATTCCTAACTTATTTAAAATTTACATTATCTAAATATACAAATTTTATAATTTTATTATTAACTATTTTATACTTTCTTTTAGCTCTCTTATCTTCTCTTTATATGAAATTGGAGGCTTGTCATTAAATAAAGCTGATGTACCAACAACATATATATCGACTTTTTTGCCATTCATAAGTCTAATAGTATCTTTATTTATATTTCCATCAACTTCTATAAATGGAGGATTATCATAATCTTTTAATATCTCTGTAAGCTTATCTAACTTATCTAAAACAGAGAGATTAAACTTTTGACCTGCAAATCCTGGATTTACTGTCATTACTAAGATACCCTCAACTAAACCTATATATTCTTCTATTTTATCTACACTAGTTTGGGGACTTATTGCTAACACTGGCCCTATTCCATAATCTCTCAACTTTTGTATATCAGCTTTTACATCTGTGCTTGATTCCACATGAAAAGAAATATACTTTGGCTTTATATAAGACATCATATCAATATACTTATTTGGAGTTTCTGTAGCTAAATGAATATCTAAAGGTATAGTTGTATTTTCGCTTATTGACTTTAATAGTTCTGGTCCCATGGCTAAGTTTTTGACAAATATTCCATCCATAACATCACAGTGAAGCAATTTTACATCAGCCTCTTCAAGAGCTTCTAGTTCTTTTTTTAAGTTCATTTGGTCTGCACACATTATTGAAGCACAAATAATAGACATAACTTTCCTCCTTAGTCATAAATTTTCATTATTTATAAGTTTTCATTTTCTATATCATCAATCATTTGTAATCTTCTTGCATGTCTTTCTCCATTATAACTTGAATTTAACCATTCTTCAACAATTCTCATTGCTAATCCTTTTCCAATAACTCTTTCCCCTAAACAAAGTACATTTGTATTATTGTGTTCTCTCGTAGCTTGGGCTGAAAAACAATCTGACACAACTGCTGCTCTAATTCCTTTAAATTTATTTGCGGCAATAGACATACCTATTCCTGTACCACAACAAAGTATACCTAAATCTGATTTTTTACTTTGAACATTTTGACTTACTTTTTTTGCATATATTGGAAAATCTACACTTTCTTTTGAATTTGTTCCTACATCTTCAACTTCTATACCTTTATTAATTAAGTTTTCTTTTATAAATTCCTTTAACTCGTAACCACCATGGTCACACCCAATAGATATTTTCATTAAAAAGCACCCCTTTTTATATAATATTTTACAATTATCGTAAAAATAAAGCTGTCCCATTGTAGAAATTTCTTTCTATTTTTAAGACAGCTTTAATTGATTTATATCAAATCAATTTATTATTCAATGATATTTACATCTATAATAATTCTTTTATATTTTTTACTATATCTTCAGTAGTTAATCCGTAATGTTTTAATAAGTCTGCTGGTGTACCTGATTGACCAAATACATCCTTAACACCAATTCTTCTAACTACTACATCTTTAGTTTCTGCTAAAGCTTCACATACAGCTGAACCTAAACCACCAATTATACTGTGCTCTTCTGCTGTAACTACTTTTCCAGTTTTCTTAGCACTTTCTTTTATTAATGTTTCATCTAAAGGTTTTATTGTAGATATATTAACAACTTCTACATTTACACCTTCTTTAGCAAGTTCTTCTGCTGCTTCTAATGCTTTTGCTACCATTATTCCTGTAGCTATTACTGTTATATCAGAGCCTTCTCTTAAAACAGTTCCTTTTCCTATTTCAAATTTATAGTTTTCACTGTTTACATCTGGAGTTGCAGCTCTACCTAATCTTATATATACAGGTCCATTATAATCAATAGATGCAAATAGTGCTTGTCTTGCTTCTAAAGCATCTGCTGGATTTAATACAACCATATTTGGTATACCTCTCATTAAAGATATATCTTCTATAGCTTGATGACTTCCTCCATCTTCTCCTACTGTTACTCCTGCATGAGTAGCTGCTATTTTAACATTTAAGTTTGGATATGCTACAGAGTTTCTTATTTGCTCATAGCCTCTACCTGCTGCAAATATTGCAAAAGTACTTGCAAAAGGTATCTTTCCACAAGTAGCAAGACCTGCTGCTGTACCAATCATGTCACCTTCTGCTATCCCCATATCAAAAAATCTATCTGGGGCAACTTCTTTAAATGATATACTTTTTGTAGCTTTTCCTAAGTCTGCATCCAATACTACTATATCTTTATTTTCTGCAAGTTCTTTTAATACTTGTCCGTAAGCTTCTCTAGTTGCTATTCCCATTCCTATAGACCTCCTTCTAAATCTTTCAATGCTTGTTCTGCTTGTTCTGCATTTGGAGCTGTTCCATGCCATGCAGCATTGTTTTCCATAAATGAAACACCTTTACCTTTTACAGTCTTAGCTATTATTACTGTTGGTTTTCCTGTAACTTTTTTAGCTTCATCTATTGCATTTCCTATTTCATCAAAACAATGTCCATTTATTACTATTACATTCCATCCAAAAGATTTAAATTTGTCATCTACTGGACTAACATTCATTACTTCTTCATTAGAACCATCTATTTGTAATCCATTTAAGTCAACAAATGCAATTAAGTTATCTAATTTATAATGTGATGCTGTCATTGCAGCTTCCCATACTTGACCTTCTTGGATTTCTCCATCACCTAATATAGTATACACTGTGTAGTCTTTGTTGTCTAATTTACCAGCTAGCGCCATACCATTTGCAGCAGATAAACCTTGTCCAAGAGAACCAGTAGACATATCTATTCCTGCTACTTTTTTCATGTCTGGATGTCCTTGTAACTTAGAACCAAATTTTCTAAGTGTCAATAATTCTTCTTCTGGGAAAAATCCTTTTTCTGCTAATGTAGCATATAAAGCTGGTGCTGCATGACCTTTTGATAGAACAAATCTATCTCTATCATCCATTTTTGGATTTTCTACACATATGTTCATTTTATCAAAATATAACACTGTTAACATATCAGCTATTGATAATGAACCACCTGGATGCCCGCTTTTAGCTTCTGCAACCATTTTTATTATGTTTTTTCTAATATTATTAGAATGATCTCTAAGAGTGCTCATACTTTTTTCCTCCTGTTATTTTTTAAGACCTTACATTTTTTTATCCTACAGTAGATTTTACAATTTTTTTTAAAATAATACAAATGTTTTTTTAAGATTTTACTGCAACTTTTATTTCTTCTCCGTTCATTAAAGCTGTAATACCCTCTTTAAATTCGTCTAAACCAACAGTTCTTGTAACTAATGCTTCTGTATTTACTTTTCCACTAGCCATTAAATCTAATGCTATAATCCAAGAACTTGGTTTTTGTGATCTACTTCCAATATATTGTAACTCTCTTTGAATTATTGCTTCTTGATCCATTTCATTTAGTTTTTTAGCAAATATTCCAACTTGTACGAAAGTTCCTTTCTTTCTAAGTAATCTTAAAGCTTCATTAACTGCTGGCATAAATCCAGAACAATCAAATCCTTTATTTACTCCATTTCCATCAGTCATTTCATTTACTACATCTGCTAGACTTTCTTCCATTACGTTTACAGTTCTATCTACTCCAAGATTTTTAGCTATTTCTAATCTTTCTTTATCTTTTGTAACACCAGACATTATAACTGTAGCACCTTGAGATTTAACAACTTGAGCTAATAATAAACCTATTGGCCCTGGTCCTATTATTAATACTGTATCATCACTTTCTATAGTAGTTTTTTCAAGAGCTGCATGAACACAACAAGCTAGTGGCTCTGTAAGAGCTGCTGATAATAAAGATACATTTTCAGGAAGTACATGTATGCTTTCCTCTCTTGATAATACATACTCAGCAAAACTTCCATCTGCTTGAGTACCAATACCTTTTCTAGTTGGGCATAAATTGTAGTCTTTAGTTGCACAATATATACATTTTTCACAAGTTGCAAAAGTAGTTTCTGATGTAACTCTATCTCCTACTTTTATATTTTTAACATCTTCACCAATTTCTACGACAATTCCAGAAAATTCATGACCTAAAGTTACTGGAGCTTTTATATTTGCATATTCACCTTTAAATGAATGTATATCTGAACCACATATACCACTGTATTCTACTTTTATTTTAACTTTATCTCCTGTAGCTTTTGGCTCTTCTACCTCTAATACTTCTACATTATCATAACCTGGTTTAGTTTTAACTACTGCCTTCATTTATTTTTCAACCCCTTGTGGTAAAATTAATATCTTATTAAATTCTTCTTTTCTATCTCTTATCATTTCAAATGCTTTATAAGTATCTTCAAGTGAAAATCTATGAGATACCATTTCTTTTAATTTTATTTTTCCTTCATTAACTAAAGTGATTCCTTTAGTCCATTCTTGTCCTGGGAATGGTGCAGAATAAGAATTCCAGAAACCTTTTAACTCTAGTTCTTTTCTAAATATATTTTCAAATGCTTCCTCAGATAAAGTTATATCTGAATATGCTATTCCTAAAAATCCTATTTTACTTTTCTTTTTAGTTATAAGTAAACATTGTTCCTGAGTTATTTTAGAACCTGCACATTCAAGTGCTATATCAACACCTTTTCCACCAGTAAGTTCTTTTATTTTTTCTACTGGATTTACATCTTTAGCATTAATTATTATATCAGCACCTAATTCTTTTGATTCTCTTAATTTATTATCAGATATATCAACTGCTATAATTGTTCCAGCTCCTGCTATCTTAAGTCCTTGTATTACTAGTTGACCCATTGTTCCACTACCCATTACAGCTACAGTATCTCCAACTTGGATACCTATATTAAGTACTCCATGCATAGCAACTGCAAGTGGTTCTATCATAGCAGCATCTTCAAAATCCATGTCTCCTATTGGTAAAACATTTGTAGCTTTTATGTTTGCATATTCTGCAAAAGCTCCAAAAGTTTTAGCTCCTAACATACCATGGTCATCACATAATGAAAATAACCCTCTCTTACAATATTCACATTCATTGCAAGGTATAAAAGGAATTGCAACTACTCTATCTCCAACTTTTACATTTTTTACATCCTTACCAACTTCTGCAATTACTCCAGAAAATTCATGCCCTGGTATAGCTGGAACTGGATATTTCCAATGTTTTAATACTCTTGGAGGATCTGACCCACATATTCCTGCTGCCATAACTTTTATTTTTACTTCATCACTTTCACATGGTTTTATTTCTATATCTTCAAATCTCATATCATTTGTGCCATGTAATACTGCTGCTTTCACGATAAATCTCCTCCTTTTGTATTTTGTATTTTTTAAAAATTTATAAAAAATATTACTCTTTTCTAGTAGCTGCTAAATGTTAAATTTTCGCATACTTTACTAAAAAAGAGTAATCTCTATTAACTAAATATTAGAATATTCCAAGTGAAGAAACTAATTGAGATAATTTCAATATTCCCCATTTTAGTAAGTTACCACCTGTATCTATACTTGTAACCATTGTTGTTCCTTCTGGCATCATATTTGCTTGTTGTAATAATTGCGTATGAACATCTGCAAAATTTGTAGCCATATAAAGTGATATAGCTATTACTATAGTTCCTGTTATAACTGATTGAACTATATTACCTTTTCTAAAACATACTATAAATGCCATATAGAATGGTATTGTTGCTAAGTCACCAAATGGTAAAACTTTATTTCCTGGTAATATAACTGCTAAGAATAAAGTTATAGGAACAAGTATAAGAGCTGTTGATATAACTGCTGGATGTCCAGTTGCTACTGCTGCATCTAGACCTATATAAAGTTCTCTATCTCCATATTTTGCTTGTAAGAAATCTCTTATTGATTCTGAAATTGGAATTAAACCTTCCATCAATATTCTAACCATTCTAGGCATAAGTAACATTACTGCACCCATTGATATACCTACATTGAATATTCCTGCTACATCGTATCCAGCAAGCGCTCCAAGTATTATCCCTAGTATAATCCCCATCATCATTGGTTCACCAAATATACCGAATTTTTTTTGTATAGAATCTGGGTCTGCTTGTATTTTATTTATTCCTGGTATTTTTTCAACAAATTTACCTACTAAATATCCAAGTGGAGCAAATGAAGCTGTTGAACCAGTTGGTAATGCTATACCTTCCAAATCATAAAACTCCTGAACATTCTTGGCTGTTTTTTCTGCAATAAATAGTACTAATAATTCCATTAATATCGCACAGAATATAGCCCAGATATAACTTCCTGTTACTATATATCCAACTGCACCTGCTACTATAAAGTGCCAATAATTCCATATATCAACGTTTAATATCTTTGTTTTATTGAAGTATAATAATAGTAAGTTTACTAATAAACAAACTGGTATTAATATTGGTGCAACTGGTGAAGCCCATGTTGCTGATGCTGTTGTTGGCCAACCAACATCTATTACTGTTAAATTAAGTCCAAATCTCTCAACCATTCCTTGAGCTGCTGGCCCTAGTGTTGAAGTTAATAGGTTTACAACTAAGTTTATACCCACAAACCCTATACCAATTGTAAGACCTGATTTTAAAGCTTTTGTAAACTTAATTCTAAATATCATTCCTAAGACTACAATTGTTATTGGTAGTATTACTGTTGGTCCCATATTTAAAATATACTGTACTACTGCTAATAATTTATCCATTTATAAATCCTCCTTTTTCTGTTTTTTAAATATGATTTCAATTTATTTATGCTAGGATTATTTTAAAGCATCTAGTATTTTCTTATCTAATGCTGCTGTATTTACTCCAGTTATATATGCTGTTGCTTTTATTGCTGGTATATTATAAGTTGTTGGTAATATAGTTGTTGATACTATTAAATCTGCTCCATCTTGCTTTGTTGCACATTCAGCTATTTTGCATTGTATAACTTCTGCTTGTATATTATTTTCTTTAACTAATCTTTCTACCTTGTCACAAACTACTGTTGATGTTGCTATTCCTGCTCCACATGCTACTAATATTTTTTTCATTTTTATTTCCTCCTAATAATTTTTATTTTCTTATTTTTATTGTTAGTACTTTTTATTCTTTTATTTTTTATAAAGACTTTATTGTCTTTAAAACTTCTTCTTTATCAGTAGAATCCATTAGCTTCTCAACTAATTCTTTATTTTGCATAATCCCCATCAATTCTGTTAATACAGATAATTGACTGTGCGGTTGATTAAGCCCCAAAACGAAAGCCAAATTTACAGATACTTTTTCATCTTGGTCTTCCATAGAACTAAATACTACTGGTTCATTAAAAGTACAGACTGCTATAAATTGTTCTTTAATATATTCTGCATCTGTATGTGGTATTGCTACTCCATAATCACCTAAGTTTAAGCCTGTTGGAAATACATTTTCTCTTCCTAGTATTTTTTCTCCAAATTCTTCTTTTACAAAGCCTAATTCAAAAACTTTATTATGTATTTCCTTAAAGAAATCTTCTTTTGTTTTACAATCCATTTTAAGGTTTATAACTTTATCACTTACAAAATTTATAAACTCCATATTTGCACCTCCTAATTGCTCTTATCTCATATCTTGTTTTCTTGTCTTTATATAAAGCATATACCGTGCCAAAAAGTGGCTTTTTTTGTGAAATAAAAGAAAACATTTTCCCAAAAACAATGTTCAATTGTAGGATTTTAGCCAACTTTCATAGATAAATTTTTTTTAATTTTTATTTTAATTTTTACTTGTTAAGCACTTAACTATCCATATATTTTTTTATTTTCGTGGTTTTTTTTGTTACAGGAATGGTTTTTTTATTTTTTATGAATGGTTTTTTCTGTTTCTTAGCTATTTTATAAAATTATTCAATCCAAATAGCATTAATTTTCATATTTATTGTTTAGTTATTTTACTGTGAATGAATTTTCATGTAATTGTCTAGCAAAATTCACGTTATGCATAATTAAATTCATAGTATGTTTTTATTTATATAATAAAATCAATATGAAAATATAAAAAACTTAATATGAAAAGGGGATTAAGAATGAAAAGAAAAAATTTATTAAAGGTAGTATTTTTATGTAGTATTTTATTTGTTTCTGGTATTTTCGTAAAACAAGTCTTTGCATCTCAAAGTAATTCGAAAAAAACACTTAATATAACTGTAAATGGTTATGATGTAACACTATCTAAGGAAGGGATTTTTAATAGTCAAAACGTAAAGCAACTTAATTCAACAAATCAAAATAGTATAACAATAAAAAATCCTAAAAGTGTAAACAGTGTCAAAATAGATGATAAAGAAATTAATGTAAATGATAAATCTACTTTTAAATTGAAAGAAATCAACAGCTCTTCTAAGGTAAAAATATCTGTAATGTATAATGGTGAAAACTCATATAGAAATTATTATATAAACTCTCTTTCAAAAGATTTTCCAAAGTATACTGTTACTGCAAACAGCCCTTATGATGGTGATTATTATCTTACTACACACAATGAAGAACATAATTTTGTATTTAAATTAAATAACCAAGGAAATATAATTTTTTACAAGGAAGTCGAATCAAATCCTTTTGATTTTAAAAAAATAACTACAGATGATGGTAAAGTTAGATATGGATATTTACTTCAAGATAAAGACTCAACAAAGCGAATAAGTTCTGTTGGATACTCACCAACATATCTTGTAATATTAGATGAAAATTATAATGAAATAAATAAAATTACTATGGAGAAAAGTAAAAACATAGAATCTGGTACTGAGTTAGAAAACCATGACTTTATATACATAGATGATAATCACTATATTGTTTCTAGTTATCAAAAGACTAAGGCGACAAATATTCCTTCAAAATTGAGTAAAGGAAATTCTCCTTATGTAGTAAATAGTGTATTACAAGAAATAAAGGATGGAAAAGTTGTATGGCAATGGGAAAGCATTGACCATGAAAATCTATATGCAGAAAGTGTTGAACAAAATAATTTTAGCGAAAAAAGTGATACATCCTTAGATTATGTACATTTTAATTCTATGACTATCGACCCAAAAGACGGAAATCTAATCTGCTCATTTAGAAATTTAGATGAAGTTATTAAATTAGATAGAAAAACAGGAGAAATTATTTGGACTTTAGGAGGATTGGGTGATGAGTTTGATTTAACAGATAATCAAAAGTTCTCAAGACAACATAATGCTAGAATTACAGATGATGGATATATAACTTTATATGATAATGGTGTAAAAAATAAATCTACAAGAGTTATTAAAATAAAATTAGATGAAGAAAATAAAAAAGTTACTGAATATCACTCATATAACATAAATGACTACTACAAATATATGGGGTCAGTTCAAGAAATAGATAGTGAAAAAGATGTGTTTTTAGTTGGAACTGGTGGAAAGGCTGGAGAAGAACAAGACTTAGTGGCTATGGAAAAAGATTTTTCTAATGATAAAGTTTATTTTAAGTTTTCATTCAAAAGTGGTGAAAGCATGTATAGATGTTATAAAATCAAGTAGCACATATTTAGAAAATATAAATCTCTAAAATATACAATAAATCCTGCAATAACAATGAAAATGTCCATGTTTACCTGCAGGATTATTCATTTTTCATCAATCAGTATTTTTTATAAAACTCACACTTCCTTTAGTTTTCTTCCCTGTAGCAGTAATTTTATATGTTCCACTTTCATCAACCTTTACTTGAAATGTACTTGTCTTGAGATTCTTCCCTTAGAAAACAGGCTTTTTATCATCTTCTTGTATGAAATTATTTTCTAAATAATTATGATGACCACTCTGTAATTTTTTAACATAATAACTTATCCTTATTATATCTTCTATATTTTAGTTTTAAAATAGTTTATATATTCTATTTATCAATAAAGAAGGCTAATCCTATAAAATCATATAAATCAATTTCATAGAATTAGCCTTATATCAAGTAATTAACTACTTAGCAATTAAATAATTTTAAATTTTATACTAAAGCAAATTTTTTGTGTCTATCTTTTCTATACTTAGTTAACTTAATATCTTTTTTATTTCGTTTTTATCTTCAGTATTTAATAAAACTTCTAAAGTATGTTGGTCATTAATCTTTGAAAATAAGCTTCGTATTTCTTTCTTATTATTTTCTTTAAGTGCCAGTAGTACCACTAAATCTACCATAAATTTATTGTCCCATACTATGGGCTTATTTAATCTTGCTATAGCTATTGCTGGCTTTATAACATTTTCTGGAAGTCCATGTGGTACAGCAACTTTTGAAGCCATTACAACACTTCCCATAGCCTCTCTTTTATACACACTTAATATATATTTTGAGTCTACATACCCACCTTCTTCAAGCTTTGATACAAGAGTATCGATTATATACTCCTTTGAGATTCCTTCAAAATCATATAAAATCAAATCTTCATGTATTAAATTATTCAATTGATTATCGCTACTCAAAGATGGTTGTTTATTATTTAAATGTTCTAATACCTTGTTAATTCCATTTTTTCCAAGTACCTCATTATAAGAAATAAAAGGTACATTTTTATAATCTATATCAATTGTGCCACAAATAGCAATAATATTATATTCAGCTTCAATGTCATTTAATTCATCTTCTAAATTGTTATTTAAAAAAGCAATTGGCTTTACTTCAATTGAAGCATCATATTCCTCAATTTGCTTTTCTATATGTTCCTTTAAGTTTAAAGCTGTGCCTACCCCACTTAAACATAATGTAATAATTACATTTTTCTTTCCATATTCATTTTTTCTATAACTAAATTTATTTGTGTTTACCATAGCATAATTTTTATTTTTCTTTAAATCCGCTATTATACCATCTAAACTTTTTCCTTCAATTGTAGCCAATTTTCCTGCTTCCATTGCTAATAATGTATCCACCCTATTTACAGTCTTGCATCTAATACCAAGTCTTTTTTCAACCTCATCACCAAGGATTACTAAAGAACCCATATCAATTAGAACTAAAATTCCTTTTTGTGCTTCTATCTTTTTAAGTTCTTCTAATACATGTTCTATTCCTTCTGATGGTGAATCTGTAAGTGCTATTTCTATACCCAATGTACATTCTATACCAAGGATATGATTTACAACATTAGACATTTCAATTCCAACCTTACCATGTGTAACTATAACTACTTTTACTTTATCTTTTATACTTTCTTCATTGTAACAAAATTTATTTATATAATATGCTAAATATCCAAGTTCATCCTCTGGGAATGTAACTTGTGTTAAATCTTCCACTATTCCCATTACATATCTGGATAATTCATATTCCATTGGCATTGATGCTTTTATCTTATCCAAACTTGGATTTATTATAGTTTTTCCATCTTTTATTCTATCTATAGCATGCTCAATATGAATCGCTAAAGCTAAATACAACCCTTGATTTACATGTTTAAATTGCTCTTTAATAAATACAATTACTTTGTCCATTATCTCTAGTGTGTATTCTTTTAACTGTCCTCCCCAATCTATTCGACTTCTTCTATCAGACAAGTTTTTATTGTTTTTAATAGCATTAAATTTATTATCTAATTTTTCTATAAATGCATTTTTTAATTCTTCTTCTGAAAAACACTTACTTTCTAGAACCTTCAATTCTTTTTCTGCATAATTGTATATTTCACTTATCTCATTATCAGACAAAATTCTATTTTTTCCACTTACTAACTCACTAATATCTATATATATATCTTCAACTGAAAACTCAGAATACTTTTCATCTTCACAATTACAATCATAATATCCACTTTTTATATAATCTCTTAAGCTATCTAAATCTATAATTACCTTGTCACTAGAAAATATTGCCTTACTAAAAGCTCTAGCACAAGTTACTTGTATATCACTCTTTAACTGCCCTATATTCCCAGTACATTTATAATTCATAAGTGCACACATCACTTCTTTAGTTATTATAAAGTTTTTATTTACTCTTTTTGCTTCTCTTTCAAAGAATTTTATTATTATTTCATATCTTTCAGATTTCGGTCTTTCACTCATATTAGGTAAATTTATTACCATTGGTATACGTCTTCTAAATGTTTGAAGTAAATTAGAATCTGGATTTTCTGTTGTAGCACTTATTATGAGAACATTTGCCTTTCTATTAGAACTACTCTCTCCTAATCTCCTAAATTCACCTCTATCTATTAAAGAAAATAATATCTCTTGACCAGCAGCAGGTAATCTATGAATTTCATCCAAAAACAAAATTCCATTATTGGCTTGCTCTACAAGACCCTCTCTATTTGCATCTGCTCCTGTGTATGCACCTTTTACTACTCCAAATAGCTGAGCTATCAATAGGTTAGGATTTTCTGCATAATCTGCACAGTTAAATACTATGAATGGACTATTTTCTTCTTTGATATTATTTTTCACAGCATATTTGTACATACATGTAGCTAACTCACTCTTACCTACACCTGTTTCCCCATATATTATAGTATGAAGACCATTAGGAGGATACATTATTGCTGATTTAGCTAGGTTTACTTTCTCTTTCAAACTACCTTTTATACCTATTAATTCTTCAAACCCATCCTCTTCTACAGCCTTACTAACTTTTACATGCTTTCCAGAGGATACTAGTTCTTTATCTTTTATTTCAGCTTTCGGTTGGCTTAAATTTTCTTCTTTTAGTAATTTTGATACTGCACTTCTTGATATATTATAGCCATTTTCGGTTAAAATTTCAGTTATTTTTCTTTCAGACATTTGTGGATTCTCATTTACAATCTTAGATATATCTTTTATTAAGATTTGTTTTCTTCTTTCTCTTGAATCTAAAATATTATGTTTTTTTCTAACTGCTATTACTTCAGACCTAGCTACATTTAATATTTCAGCAAGTTCTTGGTCAGTGTATGGATTTTTCTTGTCTTCTCTTTGTATCTCTCTTAATATTTTATCCATATTTCGCCTCCTTACTTTAAATTTTAGTTTATTTCAATATATTATACACCAAAATAAGACTAGGCAAAATAGCCTAGCCTTATTGCTTAGAATTTCCATAAGAACTTCTCTTATACTTATAATCATATTTCTATAATTATAATTTTAAAGAAGCACCTTCCCAATCCTTCATAAAGCTATCTATTCCTTTGTCTGTCAAAGGATGCTTAATCATTTGGTTTATAACTTTAAGAGGAACTGTTGCTATATCTGCTCCCATTCTAGCAGCTTGTAAAACATGTATTGGATTTCTAACACTAGCAACTATTATTTGAGCCTCAATACTATTTACACTAAATATGTCAACAATTTCTTCAATTAAATCAAGACCATTTTGTGATATATCATCTAATCTTCCAACAAAAGGACTTACATATGTAGCTCCAGCTCTAGCAGCTAAAAGAGCTTGTCCAGCAGAGAATATAAGTGTAACATTAGTTTTTATACCTTTACTAGATAGTACTTTTACTGCCTTTAAACCTTCTGCTGTCATAGGTATTTTTATAACTATATTTTTATGTATCTTAGATAATTTTTCTGCTTCTTCTATCATACCCTTGTGCTCTAAACTTATTACTTCTGCACTTATCGGCCCATCTACTATCTCACTAATTTCTTTAACTACTTCTATAAAATCTCTACCTTCTTTAGCTATTAGAGATGGATTTGTAGTCACTCCACATATTACACCTAAATCATTTGCTTCTTTTATTTCTTCAATATTAGCTGTGTCTATAAAAAATCTCATTTAAAAAATCCTCCATAATTAGAATATGTGCTAAACACAAGTATATAATATCATAAATTATCTAAATTTTACAGTTCCATTATCTATAGATTCAACTACTGCTAAAGATTCTAATCTTACATCATTGGCCTTTAAAAGTGCTCCTCCAGCTTGGAATCCTTTTTCAATAACAATCCCTACTCCAACTAAGCTTGCATTTGCTTGCTCAATTAAATCTTTAAGCCCAAGAGCTGCCCTTCCATTAGCTAAAAAATCATCTACTATCAATATGTTTTCACCTTCGTTTATATACTTTTTAGAAACTTTTACTGCATATTCTTTTGCCTTAGTAAATGAATATACATTAGTTTCATACACATCTTTATCTAAATTTTTAGATTCTGATTTTTTTGCAAAAACTACAGGCGCATTATCAAAGTATTGTGAAACAATTGATGCTATAGCTATCCCTGAAGCCTCTATTGTAAATATTTTATCCACTTTTTCTCCACTAAATCTCTCTTTAAACTCTCTTCCTATTTCATTTAAAAAAGCTACATCAATTTGATGATTTAAAAAACTATCAACTTTTAGTATATCATTTCCTGAAACACTACCTTCTCTTAATATCTTTTCCTCTAAAGCCTTCATTGTACTCCCACCTAAACCTTTCTAAATTATATTAATCTTAATAAAAAAAATTATATTCTCTTTAATTTTACTATCTACATTGCTTGTATTTTATCTTAGAATACTAAAAAAGCTCCTGTCTATATCATAGACAGGAGCTTAAAATTCAAAGTAACCAACTTAATATATAATTTAAAATAAGTATAAACTATATCATCTTCACTCCTGTAGTTAAGCTATTATTGGTAGCTTAGTAGAAACATTTGAACCATATTATCAAAAGTATACAGGTAAACATATTAATTTATTCTTTTTAATTATATATTATAATTCTCTATTATTCAACAAATAATTCAGACTGTGTAGAATAAAACATTCATTAGTTACTTGACAAAATCCAACCTTTTTAAGTAAACTTATAGATTTTCCATAAAGATATAACTTTTTTCTATATTATCTAGAAGTACTTCATCATTGTTTATATTAGCTATTTTAGCAATAGCTTTTTTTACTCCATTAGACTTTATTAGTTCTTGCAATTCTACACTTTGAGCATCTTCACTATTATTATAATGAAGTGCTGCACCTATTCCAAGAATTAAATTATCAACTGTTAAACCATATGATTTTGCTGTCATTAGAGGCTTAATCAATCTGTCTTTATCGCTTAATTTTCTAAGTGGCTCTCTTCCAACTCTGACTACATCATCATTAAGATATGGATTTTTAAATCTGTTTAAAATCTTATCAATATATTTATAATGTGCTTCGGAATCAAAATTATATTTTTTGATTAATCCTTCTCCACTTTCTGTCATTGCATTTTTCACTATATTACAAATATATTTGTCATTTATACTTTCTTCTATTGTTTTGTATCCTTTTAAGTACCCTATATAAGCAGTTATAGCATGGCCTGTATTTAGTGTAAACAACTTACGTTCTATATAAGCCATAAGGTTATCAGCTAAATTCATTCCAACTATATTAGGTATTTCTCCTTTAAATCCTTGCTTTTCAACATTCCACTCATAAAAATTTTCAACGGTTACATCAAGAGGATTCTCATTTTTACCAGGAGGAACTATTCTATCAACTGAACAGTTAGGGAAACCAATATATTTCTCTAAATAGTCTGCTTCTTCTTTATTTAGACACTTAAGTATTTCCTCTTTTAAAGAAGAACTTGCATATATCGCATTTTCACAAGCTATTATATTTAAATTATTTGTTAATCCTTTTTCTTTTCTAGTTTTTATACCTCTAGCAATTGTAGGTGCTATTTTAGTTAAAACTAAAGGACCAACTGCTGTGGTTATTATTTCAGCTTCTACAATCTCGTCTATTATTTCTTCTTTTATAGATGAAACTGCACTTATATTATCAATTACTTCATCTACACATTCTACATCTCTTATATGTATAGTATATTTTTTATCTTTATTTATTGAATTTAATATTTCTTCATTAACATCAGCAAATACAACATGATAACCTGACTTAACTAACAAACCTCCAATAAATCCTCTCCCAATATTTCCTGCTCCAAATTGGATTGCCTTTTTCATTTTAAGTTCCTCCTAAGATTAGTTGGCAAAAGCTTCCATAAAAGCTTGTTTGTCATTTGAATTTTTTAGTCTCTCTGTTAAATCATCATCTAAAACTATTGCTATATTCGATAGTATCTCTAAATGCTCATCTCCAACACCAGCTATTCCTATTAATAAATATGCCTTTTCTCCATCAAAGTCTATACCATTAGGGAATTGTAGTATCACTATTCCAGAAGATAATATTTCTTTTTTCGCTTCATTTACACCATGTGGAATAGCGACACCCATTCCCATATATGTAGTCATTACCTTTTCTCTCTCCAACATTGCTGGTATATATTCTTCTTTTACATATCCATTTTCAAATAATTTTCTTCCTGCTAAAGTTATAGCTTCTTCCTTTGAAACACTATCTAATCCTAAAAATATATTATTCTCATTTAATACTTTACTCATAATATCAACCTTCCTTTTTTAATGTAAATTTTATTTATCTATTAATGTTCTTAATTTATTTGTATAAAAATTAAAAACTATACCTTTTATTTCTAATGTTATCTCTTGTATAGAAAATTTGTTTATTTTATTAGTAAAAACAAAATTATCTATTAATGAGCCACTTATTTCACTCATTATTTGTCTTTGATAACTTGGTGAATTTTTAGGAAGTAACATAAAAACCACATTTTCAATTTCTTCCTTGGAATTTAGTTTTATGTTATTTTCTAATCTTATTATTGCTAACTTCATAATATCTATTCTTTCACTCATACAATGTAATAATAAAATCCTTGATTCTTCTATATATGGAATTGATATTTTTAATCTTTCTTCTAAGGATTCTTTTATAGATATTACATCTTCACTAGATTCTACAAATATTTTTGATGAATCCATAATAAGTTCATCTAAGTTTTTACTTTTAAATTTTTTAAATTGAATTTCATCTAAAAACTTAAGAATATCTCTTCCTATGTTCATACTTTCTATTATCTGTTCATATACTTTATTTTTATTTTTAGTATCATCTTTTACTTTTAAATCCATTAATTTGTTTTGAGCTATAGACTTTATTTTTTCTTTGATTATCAACTCATCATCTGAACTCATAAATGGACCTACACATATATAATCTAAGTTTGTATTTAGTTCCACTGTAGATACAATTAAATCGACTTCTTTTTCTTTTAAATATTCTTCATCTATGTTTATAGCTGAAATAGTTTCAAGTATATTTAGATTGGGAAATTTATTTTCAATTTTAGTGGATAAAAACCTTGAAGTACCTATTCCAGTTGGACATGCTACAACAATATTCAGATTAGTATACATCATTAGATTTTTTTCTATGGCTGATGCAAAATGCATTGCAATATATCCTATTTCAGATTCAGGTATTGAATTTATATTTAGCTTATCTTTTATGATTTTAGAAATTTTTTCAACTCCATTATAAGCATATGAATACTTAGTTTTTATTTCATCTAAAAGAGGATTTCTTATTTCTAATCCCATATTCAATCTGTTTATAGAAGGTCCCAGGTGGTTTGCTAGGTCTTTAAATAATCTTTCATCATTTTTAAGACTTATCTTAAATTCATCTTCTGCTAAATCTATCATTTTATTTGTAATGTCCATCACTTCTATATCATCTAAGTTTAACTCTTTATGACTTGAAGATGACCTTTGCTTTGCACCTCTAATATGCATAGTTATATATCCAACTTCATCTAATGGTATATCCATACTAAAATCAACTGCCATACCTTTTACGATTTCTTGCGCTAATTTAAACTCTTCGGTTAAAGATAATTCCTTTAGAAAATCATTCTCCATGGTTATATTCTCACCATTTTTTATCCTCTGTAAAGCTAGTGAAATATGAACTACAAGACCTATATATGCACTATCAGCTAAATTTACATCTAATTCAGAAAGCTTCTTTGTTAATGTACTTTCAACTTTTCTTATTATGCACTTGTCCATTAAATTTAAAAGTCTATTTTCACTTAAAATTTCTATTGCTTTATCAGTTTGTATATTCTCACTTATATTTCTAACCATGTCCAATATTTCTTTTTCATTAAATGAGTCATATATAAGGTTTACATATGCTTCTCTAAAGTTTTTTTCCTGACCTTTGAGATACACACCAAGCCCTGGTTTTCTAATAAGCTCAATATCAAATCTTTCTAACCATTCACTTGCTAATATAAAATCATTGTTTAGTACCCCTTCAGATACCTTTAATATTTTTGCAAAGTAATAAGATTTTACTGGCTCATTAGAAACTAGTAGCTTTGATAATATAATTAAATTTCTTTCTTCTTTACTGTATTCTTTTTCTATTTTTTCTTCTTCTAACAACTCAATGATAAAATTTTGATTTTCTATATTTTCTTCTAAAATCAAACCTACACCTGGTTTTTTTACAAAATTAAAATCATTTTCATCAAACCATTTTTCAATTCCTGACATATCTCTAAGTACAGTTCTTGAGCTTAGCTCTAACTCTCCTGCAATCTCAGAAATGGTTATTGGAATATTCTTTTTAGAATTTTCTACTATCATGAGTATTATCTTTTTTTGTCTGGATGTAATCTTCTTTTTTTTCAAATTTATCCACTCCTAATCAGTGGTACTTTTTATTTTTTATTTAGATTCTAATCTTTTAAACAGTATATCTAAATTTGGGTCATTTAAAAAGTTATTTATTGAGACTATCTCAACATTTGAATTATTTTTGGCAACTCTTTCAACTAATGTATTGTGAGTTACTACTATTTGTGTATCATCTGGAAGATTATCAACAGATGAGTTTGTAATTTCTATATCTAAATTTAAGTTTTTTATTCTATTTTTAAATCTAGAAGCTCCCATTGCACTAGAACCCATTCCTGCATCACATGCAAACACAATCTTCTTAATTTCATTTAATTCAAGTTGCTTTTCTTCAACTTTTTTATCCGAACTTTTGCTTGCAGATTTCATATCACTCATCTTTGCTTTAGCTTCTTCTAAAGTACCATCTTCTTCACTTTGATTTGCTGAAGCTCTCTTAACAAATGGTGCTGCCACTAAGAATGATACAGCTGTCGCAACTGCAACCCCTGCTAATACTGGAAGTAATCCTCCTTTTGGTGCTAGTGCCATAAGTGCAAATATACTTCCTGGTGATGGTGCTGCTACAAGTCCAGCTCCTAATATTGAAAAAGTTAATATTCCTGCTGCTCCACCTGCCATTGTAGCTAATATTAAAACTGGATTCATTAATATATATGGGAAGTAAATTTCATGGATACCACCAAGGAAATGTATTATTACTGCTCCTGGGGCTGATTGTTTTACACTTCCTCTACTAAACATCCAATATGCTAATAGAACACCTAATCCTGGTCCAGGGTTACTTTCTAATAAGAACATTATAGATTTACCTGCTTCTTTTGCTTCAGCTATACCTATAGGACCTAATATACCATGGTTTATTGCATTGTTTAAGAACAGTACCTTTCCAGGTTCTATAAATACTGAGACTAAAGGTAATAAACTTTTACTAACTATAAATTGCACTCCTGATTCTATAAGAGCTGTACCTGCTACTATAGCTGGTCCAATTGCATAAAAACCTAATATTGCAAGAAGCATACCTATTATACCTATTGAAAAGTTATTTACTAACATTTCAAATCCTGTTGGTATTTTTCCATCTACAAGTTTATCAAACTTCTTGATTACCCATCCTGCAAATGGGCCCATTATCATTGCACCAATAAACATTGGTATATCAGCTCCAACGATTACTCCCATAGCTGCTGCTGCACCTATTACTCCCCCTCTTTGTCCTGCTATAGCTTTACCACCAGTATATGCTATCAACAGTGGTAAAAGATATTTTATCATTGGATCGCCTATAGTGCTTAATTTTTCATTTGGCATCCATCCTGTTGGTATAAATAATGCTGTTATAAGACCCCATGCTATAAAAGCTCCTATATTTGGCATTACCATACCACTTAAAAATTTACCTACTCGCTGTATAGATGTCTTTATTGTCGATTGATTAGAACTGCTCATAATTTTACCTCCATTTGAATTATATTCTATATCGATATGATTCCCTTTTGTTATACTTTTATTATAGAGTTTATATTTTATAGTAACAACTTTAAGAAATCGTTTCTATGTCACTTACGATAATGACATTTTTCATTTTAGTTTTTGTTTAATTTTATTTATGTAGTATTTTAGAATATCAATCTTTATAAATAATACTATATTTATAAAGTACTTGTGTATTTGATGAATATCATAAAACCTTATACAAAAGTGATTAAGAATTTTACGAAATAAATTTTTTAGGGATACTTTTGGACATACTAATATAGATTTAATTAATTTATACTTTCAATAAAAAATGCTCTATACCCAATATTAGTAACAGGAGTATATAAACATAATGCAAGAGATTATATACTAAGAATTAACTTCAAATTAGCTACTACATTAAATAAAACCTTATTTAATATACAGTTTGATTGTGTAAAGCAACATATATTAAACAAATTCAGTTAAAATAGTTTAAATTTTTCAAAAATCTCAATATCTGACAAAATACTTTAATAAAATTAAAGAATAAGTTATAATTAATACTATCAATTATAATAAAGTATAAAAATATTAAGGAGTGATTAAAAAATGGCGTTTTATTTTGATACACCATCGCATACTTTCAGTGAGTACCTACTTGTACCAGGTTTCTCTTCTATTGATTGTATACCTGCTAATGTAAGTTTAAAAACACCTGTTACTAAATTTAAAAAGGGCGAGGAAGCAGATATTCATATGAATATACCTTTAACTTCTGCTATTATGCAATCTGTTTCTGATGACAAGATGGCTATTGCGCTTGCTAAAGAAGGCGGTATCTCATTTATATATGGTTCTCAAACTATTGAAAGTGAAGCTGCTATGGTAGCACGTGTTAAATCTCATAAGGCTGGATTTGTTGTGAGTGATTCAAATATTAAACCTGACAATACATTAAAAGACATACTTGAACTAAAAGAAAAAACTGGACATTCTACGGTTGCTGTTACTGAAGATGGTACTTCAACTGGTAAATTATTAGGTATTGTTGCGAGTCGTGATTATCGTATAAGTCGTATGGATTTAGATACTAAAGTTAGTGAATTTATGACTCCTATGTCATCCATAGTTTATGCTAACAAAGATGTTACTTTAAAAGAAGCAAACAATATTATATGGGACCATAAGCTTAATTCTCTTCCTGTACTTGATGATAATGGTAATCTTGTATATATGGTGTTCCGTAAAGATTACTCTTCTCATAAAGAAAATCCACTTGAACTTTTAGATTCTTCTAAAAGATATGTAGTTGGAGCTGGTATCAATACTAGAGACTTTGCTGAGCGTGTTCCTGCTTTAGTTGAAGCTGGTGCTGATGTTTTATGTATAGACTCTTCAGAAGGTTTTTCTGAGTGGCAAAAGATAACTCTTGATTTTATTCGTGAAAAATACGGTGATACAGTTAAGGTTGGAGCTGGGAATGTAGTTGACCGTGAAGGATTCCTTTACCTTGCTGAAGCTGGTGCTGACTTTGTTAAAGTTGGTATTGGTGGTGGTTCTATATGTATCACTCGTGAGCAAAAAGGTATAGGACGCGGACAAGCTACTTCTATAATTGAAGTTGCTCAAGCTAGAGATGAATACTTTGAAAAAACAGGTATTTACATTCCAATTTGTTCTGATGGTGGTATTGTTTATGACCATCATATAACTTTAGCTTTAGCTATGGGTGCTGATTTTATAATGCTTGGTAGATATTTCTCTCGTTTTGATGAGAGTCCAACTAATAAGGTTAATATAAATGGTAGTTACATGAAAGAATATTGGGGAGAAGGTTCTGCACGTGCTAGAAACTGGCAAAGATATGACCTTGGTGGAGATAAGAAACTTTCTTTTGAAGAAGGTGTTGACTCTTATGTTCCTTATGCTGGTTCTTTAAAAGACAATGTGACACTTTCTCTAAGTAAAGTTCGTTCTACTATGTGCAACTGTGGTGCTCTTAGTATTCCTGAACTTCAAAAAAATGCTAAGCTAACACTTGTATCTTCTACTAGTATAGTTGAAGGTGGAGCTCATGATGTTATGCTAAAAGATAACAGAAACTTATAATATAAATAAAAGTGTAGTTAATTGTAAAACAATCAACTACACTTTTTATTTTAATATAAGTTATTATTTATAAGTTATTATTTAACTGTAAATTCAAGAAGCTTACTTTTTAGTTCACTTTCTATTTTTGATAATTCAACTTCTGCTTCTTGTCTCTTTATTCTACCATCATTTTGTATCTTAACTACTTCATCAATAGTTGATATTAAAGATTGATTAGTTTTCTTAATTGTATCTATATCTACAATGCCTCTTTCTGATTCTTTAGCTGTTTCTATTGTTCCCATTTTCAATGTTTCTGCATTCTTTAGTAGAAGTTCATTTGTCATGTTACTAACTTCACGTTGTGCTTTCATAGCTTGATTCAAATGAGATATTCCAAGAGCAAGTACTATTTGATTTTTCCATAATGGAATAGTATTTACTATAGTAGATTGAATTTTTTCTGCCATTAGATTATTGCTATTTTGAACCAATCTTATCTGTGGAGCCATTTGAAGTGACACCATTCTAGTTAATTCTAAGTCATGAATCTTCTTTTCAAATCTGTCACAAAGTGAAACCATATCATTTACAGATTGAGCATCTTCTGTTGAACCAGACAGACTTGCTTTTTCTCTTAATTTTGGCATCTCAAGTTCTTTCATATCTTTTAGCCTTTGTTTCCCTGCTATAATATACATTGTAAGCTCTTTTGAATAAGCTAAGTTTAATTCATACATTTTATCAAGCATTGCTATGTCTTTCAATATTTTAACTTGATGCTTTTGAAGTTCTTTACTTACTTTGTCTACATTTACTTCTGCACTATCATACTTAGTTTTTAAATTTGAAATTTTATTATTTGCCTTTTTAAAAATCCCTAAAAAACCACCTTGTTCTTTTTCATCAGCTGAAAATGATTTTAAATCAGTAACTAGATTTGTAAGCATATCACCAACTTCGCCTAAATCTCTAGTTTTAACACTCTTTAAAGCGGTTTCCGAAAATCCTGCTACCTTTTTTTGAGCCCCAGCTCCATATTGCAAAATCATATTTGTATTTGTAATATCTATTTTTTCTGCAAACTCTTTTACCATTTTACGTTCAGCTTCTGATAGTTTTTCTTCTTCTGGGTCTTTTTCATTCTTTTTCATTAATAGGTCAGAATTATTTATATCATTTGTTTTTGTTTCTTCACCAAATGGGTCAAGTGTCAGTGTTGGCATAACTGGTATATCATCTAAATTATTCATCCTATACTTCTCTCCTCTTCCTTCATAAAGTACTAATTATATACTTATATCTTGCACATTTTTATCCTTTATAACTAATTAACTGTTCAAAAATAACAGAATATTTTTTATATTACAGTTAAAACTTTCCACCTGTTAATCCCTCTTGAACTAACATATTTTCTAAGACAGTAATATCTGTAGATATGTCAATAGCTTCATCCTCAAATAGAGAATCCAGTTGGTTCTCAAAAGCCACTACAATTGTACTCATTGTACTTTCAATACTCTCCATAGTTGTTGTTATATTTTCTCTGTCTATGCCTTGTTCTTCCAATGTATGATATGAATTTAAAAGCTTCAAAGTAGTTGGAATATAATAATCCATAAATTTTTGTATCTGAGTAAGTTTTGATGGGTCATGTTTTACAACATCAAATATTTTACTCGTAACATCTTCTACTTGTACAATTTTGCTGCACATTGATTCTGATTTAATATTTTCATTAGCTTCTTTTATTTGTCTCAAATAGTCCATTCCCTTTTTAATAATCATATCAACTTCATTACTATTCTCAACTTCATCTTCTTCAACTTCACACACTACATCTTCATACACTGGTGGAATTCCATCTTCATTTGTCAAGACAATTTGATTGTTTCTTTTATCAATATAAGTATTTATAAAGTAATTTTTATCTATCATCTTTTGCACATCTTTTATTATAAATTTTAATGATTTAGATGTGCTTTCTGCAATAAGTTCTACTGGAATAATATTTTTATTACTTATGATTGTACAGTATTTTTTGTAACGAGAAATTTGGTCTCCTAATCTTTTACCTTTAAAAATGCAAACTCCACCTATTATTAAAAATAAAGCACATACTTGAATAGGAAGTATAACTGCCCACCCAATTATAATTGAAATAGTTGACAATACTAAAGCTGATAGTGTGAATAAACCTACTAAACCCCATCCAACTATCTTTAAAAATTTACTTAAAAACGAATTTATTAATACAGATTTTTTAGAAAAATTCTCTGGTTTATACATGATTTATATCCTTTCATTTTTACTAATATTATTATTATATTTCAGTTTGATTATACAATTACTTACTTATTACTGTCAAGGAATTTGAAATTCTACAAATTATTTCAAATAAGGTAATAGACTTAAATGTAAGTACATTTTCTAACTAAAAATGTACTTACATTTAATGCTATACAAAAATAAGAGAACTTAATTTTAAGTAAATTTAAGTCCTCTTACTTTTTATATTTATATAATTATCATTATTTATATCATCTATACTTAATATAAATAAAAAATTGTATCAATAAAGATTTGCAAATATCTCTCTTATTTCTTCTCTACTAAGTTCTACATAATTATTGGCAAGTAATCTCTGTTGATTTGCTATTGTGCTATCAGTAAATTCATCTATCTGACTTTCCACCATTCCATATTCTCTTAAAGATTTCTTAGCTATTAATTTGTTTAAGAATTTCTCTAATTCTCCATAAACATCACAATTAGGGTCACATTCAAGAGCATCTGCTAAAATTTTTGTACATTGTGTAATCTTTCCATTAGGATTTTTTCTAGAGTACATCTTAAATACTTCAGTAAAGAACTGATAATTTGCTTCACCATGTGCAACATGGAAAGCTGCACCTATCGAATAAGATAAAGCATGCACTGCTGCACAACCAGCATTTCCAAAAGCAATTCCTGCATAGTTTGATGCAAGTACAAAGTCCTTAAGATGATTGAATCTCTCTTCTTCTCCTTTAGCCACAATCTTTTTATATCCATCCATAATCATTTTTATAGCCTGTAAAGAATATATTTCTGTAAATGGACTTGCCTTTGGAGATAGATAAGACTCAATAGCATGTATAAGAGCGTCCACTGAGCTTGTTACAAAAAATTTATAAGGCAATCCTTTTACTGATTCTGGAATTAATACTGCATAATCTGCATAAGTTTCTTCTACTGCAAGACCCTTTTTAGTATGCTTAGATTTTAACTCTGCAATGGCTACATTTGTTACTTCACTTCCTGTACCACATGTTGTAGGAACTACCACCAATTCTTTTACTTTTTTAGGTGCTACTTCTCCTTCAAATAAATCAATAGACTTCTCTGGAACATCAAGTGCTAATATCTTGCATATATCAACTATTGTACCTCCTCCAAAGGCGATAATTCTATCGAAATTGTATTTCTTCATTTCTTTTGTCATAGAATCTATCATTTCATCAGATGGTTCACCTGTTCCAAATTTTTCTTGGAAAATTAGATTGGTATCTATTCCAAGAGGTTTCATATATGGTTCATATATAAATTCATTTGTAATTACTAAATCATTTTTTCCTATTTTAAATTCTTCGTTGAATTCTTTAAATGTATCAAAATAAAATATTTTTGGAACTACTCTAAGTGCTTCCATTCTTAACACCCCTCTACTATTAATATTTCTCCTTAAATCTTTTTTCAAACTCTAATGCTAGATTTTCTCTTACACTTGGATGAGCAATATTGATTAAATTTCTTGCCCTTTCTCTAAGAGATTTCCCTTTTAGTTCTGCTATACCATACTCTGTTACGACATAGTCAATATCATTTCTAGATGTTGTTATAGGAGCACCTTCATCAACAATTGAAACAATTTTTGAAATTACTGTACCATCTTTTTTTGTCGTTATTGAAGGCATGGCTATAATTGCCTTTCCATCTTCTCCCATAGATACTCCACGTATGAAGTCAACTTGACCTCCAACTCCACTAAATTGTCTAAGACCCATTGCCTCTGCAACTACCTGTCCCATCAAATCAACTTGTATAGCAGAATTTATAGAAACCATTTTATGTTGTTTCATTATAACTGCTGGATGATTTACATAATCTACAGGCTTTACTTCAACTACTGGGTTATTATTAGCAAAATCATATAATTTTTTAGTTCCCATTAAAAATGTAACTGTCATTTTTTCTTTATCAAAATTTTTATATTTACCATTTATAACACCTTTTTCATAGAGAGCTAAGGTTCCATCTGAAATCATTTCTGAATGAATTCCTAAATCTTTTTTATCTGTTAAAAATAGCATAACTGCATCTGGAATTCCACCAATTCCAAGTTGTAAAGTAGAACCATCTTCAATTAGAGAAGCACAATTTTTACCTATTGCTTCTTCTACTTCTCCTATCTTAGCAGGTTGCAGTTCATATAAAGGTTGTGACTTTTCAACTATATAATCAAACTCTGATATATGAACTACTTCACCATAAGTTCTAGGAAATTGGTCATTTACTTGAACAATTACTGTTTTAGCAGTTTTAATAGCTTCGTAGGTATAGTCAACTGATGTCCCTAGACTACAATACCCATGTTCATCTGGTGGAGTTACCTGTGCTAAAACAACATCACATTTTAATCTTTTTTCTCTAATTAATTTTGGTACTTCATGAAAGAATGCAGGAGTAAAATCTCCATCTCCATTTTCGATTGCCTTTCTTACATTTCCACTTACAAACATTGGATTTACTCTAAAGTGAGTTTCCATTCCCTCGCCAGTATATCCACCACTCCCTAGACTTACCATATGCTTAATCTCAACGTTTTTATACTGTTTTGCATTTTCAATCATAGCCTCTACTAGTACAGGAGGCTCACCTACACAATGTGCAAATACTACTGTATCCCCATCTTTAATATGCTTTACAGCGTCTGTAGCAGTACATAACTTACTTTGATACAATTCTCGCCAATTCAATGAAATCACCCCATCTAACTCTTATTTAAGCTTCACAAATTGCTGATTCTATTATATTTATAGCTCTTTCTATATGACTAAAATCCCAAATTTTAATATATGATTTTTTAACTTTATATTGTTGGTAGAATGCACATAAAGTTGTGCATCCTCCAATTATAAGTAATAAATCATATTCTACATCTTCTTCTGCTACACTAAAATCTACTCTACCATTGAAGTGCTCTTTGATTATTGCAAGAGCCTTCCCTCTTTCGTATCTAGGGTTACAGCCCCCACAAAATCTAACTCCACAGGTCATGTGTAAATTCTCCTTCTAAAAATCTCTTTTTATAACTCAAACTACTACTTCATAATTATTCTTATACGATATATTTTTTCATTAATTAGTATAAGTCGATATATCTTCCCATTTATATATCAACTTTTTATAAATTTAGAGCTTTCTCTTTTTTTATTCCTGCAATTGTCTTAGCTAACTCTTTCTTCTGATTTATATTTCCTTGTCTTGAAATCATTATTCTTTGTGCTTGTGGTGAACCTGCTCCATGCATTGACTCAGTTCTATAACCAACAGCAGCTGAACCAAGACATATATTTTCTAAGAATCTTAATATTCTCATTCTTTCTTCTGTTGAAGCTACTGAAGAAGCTTTAAAATATTTATTACATACTTCACCTATTGTCATTCCACTTGTTCCAACTTTAACATCTGATTTAAAGTCTTTTTCTGAAGGCATAGTAACCATAAGCCCACCAGCTATATCTTCTGCAAGTCTTACTATTTCATAAGGGAATCTAGTTACATTTTGTTTACATACATTTGCAAGAAGTAAATCTATTTGATAGTTTCCAGCCTCTGTCTTATGTCCTTCTGATGAACATGCTATACCACAACAATATAAGCTTTCATTAAGGTGAGTCATTTCTATTAATTTATCTTTTATATGAGAAGCTTTGTTTGCTCCATTGTAATCAGCTGCTAAAGCTGCTGCTCCTATTATTACATCACCTACTCCAACTTTACATCCACCATAACTTTGTCTATGATATCCAGCAAATCTTTCCACTAACATACCAGAGAAATCCCACTCTCCACATAAGAAAATTCTATCATTTGGAACGAATACATTATCAAATACTACTAGAGCTTCTTGTCCTCCAAACTCCTTATTTCCTAAATCAACATCTGCTCCCTCTTCTAATTTTCTAGTGTCACAAGATTGTCTTCCATAAATCATAAACACACCTTCAGCATCTGAAGGAACTGCAAATGATACAGCATAGTCTTTATCTGCTTCAGTCATACTTATAGTAGGCATTATAAGATGTTCATGTGAATTTATTGAGCCAGTTTGATGTGCTTTTGCTCCTCTTACCACTATTCCATCTTCTCTTCTTTCAACTATATGAAGAAACATATCTGGGTCAGGTTGAGCACTAGGTGATAATGCTCTATCTCCTTTAGGGTCAGTCATAGCTCCATCAACTACTAAATCGTTTTCTTGTATATAAGTTAAGTATTTTACAAAATTATCATGATAATTAGTTCCATGTGCTTTATCACACTCAAATGTTGTTGAATATACCGCATTAAAAGCATCCATACCTACACATCTTTGGAAACAAGAAGCTGTTTTTTGACCACATAGTCTTTGCATTTTAACTTTTTTTATCAAATCATCAGTACTTTGATGAAGATGACCAAATCTATTTATTTTTTCTCCTGTAATATTTGAAGTAACTGTCATTAAATCTGCATATTCTGGGTCATGTGCCAAATCATAAGTAGCTGCTACACAATTTATAGATGGTCTAATCATTGGATGGTCAACCCAATTTTTAACCTCTTCACCAAACATATAAACTTTAGTATTTAATTTTCTCAAACTTTCAATATATTGAGCTCCTGTCATTAATGCCATAATAAAACCACTCCTTCTTTTTTATAATAATTTTTATTTATGTTAATTTATAATACTTCCTTCTTTTGTTCATCTCTCAATTTTTTAAATTAAATTCATTTTTAGTTTAGATTCATTTTAGATTAAAATATATTTCTATTTTAATTTAGAATGAATACTTTTTTATACTTGAATTTTATCCCCAAAGCTCTTCATCTGTAGGTACTTCATTTTCTGGCATATAATAAGCAATTCTAGAAATATTAATTAAATGTTTGTAATCAAGATTTTCAGAAATACTATTATTTCCCCAAGAACCACAACCTAAAGTGTTTGTAGGTGCAAGACCATTAAAGAAGCTTCCTCCAGCACTTGTAGCACAACATTGATTGATTACAAATCTTGATACTTCTATATTTTCTCCTGCATATTCTATATTCTTAATTGTATTTGAATGTATAGATACACTATGTCCTTTTCCTTCTACATTTAGATTTGCTTTTGCAATAGCTACACCTTCTTCAAAGTCTTTATATTTATATGCAGATATAACTGGACACATTTTTTCTTTTGCAAGTATGTCTTCTTCACCTGGCCCATCTGCTTCTATCACTATTATTTTTGTATCTTTTGGTATTTCAACACCTGCAATGTTTGCAATTGCATGAACTGATTGCCCTACTGCATCTTTATTCATAGATTTATTGACAAACATGGCATTTCTAAAAGCTTCTTTTTGTGCCTTATCTCTAACTATAAAACCTTTGTTACTTTCAAATTCATCCATTACTTTATCAAACATTTCTTCTGCTACTATCACTGATTGCTCACCTGAGCAAATTATACCATTATCAAATATTCTTCCAGCTATGATTTTAGGTACTGCTTCTTTAATATCTACATCTCTGTCTATGATACATTGGACATTTCCTGCTCCTACACCAAGAGCTGGCTTTCCACTTGAATATGCAGCTCTTACCATTCCCATTCCACCAGTAGCAATTACTACATCTGCTGATGAAATTAAATTTCTCGTATTTTCTCTTGATTGTTGGTCAAGTATTTGTATTAGATTTTCTGGTGCTCCGATTTTTTCTAATTCTTCATTAATCATATCAACAGTCTTAGTACTACATCCAATTGCTTTATGATGTGGTGTTATAATAATTGCATTTCTTCCCTTTAATGCAAACATAGCATTACTCATAGGTGTAACTATTGGATTTGTACAAGGAGTTATTGCTGCTACAACACCAATTGGTTTAGCTACCTTTGTTATTCCTGTTTCTCTATCTATGTCAATTATACCAACTGATTTCTTATCTTTTAAATTATTGTATATAACTTTCGCTTTGCTTTTATTTTTAGCTACTTTATCTTCATATACACCCATTCCAGTTTCTTCTACTGCAAGTTTAGCTAAATATTCAGCGTTATAGTATACTACCTTTCCAACTATCTTCACTATTTTATCCACTTGTTCTTGAGTATAGCATTCAAACTCTCTCTGAGCTTTTCTAGCTCTCTCAATGTATCCATTAATATATTCTTTGCTTAAATCTTCAAAGTTTTCTACTGCTTTTTCCATTTTTAATATTCCTCCAATTTATTAAATATTTTTATAATGCACTTTTAAAAGTTTCTGACTTCTTCATTGTACCTGTACTCATAAATTTACTATGCCATGATAAAGCTTCATCTAATATATGAGGAGTTTGTTTTGCTCCATTTTGACATGCTCTATTTAGGTAATCCATAAGTTGCTCTTTATAATCTGGATGAGCACAATTTTCTATTATCTTAACAGCTCTTTCTCTAGGTGCAAGACCTCTTAAATCAGCATACCCTTGCTCTGTTACAATTACCATTACATCATGTTCAGTGTGGTCTACATGAGATACCATAGGTACTATTGACGATATATCACCGTTTTTTGCAATTGATTCAGTACTAAATATAGTTATTGCTCCATTCCTAGCAAAATCACCAGAACCACCGATTCCATTCATCATCTTCGACCCCATGATATGAGTTGAGTTTACATTTCCGTAAATATCAACCTCAATTGCAGTATTCATTGCAATTACACCAATTCTCCTAGCTATTTCTGGGTTATTACTAATTTCTTGAGGTCTCAATATAATCTTATCTTTAAAGAAATCTATATCATTCTCAAATTTTATTAATCCTTCAGGTGATGGACTTACGGATGTAGTTGATGCCATTGTGACTTTACCCATTCTTATTAAATCCAACATTGAATCCTGCACAACCTCTGTATAACAAGTTAAATTTTCAAACTCAGATTCACATAGTCCATATAAAACTGCATTTGCTACACTTCCTACACCAGATTGAAGAGGAAGTAAATTTTTTGACAGTCTACCTGATTTTACTTCTTCTTTCAGAAAAGCAATAATATTATTTGATATCTTTTTTGAAGCTTCATCTACAATACCCAATGGACGTGTCTTATCCTGCATATTAGTGATTACTATACCTGCAATCTTATCTAATCCACAAGGTATATATGTTGTTCCAATTCTATCTTTAGGATGATTTATTGCTATAGGTTTCCTGTTTGGAGGATTTTCTGTGATATATATATCTGCCATTCCTTCCATTTCCATTGGTTTTGCAAGATTTATTTCAACTATCACTTTATCTGCACTTTTTATAAAAGATGGCGAATTTCCTATACCACTAGTAGGTATAATATCCCCATTTTTAGTTATTGCAAGTGCTTCTACTATAGCTACATCTACTTTAGGTATAGTCCCATAATTTAAAAATTGAGTAGAATGACTTAGATGCATATCTATATAATTGACATCACCTTTATTAATACTGTTTCTAAGTATTGAATTAGTCTGATAAGGAAGTCTTCTTTCAATTATACCTACTTCTGCCCATGCTCCGTCCACTTCTGGACCTAAAGATGCTCCTGAATACACAGTCAATTTTATCTTCTCTCCACTTTTAGCCCTTTCTGAAACCGCTAATGGTACTGCTTTTGGGTAACCTGAAGGTGTAAATCCACTAAGTCCAACAACCATCCCATCATTTATAATTTTGGCAGCCTCATCTGCATTCATAATTAAATCACATAATTTTTTATTTCTTAATCTTTCGCTTAATTCTTCAAATACTCCTTCATTATTCATAAATATCCCCCCATATAAAGTCTTATTTACATTGGAAGTTTGTGTAAAACTATAACCAATATAACTTTAGTTAACAGTGCAAATGGATATGTAGCACCATATCCTGCTGCTGGGTCATCGCTATCAAGAGCATCAACAGCAGCTCCAAGCCCTGGTGTTGATGTCATACCACCACAGACAGCTCCTGATAGTAAAATCCAATTTAGTTTGAATACATACTTACCAACTAAAAATCCAATCATCATAGCTGTAATTCCTACTACTATGGCTACTAAAGCTAGATGCATACCAGATGTCATAATTGAATCAACCACTTTACCACCATATCTTAATCCAACTATTGCTAAGAAAAATACTAGCCCTATTTGTTTTAGAATATTTAATACTTTTTCTTCCATTCTGAAATTTACTACACCTATCTTACCCACATATCCAAGTACTAGAGATACAATTAGAGAACCACCAGTTGCCCCTAATGTAAAGTATCCTAATGGTCCCATGAACACGTGTATTCCTCCAACCAAATATCCAGCAAGACATGTTAAGAAAAATGTTATTATATTAAATGGAACTTCTGGTATCGTTTTACCACCAACACTATCTCTAGCTTCTTTCATTTCTTTTTCATATTTTCTTCTTTCTTCTCTAAGGTCCATTCTAAATATTTTAGGAAGGAAATTTACTCCTAAAATTACTATTAATACTCCAAAAGGATATGCAACTGCATGCCCTATACCAACACCTGCTTCAGCATATGCGATATACTTATCTATTTGCTCTTGAGTTAGTGATGTAGTTGTAGCTACATCCAATTTTCCCTCTGGGTCAACTACTTTTAATATTTCTTTTTTATCTTCTATTGATGCTTTCTCAAACTCTTTTGATACATCTTCTGCATGTTTACCAGCTGTTTCTAAAGCAGCAGCTAGACCAGGTGAACTTGTTAATGCTCCTGTATAAACACCAGAAACCTCATACGCACTACTTCCTTTATTGCTTGATAACAAAGTCATTGCATAAGTCATAGAGCCTCCTATAAAAGTTATAAGAACTCCTAAAACTACAAATCTAGCCCCATACTTCTTAAGTACGGCTTTCATATCCTTAGCAGCTAATAAACCAACTGCTGCAACAAATATAATTAGAAAAAAATCAAAGAAATCAGAAGAAATAATTCCATTACCCATCATGATAGTTGCTGCCTTATACCCTGCTGTTGTCTCTCCTTTTGCTATTACTGAATTTCCTAAGCTATACACAAACCATCCAATAAATAATCCTGTAAATAATGCTCCTGACACTCCAAAATTAAACTTCCCAAATTTAATTTTTCCAAATAATATTCCTGTAATTACAGCAGCAAACATAAGGACAAAAGGGTTCATTAAAAAATCCATTAACTCAAACTTCACCAAACCACTCCCTTTCATTTTTTGTTATTAAATTAACATTTCTGATTAAAAAAATTTCATCTCTCTAATGTTAGTTTTTTATGTTACAATTTAGTTGACAATTAAATTACATAAATACTAATTATTTTTAGATAGTTAAATTTTTAATATTCATTGATATAACTACGTTTCAAATAGTTGTTACTTAAATTATGTCAGCTGTTATCTTTTGTTAATTTAATAATAGCACTATTCTTAATAGATTGAAAATATCAAAAACTTATGATATGATAGTTTAAAACTATTCTATTTTTTTACAATAATATACAAAACTTATATTGTTGTTAATTATATACTTGTCACTAATTACATAAATGAAAGGAACTATTAACCAATGAACATAAATTATCTATATTATTTCCAGACTGTTTGTAAATATAAAAACATGACTAAAGCAGCAGAAAGTATTCATATTTCTCAACCATCTATAACCTTAGCTATTAAAGAATTGGAAAAAGAACTCGGTTTTGAACTTTTTTTTAGAATAGGTAATAAAATAGATTTAACTCCTGAGGGGAAGCTCTTCTTAGATAAGGCAAAAAATTTCACGAGACAATTTGAAGATTTTCAAAGTGATGCACTAGATTTAGGAAAAAAAAGAAAAGCATCTCTTAAAATAGGAATTCCTACAGTTTTAGGTACTTTTTTACTTTCAAAGATACTACCTAGATTTAATGTAATTTATCCAGATATTGAGCTTAAAATTTTTGAAGTTCCAACCTTCGTTGGTGCCAAAATGATTGAAGAATCTACACTTGATTTTTGCATTGGTATAATTGATAGTGATATTTATGATGATATAGATTCAAAAACAATCTATAAAACAGAATTATATTTAGTTACAAATCCTAAAAATGAATTAGCAAAACAGTCCATTATTTCAAACTATATGTTGAAAAATATTCCTTTTGTCATACTATCTGAAGGTTCTTATCACTACAAAATTATTACAAAAAGACTTGAGAAGGTTAAACCAAATATAATTTTACACTCAAATCAGCTTTCTACTATTCGTTATTTATTAGAAAATGATTTAGCTTCAACGATACTATATAAAGAAATATTTCAAAATACCGAAAATCTCTGTTCAATTCCTTTAGAACGTGCAATTACTGCTAATATTGGTGTTCTTTGGAGAAAACATCAATATATATCTCATAGTATGAAACTTTTTATTGAATATATGGCTTCTATTCATATAAATTAATATTTCTACATATTATGTAAATACAGCATTATACATATTTTGATAAATATTATAAGTATTTTTGAGTATCAGTATAACAATAAAATATATTATCTTAAAAGAATTACAATGATATACACTCATAACTTAAATATTATTATACTGATACCTTTAATATTAATTTTATCTATTTTAATACTCATATTTTTAATTAGGTTTACTTGGACAACCTAACAAAAAACCCACACATCCAGATACAAAATCTCTCATCTGGGAAATAGTTCCTAGAGATGCGGTTGCTGGTGTTGTAAAATTTCTCACAATAAAAAGTACTATTAATGCTACTACACAAATCACAGTAGCTATAACAATTTGTAATTCACTAGTTTCTCCTTCTTCAATCTCTTCACCATTATTAACAGTCACTTTTTTATCATTATTTTGATAATTGTCACTTTCTAATTCAAATCCAATAGTATTTTTCACATTCATTATATTATTTTGACTTGGTAATTGACCTTTATTAGAAGAATTATCATCTATAAAAATATTTGAATATGCATCCGTATTTGTAACTTTTCTTGAAGCTCTACTTATAAAATTAGCACTTAAAAAGTATCCAAATATCGCTGCTGAAGTAGTTCTTACTACTACATCAATAGTGCTAGTATCTTGTGAATTAACTTCATTTACAAACAAATTGTATATAGATTCAAACATGAGTATTGCCATGACAATTATAAGACATCTATCTATTAATTTAATTTTATACCAGGCTTTTTTTATGTTTTTCATAAACTTATGTTTTTTATTCATAGATATTATCACCTCACATAATAAAATTAAGCCCTCTTTACTAAGATATGTAGAGAGGGCTTAATGGTGAGATTACAATATTATTTTGTGTAAAAAATTATATAAAAATCAAATTATTTGTCTAAAATCATCAAATCTTTAGGGAATTTAGTTAACCTTTCTGGTCCATTTTTTGTAATTAAAACAGTATCTTCTATTCTAACTCCTCCCCATCCTGGGAAGTAAATACCTGGTTCCATTGTTATTATACATCCTTCTTCTATTATTTTATCACCATAATTACCAATAAAAGGTTCTTCATGAACATCTCTTCCAACCCCATGTCCTATCCCTTGATAATAGTAATCTTCATATTTCTTAACAACTTTTCTTATTTCTGCATCTGGAATTGTAGCATGTACACCAGCCTTCATGTTTTCAACTCCAACATCTTGTGCTTCTCTAACTAAATTATAAATCTCTAATTGTTTTTCAGATGCTTCTCCCACTATAAAAGTTCTAGTTGTATCAGAAATATATCCATTGTACATAGCTCCATAATCTATAAGTACAAAGTCACCTTTTTCTATAACCTTGTCACTTGGTTTACCATGAAGTAATGAAGTTTTTGCTCCTGATATCAATATAGTTTCAAATCCTATATTTTGAGCTCCATTCATTTTCATAAAATATTCTAGTTTTGTAGCTAATTCTATTTCAGTAACTCCAGCTTTTATATGTGGAACCAATTCTTCTAACGCTTTATCAGCTATTTCACAAGCTTTCCTTGTATTTTTAATTTCTTCTTCGTCCTTTACATATCTAAGAGTCTCTACAATATTTTCTGTAGGTATCAATTCTCCTCCATCTTGTTCAACTAGATTTTTAAGTTCTTCATATTTATCAAATACGATATTTGTTCTTTCAAATCCAAGCTTTTTTATACCTACTTTATCACATACACTTTTTACAGCTTTTGCCACACTTCTATCAAAATTATGCCAGTTTACAATTTCAAAACCTTTACAAACATTTTCCGCAAGCTCCATATATCTACTATCAGTAACTAAAAAATTTCCATCTTTACAAATAACTGCATATGCTTCTTCATCAGGAAAGCCACTTATGTAATTTACATTCGTTTTTTTTGTTAAGTATAATGCATCAAGTCCCTTAGCTTCTAACAATTCTACTACTTTTTCTACTTTACTCATGATTTTGCCTCCAAAAAATATTTTTTATTTTAATTATATTATACCACTAATAATGTTATTTTTTATCTTATAGATACTTTACTTCTAAAAATTTTTCATATATTATTAATATTATTTATATATTTCCACTGATTTTTTACTTAGCATAAGTAACGACAAATAAAACAGAAATATTATTATGATACAAATTCATGATATTTCTGTTTTATAAGTTATAATTTATAAATATTTAATTATCTTTATATCCTTACTTTGGTAATAAAAATAATATAAGTTGAGTAACAAAAAGAACATATAGTTATAGCCTAAAAGACTATAACTATATGTTCTTCATTTACATGTATAATTTATATTTATTTTGCAGTGTATCCAGCCTTGATTAAAGTTTCAACAGCTAAATCACCTTTAGCATCATTTACAAGAACTATTGGCCCTGTACAACCCATACCACTTTCAGCATAGATTCCATTTTTCCATAGTTCAGATACTGCATCTTCTAAATCCATTATATCAACACCAGCTATTTGACGAGTAACAACCTCTTTATCTGGCATTTTAACTTCTACTTTTTCAGTTTTAACTTCTTTTTTAGTAAGAGAAGCTATAATATCATCAAATTTTGCACCTTTAACTTTTGCAAATTCACTTCTTGCAATATTATTTATTTCTCCCTTTACAACATCATAAGCATATTTTAATGCATTGGCTACTACTGGAGAACCTGATGCTCTCGATACTATAAGTACTCTTCTATCATAGTCTTCTCCAACTCCAGGGCCATACCCAAAGCCTTGAGCTTCATAGTCTCCACCTGTAGTATATGAAGAAAATACTTTCATAAATATATTTCCAGATAATGTATCAGTAACCATAACATCAGGTGCACCTACAAGTAAATCATTACCTCTCATAACACATCCACCATCTGCTCTAATTGAATCCGCAAATTCTATATCATATCCATTATCTTTTAACTCTTTTAAACTTTTTTCAACTTGTCTAGCTCCATCAACATTAAGTATTCCAACTTTTGGGCATTTATTTCCCATTGATTTGGCTGTAGCAATACCATAAATAGCATTTCTTACCATTGCTTCTATTCTATTAGTAGCACTTGTTCCTGTTGTTGTTGCAAGTATCATTTCTTTTCCTTTTGCTGGAGTTATTACTCTACCTACTGTAGATACTCCTATTGGAAAATTATAATGCATAGTAACACAAGCATCTATATATCCTGAGTCTAATAATTCTTCCATTTTTCCATGCATTTCTTTTTCATCATTAACTTCAACTACTTCAAGGTCAGTTTCCACTTTTGGTCCAATAAGTACTATATCAAATAAATTAGATTTTGCTAAGTGTGCACCATTAACCATGTTCTCTACACCATGTTCACTTCCAAGTGTAGTCACACCAATTCTTATTTTTTTGCCAAATTCTCCGCTTTCTATTGCATTAGCTACTTCTAAGAATACATCTGCGATTACTTTTTTTGACATATCCTCACCCCTATTCTTCTAACATATCTAATGCTAGTTTTTTCATAGATTCAGCTATTATCTTCTTAATTTCATCTTTAGATATTCCTGAAGTCTCTTCAGTAACACCTGTATTTCTTTCAGCTATAAAAGATACTCCATCAAATAAATTAGTCATTCTTCCTAAGAATAAACTACCTTTTCCAACTATCATAGCTCTATTTCTATCTCCTGTAGTTAAATCATCTATTAAAAATCCTATATAAGGAGCTCCTGATGGTATATGTCCTTGAGTTGGTGCCCATCCTGGTAATCCTTTATTAGCTACAAAATCTTTTAATTCTTTCTTCTCTAAGTCTCCACGTTTAACAGCAAGTGCACCTATCATTTTGTAGTTTGCTTCTGGAACATCTCCTGCTCCTGCTGGCTTAGTTATATCTGGATTTTGCATTTCAACTGAATATACATCAACATCTGTTATTTTTAAATTAGCTCTATCAAGACCTGAAGTTATAAGTGCTGTCATAACTGCTTGAGGTGAAGAACCAGTTCCCACTGTATGCTTACCTGTTAAGTCAGTTCTTATAACTGGGTTTACACCATCATTTTCAGATACAAGTACTGCAAATCCTCCAACAACATCTTCAAGTACAGGAAGACCTTTTTTAACGTGGTCTTTAGCATTCATTCCAAGTTTAGCACTTGCTCCACCTGCTACTACCATTACATTTTTGTGTATTCCAGATTTTACTAAAGCTGCAGCTTGAATTAATGCATGTGTTGGTGCTGCACAAAATCCTCTTGTATCAGAACCAGTTGCGTTTTGAAGTCCAGCTATTTCAGCTATTGATTTAGCAAAGTTTCCTCCACCTCTTTGGTTTATATCTCCACAAGCTTCTTCTGAACACTCAATAACATAATCTATTTCAGCAGGGTCTATTTTGCTATGTCTTAGCATTTGAATAGCAGATAAAACTCCAGATGCTTTTACTACTAAATTTTCAAACATTGTATGGGCATTTAAGTTAACATCTACATCATGTGCTCTTTTTACATAGCCAACGAATTTTCCATCATGGTATAATCCTTCTGCTATGTGTGTTGCTACTAATTCCTTACCTTCTTCTATATCATCACCCTTTAATTTCCCTACAAATGGTGCAATTTCAGGGTAGTTATTTTCGATTTTTGGTTTTACTTCATCAATAAATTCTTGTGACAACTTTACTAAGTCAAATGCATCACTTATTTGCATTAAAGCTATAAACTCATCTTGAGGCATTATTTCACCAAATTTACCATTTCTAGTTCCCTCAACTTTTTGTTCACACCATGGCATTGGTAAATCTCTTAATTCTTCTGGTCTTCTGTTTCCTATGTAAACTTGATTTGGCATGTAGTTAACTACATCCTCGTAACTTCTTATATGATTACCTACTTCTTGTAAAAATTCTGAATCTGGATTTGTTGCTCTTTCAACTGTACAAGTACTTCCATTTTGCACTATCATATCTGGAGTATGAATAAGTACATAGCCTGCCCCTTTTAAAACTGGATAAGTCATTTTGTGCACCTCCATAAATTTTATGAACACCTAATTTTAATTTCATTAAAGACTTCAATTATTATATTTTTATTTTATTGTATATTTGATTTTATTCTTTTTTTATGTATTTTGGTATTTTTTAAGATTTCATGAATGAATAACTCACATTTACCCATTCATGAAATCTATATTATTTTTTTTGTGTATAGTTATTTTTTATTTTTAGTGTGTGTTTATATTTTTATCTATATAATATATATGTGTGTTATTTTTATTTTTCAAATACTGTTTGACCATCTACTTCTGTAGTTAAAGCGTTTAATGCTTTTTCTACAAGGCCTCTTCTTAGGGCTTTTTCTTCTGTAGGGTCAAGTGCTGGATTTCCAAGTGGATGAGGTATTGCTATAGTTGGAACTATTCTGTTAGCCCCTACTGTTAACGAAATAGGTACTACTGTACACATATGAACTACTGGAAGTCCAGTTTTTTCTATTTCTTTTACCATCGTTGCACCGCAACGAGTACAAGTACCTCATGTAGAAGTTAAGATTACTGCATCTACACCATCAGCTACCAATGCTGCTCCAATTTCAGAAGCATATTTTTTAGAGTTTGCAACAGATGTACCATTACCTACAGTTGTATAGAAAGTTTCATGTAATTTTCCTATTACACCTTCTTTTTCTAAATCTCTAAGAACATCAACAGGTAATACTCTATCTGCATCTAAGTTTGCATATACTGGGTCATATCCACCATGTGCAGTTTCATAAGTTTCTTCTGTTAAATCCATAACTCCTGCTATAGAATAAGTTCCATATTTAGAAGCTGAAGAAGATTCTATTCTATCTGGATTTCCTTTAGGAACTATACCACCAGAAGTAACTAAAGCTATTTTGCATTTTGATAGGTCTTTTACAGGATTACTTGGGTCAACTCTATCAAAGTTTGGCATTGGATATTCAGTTTCAAATGGCTCACCTTTTATTTTCTTAACTAACATGTCAACAGCTCTCTTAGAACCTCTGTCTTCATGGAAGTAGTTAACTCTTATTCCTCTAGCTATGTATCCTTCTTCTTTAGGAGTTCCAATTTCTTCTTCTTTAGCAAGTTTTATTGCAAGTTTAGCTATCTTAGGAAGTGCTTTTCTCATACCTGCTGCAGAATCAGAAGTTTCTACTACATAAACATCCTTTTTGAACATATCTGCACCTGGATTTTCAATGTACATACCTGTTAAAGCTGGTATATTTAAAGCCTCTTTTACAACTTTAGTTATTGTTCCAGCAGCAACTCCGTATCTACCAGCGTTAAATGCAGGCCCAGCTATGAAAAGTTGTGGTTCAAAACCTTTTATCATTGCTAAAACTTCTTCACTTGCACTATCTATATTTTCATTGAAATAACTGTCTCCGCACACTACTGTACCAACTATTTCAATATCTTCACCTAATAATTTATCAAGTTGTAAACTTATTGGAGGTAAAGTTTCTGCCACATGTGGCTTAGTATCAGCTTTTTCTTCTCCACCTATACCAGCAAAGAACTGATTAATATAATGTACTGCTCTTAGTTTTCCCATCTCTTAGTTTCACCCCTTTTGCTTTTAGGCATTAAAATTTGCAAAATTCTTCTCTTATACCAGACATTTCTTCTGCTATTTCTTCAACTTCTAAAACCATTTCCATCATACTTATTTGATCTTCATATACAGTGTCATCAAATAATTCTTTCATTTGCTCCTCTACAACATGGTAAACACTTAATCCTAAGGCAACTCCAGCAAGTGGTCCAGCGAAAGTTGGATCCCCCGCAGTTACTGTTTCGGCTGCAAGACCTGCAGCTTCGGCTTCAGCAGCACCTAGTAAAATCACAACATTTTCAGCTCCGAATTTATCAGCAGCTTCTTTAACTCTGTTTTGATTTTCTAAGTCCATAGCCCCAGCAGCTGTTCAGACAAAGCATTCTGTAGATGAGAAAACAACCTCTGCTCCTTCTACTGTTTTTACACATTCTTCTATTGCAGGTCCTGGTATACCATCACGGTCACCTATTATAAGAACCTTTTTATTACTAAGTAAACTCATAATAATCCTCCTTATTATATTTCTAATTATTTATATATCTATAACATTCATTATGTTTTGATAGATTTATTTACAATCTTTTTAATTGATATTACTCAATCATAATATTACTAAATCGTTTAATGAAATAACTCTTAATATCCTTTAGCAGTTAAATGACCAAATCCTGTTTCATTAGTTGCACCTGTTATAGCTTGTATTTCAACTTCAATAGTTCCATCAGCTTTTAAACTTCCATCAGAACCACCAGCTATTACATCTACTACTTCTAAATGGCCAATTACCTTATCTAACTTAGGAAGTACTACAACTTGGTTAGCATTTCCACCTGTTACAACAGCATCTGCTCTTACATCTGCATCTGCAAGTGATTGAGAACCTCCATCACGTCCAGCATATTCATCTGTAACTATAACTGTTTTCACACCTTGCATTTCTATTTTTTTGCAGTTCATTATAAGGTCAGTATCTGGATTTCCAAAACCTTCTTGTGAAACTATAACTGCATCTAATCCTAAGTATTTACATAGCTTAGAAGTCCAGTTTGAAGATCTTTCTTTATCTGCTAGGTAAACATTTTCATTAGTTATAATTACGCCTACAAAATTTATATCTTTACCATGTCTTGCATATAAGTCTTCAACAACTCCATTGTTTATATGAACATAACTTGGGTTTTTGTCACATGCAGAAACACAGTTACCACTTACAATTGCTCCGTCCATTAATTCTGTTGGATATAATAATGTTGGCACTATTTGTTTTGCATCTACACCATATACATAAGTGTCATGTAATAATCCTTGAGTTTGAAGCATGTAAACATATCCTACTTTTGGAAGTTCTGGATACTCTTTTATTGACTCAAGAAGAGGTTTAGTTTCATATACTGAAACTTCATCTGGAGTAAGATTTCTTGCTGCTTCTCCTAAATACATTGCTGCTTTGAATCCTATCATTCTAACAGCTTTCTCATGAGCATATTGTTTTAAACCATCAATAGGTTCAGCTACTACTACTACATTATTTAATTTAGAAAATGGAGTGTATTTAGCTCCTTCTCCAGTCATATCTACTATACCTTCTTGAAAACCTACTATCTTTCCAGTAGTTACAACAGCTACACCTTTTAAAGCATGAGTTTTTCCTTCTCCTACAGTGTCAACCTTTGATATGATACCTGGGAATATTCCCCCATTACCTTCAACTTTTACTCTTGGCTCAATAACATCTTTTACAGGTGTTATTCTTATGCTTTCACCTGGACGAGCTAATTCTATATCTATAGACTTAATATGCTCATCTCCACCAATTTCTTGTAGCATCTCTTGCTTATTGATGAATAATACTCCATCTTTCACTTCTGTTACATCACCAAATTGAATATCTTTTATAAAGATTTTTCCTAATTCAAGACGCATACTTGCACCTCCTGTTATTTAATTTTGTATATATGCATTTGAGTTTTTCTCAAAGTTATATCAATATTTTCTAACTTATTTTAAAGATGTTTCCATATTATGTTTTTATGTCTTGATATTTGTTTTATTACTAAAAATTCTTTATCGTAAAAAAAATATTTTATCTAAAATTATTTTTTTAACAAACTTAGACATAAAAACCTTTTTATTTTACTTCTAGACTCAAATAGATTTTTTCTTTGTTTTTGTTAATATTATATCAATATATTAAAGATATTTTTTAATCATGTCTTCTATATTAGTAATTGTAGCATCATCCTTAGTAACTTCGTCTACTTTTTCTCCATCTTTGTATATAGCCATAGTTGGAAGTCCTAATACTTTTTGTTTTATCGCTAATCTTCTAGCTTTTGTTGTATCCATTTTACAGAACTTTATTTTATCCCCATAAGTTTCAGCTAATTTATGAACATCTGGCATTAAAGCTTTACAAGGTTCACAACCTTCACTCCAGAAATCAACAAATACAAAACCTTCTGCATTTAAAACTTCTTCATCAAAAGTACTTTTATCTAAATCTAACATTTTCATGTTCCCCCTTGAAATTTTTATTTTATTTTAATATTTTAAATATTATTCATTGACTTTACCTTACAGCTTTTTAGTTTTCAAACTTTTCATCAATATATTTTTCAGCTACTATAGATGCAATTGCTCCATCGTTAGTTGCAGTTACAACCTGTCTTAGAGTCTTAGATCTACAATCACCTGCTGCAAATACACCTGGTATATTAGTTCTCATGTCTTCATCAGTTATTATATAACCTTTTTCATCCATATCAACTTTGCCTTTGAATAAATCAGTTTGAGCATCTAATCCAACGAAAACAAATACTCCCATTGTTCCATCTTCTTCATCTGCAAAGTACTCATGAGTTTCCCCAGTAACTTTGTTTTTAAATACAACTGATTCTAATATTCCATCACCTTTTATTTCTTCTATTACTGTATCTAGTAAAAACTCTATCTTTGGATTAGCCTTTGCTTTTTCTTCAACACTTTTAGCACATCTAAATCCTTGTCTTCTATGTACAATCGTTACTTTTCTAGCAAATTTAGTTAAATACATTGCTTCCTCTAATGCACTGTCTCCTCCACCTACAACAAATACTTCAAAGTCTTCAAAGAAGTCTGCATCACAAGTTGCACAATATGAAACCCCTTTACCAGTAAGTTCTTTTTCTCCTGGACAACCAATTTTTCTTGGTGTTGCTCCTGTTCCTATTATTACTGCTTTTGCTCTATATTCTGCCTTTTGTCCTTTTAAAACTTTTATATCTCCATCTAGTTCAGTATCTACAATATTGTCTCTTAACATTTCTGCTCCGAACTCTTTACATTGCTCAACCATTCTAGCTATTAGACTTGGTCCTGTTGCATTTGGAACTGACCCTGGATAATTTGCAATTTCATGTGTTATTACAATTTGCCCACCAGTCTTATCTTTTTCTAGGATTAGAGTTTTCAACTTTGCTCTTGCTCCATAAAGACCTGCTGCAAGCCCTGCTGGTCCTGAACCAATTATTACTAAGTCATACACATTTTCCATTTTGACTTATCCTCCCCAATTAAATTTCTTAATTTTTATTTAATATTAAATCAGATTTAATATTTAGGCTATTTTAACAACTTTTTAACAAATTCATTTATTCATACTGCATTCTTTGTATTGTATTATAAAATATGTCATAATCGATTACTCTAAAGTCATCTTGAACGCTTTCTGTCCATGCTGGAGTCTTTTTATTATTCTGAAATTTACTTGCAGTGATGATTGCTTCTTCAATTAAGGTTAAAGAGTTTATATCCAAACGATTTCCTTGTTTTAGTATAATTGTTCTATAAGGTGTTTCATTTGGTTTTACACTCCCATATAGTGGATGAGATAAAAGTTCATATCCTTCGTGTATCAAGTCTCTACTTGTTTCTAAGATTCCAATATAAGTTGTATCTTTAAATAAAACTTCTCTGTCTTGAACTTCTTCTTTTACTTTTGGATTATTTGTAATTATTATCATCTTTTTACTCTCTTTCAAACTTTTATTTATTACTCGATAAATAAAAAACAGGAAAAACAAATCTCCCAATTTGTCTTCCCTGTTAAAATCATTTTCAGAGACCCGTCCAAGCACAGTCATCTTTACCTGAGAATTTCATTTAATCTTCTGGGTATGTAAGATTAAATTTGTCCCTTCGGTCGCTTTTTTATAAAGCAGTCTCCCATACTCTTCGCCCGGATTATTATATTTTCAGAAAATTGAAAAGTTAGCAATTTATCTTTTATTTCTATAAATAGCTTTTTTCTATCTCTGTTGACTTAAGTATATAAACATTCTATAAAATTTGCAATAGTTTTTTTATATGTATTTTGTATACATTTTTACCTTTTTTTCCAAATGTTGATATTACATATTTCCTGTATTTTCTTTTTTTTTTAAGTACAAATCTTTTTTGGTTTATTATTTCATATTGATTAAAAATATAACCATTTTTGTAAGAAAGATATTTTTTTTAAATTTTTGCTCTTACAGAATAAATTTCTCATAATTTTTTACAAATTGATGTCATTTATTTCATCAAACCATGATTTTACATCGTCTATAACAGATTTTATACAGTCATTATTAAATGGAGAATATAGATTTCCTATACTTACAATATCTAAAAATGACTTTGTTCCACCTACTTTACAGATGTTTATATAATCATTCCATCCAGATTCTTTGTCTTTAATCATTTTTTTCCAGAATTGTAATGCACAAATTTGAGCTAATGCGTAGTCTATATAGTAAAAAGGATTTTTAAATATGTGACCTTGTTTAAACCACCAGCAACCTCGTTCTAAAAAAGAATTATCATCATACTTTCTATGTGGTAAGTATTTTTTTTCTAAAAATCTCCATATTTCTTTTCTTTTTGATTTGTCGATATTAGGATTTTTATAAATATAATGCTGAAATTCATCAACAACTACTCCATATGGTATAAACTTAATTGCAGATGATAAATGAGTAAACTTGTACTTATCTGTATCTTCCTTAAAAAATAACTCCATCCATGGCCATGTTATAAATTCCATACTCATTGAATGAATTTCGCAACTATCCAGTGTAGGAAAATTAATCTCTGGCATTTCAATCCATCTAGACATATACAATTGAAATGCATGACCTGCCTCATGCGTCAATACATCTATATCATCAGATGTTTGATTAAAGTTAGAAAAAATAAATGGTGACTTATAATCCGGTACATAAGTACAGTATCCACCAGCCCCTTTTCCTTTCTTTGTTTCTAAATCCATAAGTTCATTTTTCAACATAAAATCAAAAAATTCATCAGTTTCTTTAGATAATTCAGCATACATTCTTTTTCCATTTTCAATTATGTATTCTGAATTACCCTTTAAAGTTGCATTTCCTGTTAAAAATTCTAAGTCTTCATCTATGTAACTCAAAGATTCTAGACCTATTCTTTTAGCTTGCTTTTCATAAAGTTCATCAGCCAGTGGCACAATATATTTTAGTACTTGTTTTCTAAAATTTTCAATCCTATCTTCTCTGTAATTACTTCTCATCATTCTAATATATCCAAGCTCTACAAAGTTTTTAAAACCTAGTTTTTTTGCTATTTTATCTCTCAGTTTAACTAATTTATCAAATATATCATCAAATTTAGATTCATTTTCTTCAAAGAAATTATAATATACCTTATTTGCTAATTTTCTTGTTTTTCTAGACCTAGAACACATAAACATTCCCATTCCAGATAAGTTTCTTTCTTCTCCTACAAACATTATCTGTGCAGATGCTAAAAGTTTAGTATACTCTGAACACAATTTATTTTCTTCTTGTAATTCCTTTATTATCTCTTTGGAAAAACTTTTTAAAGAGTAATCCACTATTGTAAAAAATTGTTCTCCAAATTCTTTTTTCAAATTAGATTTAAATTTTGAATTTGCTATAGCATTATAAAAATATGTATTTAATTCTTCATATAAAGGCATGTATTCATCCCAATAATTTTTTTCCTCTTGATAGAGTTTATCAAGAGTGTTTATACTGTATCTTATAGATGATATGTTTGACAACGTTTCTATTTTATTTCTCAACAAATTAATTTTATGTATATTTTCTTGTTGTTCATCATAACAACAAGAATTATCTATTTCTTCTACACACTTTAAAAACTCTTTTTTTATACTATTATAATTTGGTCTTTCATACTTAAACTCTGAAAACTTCATTTAAAACTCTCCTTTATAAATTTGTTCTTTATATTTATAAATATAGTTTTATATGTATTACATGCTATTATTTACATGTATTACATACTACTATGACTTTATAACTCATTATTTTGAATAACATTTACATTGTAATCATGTTGAATAATAACATATGATTATTGTAATTACAATATTTTATAGAATAAAACTAATTACTGTACAAACTTTAATAAAGTTTGTATATAAAACTATTAACCTTTATAATAGAAGCTTATATCTATATTAAAATGCAAACGATACCATTTTTTATAGATAACATTTATATACTCATAAAAGATACAATATTACATGAATATGTTATATAAATAATAAATTTATCAAAAAATTAATACTATTAAACTTTCTAAATTGCTTATCTCTTGGTATAATAATATACACATTAAATTTTCTACTGAAATTTTGTTCAACACTAGCTGTGTCAACGTTTTCATTAGAAAATTGAGGATATAATTTACTGGAGGTTGATATGTACAGATTAATCGCACTAGATATTGATGGAACAATATTAAATACAAAAAGAAAAGTTACTCCTGAAGTATTTGAATCTATTCAAGAAGCAAAGAAGGCTGGAGCTAAAGTAGTTATAACAACAGGTAGACCCCTTCCTGGTGTCAAAGGACTTTTAAATCAGTTAAATCTAACAGATGAAGGTGATTATGTTATATGCTTCAATGGAGCTATGATTCAAGAGGTTAAAAGTGAAAAAATAATACATGATGTAGAGATGACTTTAGACGACTTTGATTTTATATACAACAATGTTTGTAAAAAATATAATACCAAAATACACATAAATACAATGACAAATTTAGTTACGCCAAACGAAACTCCTGGTAAGTACACACTTCATGAAGCTAAATTGAATGATATAGAAGTTAAATATATACACAAAGATAAAATTGATAAATCTATTAAAATCTGTAAGGTTATGATAGTTGATGAACCAGAAAGATTAGAAGAAATTATAAAACAACTTCCTAAGAATTTATTCAATAGATATACTATAGTAAGGTCTGCCCCTTTTTATTTAGAATTTTTAGGTAAAACTACTAATAAGGGTACCGCACTTCAAACATTATGTAATAATCTAAATATACCTATAGAAAATGCTATTGCTGTTGGTGATGAAGAGAATGACCAACATATGATAAAATATGCAGGACTTGGTGTGGCTATGGGAAATGCACGTAGTAGCATAAAAGAAATTGCTGATTATGTTACTGATACCAACAATGAAAATGGAGTTGCAAAGGTTATAAACAAATATATACTTAATAAAGCTATCTAAATACCTAAAAAAACTAAAAATATCCCTTTAGATTTAAATCCATCTTGTATATATGTCAAATACTAATAATGTATATTACTGATATTATATAGTGTTTTTGTCTAAAGGATATTTTTAGTTTTTGATAGATGTATTCTTATACTAATACTTTTTGTTCAAGTTTAAATATTTTATATGACTCTACTATTGCTTCATTAATATCCAAACAATATATATTTTCATCATCTGATAATCCTGCTTCTTTTGTCCACGCATCAAAATCATTCTTCGTCCAGAAGAAATTCATTACATTTCAGCAACTTGCTGCCCAATTTGAATGCTTATCAAGGTTTATATGAAGCACTCTTAAATCTGGATTGTTTACATATTCAATTTTTTCATCTTTTATAAATATTTCTATTTCTTTACCTGTGGCACTACAAATAGAATTTATTCTCACATCTCGATTAAATGTACAAGAAGTTCCTATTGCATCTATAGCACACATTGCACTAAAGCTTCGATTATCACTTAATATAACTTTATGATTAGTAGGTAATGCTGATACTGGATATATAAAATTTATACTATCTCCATCAACAACCATTATATTTTTATCAATAAAATGTTTTAGTGTAGTTTCTAGATATTCTTTTTCTAAATTTAAATTTTCACTTATATGTTCAATTACTTCTTTAAGTGTAACACTAGAACATTTATCTATTATCATATCCATAATATATATTCTTATTTTTCGTTGTGTATCATCTAAACTATTGTATTTTTCTATTTGACTCATTTCTACTCCTCTTTAAACATCATAACATTTTGACAAAATGTCAGTTAATTTATTCTTATATTCTTCATATTCTTGACTCCCTCTAGCCCTAGGTCTTGGAATATCTATATTTATATCGTCAAGAATCCTTCCCTTATCCCTTGACATTACTATAACTCTATCACTCATATATACAGCTTCATCAACATCATGAGTTACCATTAATGCAGTTATTTTCTTTTTTGTCCATATTCTTTCAAGTTCTTCTTGTAAGTTTTGTCTCATTTGAAAATCAACTGCTCCTAGTGGTTCATCCATTAATAATACTTCAGGATTACATGCTAAAGCTCTTATCATAGCAACTCTTTGTTTCATTCCTCCAGACAATTGATGAGGAAACAGCTTTTCTTTCCCTTTTAAATCAGACATAACCAAAAGCTCTTCCAACATTTCTTCTCTCTTTTCTTTTGGTATTTTCTGTTGTTTCATAGGAAATAGAACATTGCCTCTTATAGTCTTCCACGGAAATAGAGCGTAGTTTTGAAATATAAAAGCTCTATCTATACCTGGTTTTTTAACTTTTTTATCATTTATAAAAACATCTCCACTCTCTGCCTTTTGAAATCCACCTATTATAGTAAGTAAAGTTGTTTTTCCACATCCTGATGGTCCTAAAAGACAAACAAATTGACCATTTTCTATATCTATACTTATATCTTCCAAAACCTTTGTATGTACTTTGCTATTTACAAATGTTTTATTTATATCTCTAACACTTAATTTCATTAATCTGCAAACCTCCATCTACAAAGGATTTTATTTATAAATTTTAGTACTCTATCTATTATAAATCCTATTAAAGCTGCAAATATCATAAGCCCAATTAATACATCTGTATGCATCAATGTCTGAGCTTGTACCATGGAGTAACCGAGACCGGCACTCGTAGCTATGAACTCAGCTCAGATAACAGACATCCATCCTGTACTTATAGCAATTCTTGAACCAGTCAATATATCTGGAAGAGATGCTGGTACTATTACATTTGCAAATATTACAATTGGTGATGCTCCCATACTTCTAGCTGCATTATAATAATCCTTTGATATTGCTCTTACACCTTGAATAGTATTTAAAATTATGGGAAAAACACCTGAAAAAGCTATTAAAAATATTGTTGGACCATCTCCTATACCAAACCATACTATTGTAAGAGGAACCCATGCCATTATAGGAACTTGTCTTACAGAATCTACTACTGGAGATAAAAGCTTTTCAAAAGTCTTAGAAAATCCCATAATAAATCCTATTGGAAGTCCAAACAATAATGCATACATAAATCCTTTAAGCACTCTTTGCAATGTTATAAACAGATTAGTCACTGTCTCTGCATCTGTCACACAGTAAAAGAAACCTTTTATTACATCTACTGGCATTGGGAGTAATAAAGAACTCCCTATATCTTTTGCTGCAAAATGCCAGGCTAAAAATATAATAACTAAGAGTATTATTTTATATAAAATGTCCATACTACTTTTAGATTTTTTCTTAGCTATTCTATCTCCTCTATCTTTAGAAATTTTAATTTCCAACTTCTTATTTCCTCCATATCTATATTTCTTATATTCTTATACTCTTTTAATGATTTCTTAAATATAGCTTCATGCTTTAAATCATCAACACTTTTATTGTATAGTTTTATAAAATCACTATACGACTTGCTTTTCTTAAACTCCTTATTCACAACTAATACATATGTATCATAGTCACCTAATTCAGCTGTAGATTTTTTTTCGCCTTCTAACCCAATTGCTTTTATGCAATCTATTACAACACCATCTACTAAATTACTTTCTAGTCCATATGCTAGTGCTGTCCCTAATAATGGAGAAACTTTTATATTTTCATAGTATTTTTTTACTAATTCAGATTGATAATTTCTATTTTGAATTATTCCTATTTTTTGAGGATTGTTCTTCTTTAATAAAAATATATCTGAATTTTGAACTACTGTACCAACAATTTCAAACTCACTCGTTGCATTTACATACTGCTTTGCTGCATCTTTACATATGATTGCTATATCTATTTCCTCTGAACTCAGAGCCCATTGCATTGTACTTGCTCAGCAATCATTAATTGTAAAAGTCTCCATTACATCGCTTACTTTTATGTTTTCAAAGTAATCTTTATTTATCATATAATTTATTACAAAACCAGAGGTATCATCAGATACCCCTATTCTTAATTTTCCTTTTATTTCTTCTTTATCTTCAAAATTAAAAAATATTATAAATATACTTCCTAAAATAATGATAAAAAGTATTATTATATTTTTTATTCTCTCCATTTACTTATAATACCTTTGCCTTCCAATCTTCATAACTCATGCCTTCTGGAAACTCTGGATTAACTTTTTCTTTTATAAACTTATCGAAATCGTCTGCCCCACAAGAATCTAATAAACTTGTATCAATTGTATCTTCATATTTAGGTATATCATCTAATGCCTTTAAATCTTTATACATTTGTAAATTGTTTTTATATTCTTCTCCTGTAACTTTCCAAGTAAGCGTTCTACCTTCTCCAACTGTCTTTTTATAAATAGTTCTAAGTGCAACTTCTTCTTCTACATTATAATATTTTGCAAATATTTTAGCTGCTTCTGCTGGATTTGTATATATATATTCTATTGCTTTAGTATGAGCTAAAACCAATTGTTTTGCTAAATCTGGATGCTCTTTTATAAAGTTTTTATTCAATGAGAATGAGCAACAGTTATATTCTTTATCATTAGCTTTTTCTTTATATTGAGTTGATGCTATTATTTTTCCTACTCCATCATTTTCAGCTACAGAACCCCAAGGGTCACAAGATGTAAATGCTTGTATCTTTCCAGTTTTAAGAGCTAAATATTTATCTTTATCTGAATCCATATTTACAACTTCATATTTTGATGAATCAGTTGGTAATCCTGTTTCTGGTCCATAATCACTTGTCCATAAGAAATCACTCATATCTGTTGCAATTTTTTTACCCACTAAATCCTTAGGCTCTTTTATATCATTTGAAACTATTAGATATTCAGACCCACCTGTGTGATTATTTGCTGCTATTGTTATTGGTGAACCTTTAGGTATGGCTCCTACTAGCCCCTTTGTTCCTATATAACCAGCATCCATCTTACCTGCTGCCATGGCTTCAGGAACTTTACCATTCCCAACAGTTTTTACATTAAGACCTAAATCTTTATATATTCCTGCTGCTTCTGCTACTGGTCCAGCTGTCATATGGTCACAATTATAATACCCTACTGTTATCGCATAATCATCATTTCCAGCTTTTTTCCCCTCTTCTTTCGGTTTACTGCTACATCCAGTTAGTATAGATGCTCCCATTACACTAACTAAGATTAATGCTTGAATCTTTTTAGATACTTTCATTTCAATTTCCCACCTTATTATGTATTATTTTTATTTTTAGCAACACTTGTCCATATCTTCTCCAAATAAATCAACAAGTTTTTTACCCTCTACTCTGTAAATAGCGTATCCTACATTGCCATTTTTAGAACCTGACACTATTACTTCTATTGGTGGCTTCTCATCAATATTTTTAAAAGTTATAGTTTGATTCTCTATAGGTGCTGGTATTGGTTTTGTTATATAATGACCATCTTTATCAGAAACTACCACTACCATTTCATTTGAATTATTACCTTTTTTATATATAACTACTAAATCTTTTTTTCCATCATTGTTTAAGTCTTCTTCAGCACAAGTTATTATATCTTCCTTATAATTTTTCTTGAAATATTTTAATGTTTCTTGATTTACATTTGGAATAGAGTCATTTTGTTTAAGGTTATCATCAACTACCCTTGATAAAACTATTAATGCAATCACTACACATGATATTATAAGTACCTTTTTAAGCATGATTTCCTATGACCTCTTTCATCTTTGGTATTACTGCTTTAAGTGCAAATAAAATAATTAAAATAGTACATATATATTCAAAACTATCTGGTATATTTAACATTAGTTTATTTGCTAATTGTATTGAAGAATTTGTTGTCTCTAAATTCACAGTATTGTTGTTTGCCAAAAGTAAATTTGTTATATAACCTATTATTATTGAACAGAGTGTTAGCGTAACTGAATATATAACAACAGTTCTTTTTCCAATAAGTTTACACATGCTTATAAGTTCTGGTAAGTTTGTCGCTGCCCCAGCTATCAAAAATGTTATGGCTATCCCAGGAGATGCTCCACTTGCAACAAGAGCTGCTATAAATGGAATATGTCCTACAGCACATACATACATAACACATGCAAGTATTGAGATACTTCCAAGAGATAGTAAACCTGGATTTCCTAAATATTTTTGAATTATACTATTTGGAAAAATTGTTGTTATAAATCCGGCAAAAAGCATCCCCATTATTACATATTTACTAATAGTAAGTGCTAACTCTCCAAAAGACCATTTAAGCCCATCAATCATATTTTCTATAAAACTTCTCTTTTCTTCTTCTAATTCTATAGCTTCTTCATCTGAGCCCTTTTGCAGAAATAATTCTTCTTTTCCAAAAGTATTCCCCAAAACTCCTACTAAAAATGGTACTAAAAATCCAGATATAAGATAAATGATTGTGATTTTAGGTCCCAAAAGGCCTAAGCAAAGAACTACAGCTATTGGATTTATTATTGGAGTTGATGTCATAAAGGCAAGTACTGGCCCTAAGTATGCTCCCGAATAATACATACTTATCCCCAATGGTATTACACCACAACTGCAAATTGGTAAAAACATCCCTGAAATAGTGCTTTTAATCAAAGAAGAAAAATTCTTATTTCCAAGTTGTTTTTGAAACCTTTTTGGCGTTAAAACATTGTGAAGAACTCCTGCCAATACAAAACTTATCATAAGCCATCCCGATGCTCCATTTAGTGTAACTATAGAAGCTACTATAGTGTTTTTCACTCCACTTAAAACAATTTCTAATATATTCATTTTTACTGCTCCTAATTTTTAAACTTTTAACTATTATTTATAGCTTCTACTATTGCTTTTTCGATGGTATCTTTATTTAATCTATCGTACTTCTTTTTTTGGTTTATTATCAATGTTCCTTTTGTTATGATTCCATACTTCTTGACATATGAGAAATCCTTACCTGCTTGGTAAAGTTTTACGTCTAATTTATCAGTATACTTCTCAGATATTTTTTTTATAAACACTCCATGCTCATCACAAGATGGTCAAGTATTTATGAATTCAACTAAAATTTTAGCCATTTGTCCATCCCCTACTCTAAACAATTTATCTTTTACTTAAAATAATCCACAGAAAATTTTTTCTATGGATTGTATACCTCAAGATTTTATAATGTTATAACTTGGTCCACACCTGCACCACCTAAACAAGCATATAAATTTGGGAAACATCCAATTGTAGCTCCATCAACCAAGTTATCCTCTATACCTCTTTCTATAGCACACTGGTCACAAGCCATTATTATCATATCTGTCTTTTCATGTAATTTACTTAATCTTTCTCCTACTGGATTATCTTTAGACAAAAATAAGGTGTTATCCATAAAGAAAAACATACCTAAGACATCTACTCCATGAGTTCCTTGTTCTAATTGTGGTATTATCATTTTGTCTAGAATTTTATGTGCGTTAGTACTACTAAAAATATAAGCTACTTTCATTTTTATTCCCCCTATACTTTTTCATCTAAATTTTATACAAAATTTTACATATGTAATTATATTATAAGTTTATTCGTATTTATCTGTAAAATTGATAATAACTATATTATGAAAGTTGTATATAGCGTTTATCTATATTTATTCAATTACTTTTTTATTATTTTGTCTTTTCAGTTAACTTTAATAAATAAAAAATAGATTACTTAAATTTATCTAACTTATTTAAGTAATCTATTTTAATTATTTATCATATTATTAAATTAAATCTATTTTAATACTTTTTTATATATTTCTTAAGTTTTTCATACTTATATCAAGAGCTTTTACTGAGTGTGTAAGCGCTCCCACAGAGACAACATCAACACCAATTTTTCCTATAGATTCTATTGTATCTAAATTTACATTTCCAGAAAACTCTACAACTGCTCTCCCATCTATCATTTCTACAGCCTTTTTTGCTGTCTCCAAATTCATATTATCTAACATTATTATATCTGCTTTAGCCTCTATAGCTTCTTTTACCATCTCTAGAGTTTCCACTTCTACCTCTATTTTTCTGACAAAAGAAGTGTTTTTTCTAGCTAATTCAACTGCATTTTTAACACTACCTGCAGCTCCAATATGATTATCTTTGAGTAATATTCCATCAGATAAATTAAATCTATGATTGCATCCTCCACCTACTTTTACAGAATATTTATCTAAAATTCTAAGATTAGGTATTGTTTTTCTACTATCCAATAGTTTAGTATTTGTACCTTCAAGTTTTTCCACATACATGCTTGTAGTAGTAGCTATTCCGCTCATTCTTTGTAAATAATTTAAAGCTACACGTTCTCCCACAAGTAAGTTTCTAGTATTTCCAGTTAATACAGCTATCTTTTCACCATTATTTACCCTATCGCCATCATTTTTATACAACTCTATCTCTACATCTCCAAGTATTTCAAAAACCCTTTTAAACACACCTAAACCTGCTATTATACCATCTTGTTTACAAATTAAATCTACAGTAGACTTAGAATTTTCATCTACAATAGAATTAGTTGTTATATCCTCACTTGGAACATCTTCTATTAAAGCATCTTGTATCATTTTATCAATAATCAAATAATTCATCACCAAAATCCTCACTTGTTCTTTCTATTTCTTTTATAACTAATATTTTATTCTCTTCCTTTACTTTTTCCACATCCACATCTATATTTGGTACATCTATAAACTTCACTTCTATACTACCTATAACTGAGTTTATATTTTTAGCTGCTCTTTTTGAAAATACAAGACCTTCAAGTAGTGAATTGCTTGCTAGTCGATTAGCTCCATGAACACCTGTACAACTAATTTCACCTACTGCATATAGGTTCTCCATAGATGTTTTTGAATCTAAATCAACATGTATTCCCCCCATAAAATAATGTTGTGCAGGAGATACCTTTATGTATTCTTTGGTTATATCTGTTCCTCTATTTAAACATTCATTGTATATAAAAGAAAATCTATTGATTAAATATTCACTATCTAAGTGTGTTGCATCTAAGTATACATAAGGTAAATCATCTTTTTCCATTTGTTCAAAAATAGCTTTTGAAACTACATCTCTTGGAAGAAGTTCATCTACAAATCTTTCTTTGTTTTTGTTTAAAAGTTTAGCTCCTTCTCCTCTTAAAGATTCAGATATAAGCATCCTTCTGCCTTCACTATTTTCTTCATAGAAAGCTGTTGGGTGTATTTGAATATATTCTAAATTTTCTATTTTAATATTATTTCTTAATGCTATGGCAATTCCATCACCTGTAAGGTGTCTTTGATTAGTAGAATTTTTAAAAAGTCCACCAATTCCACCTGTAGCTAAAACTACTACCTTTGAAAAGATATGAATTTCTTTTTGAGACTTAAAAATTCTAGCTCCTACACACTTATTACCATCTTTTAATATATCTAAAAGATAAGCATCTTCTATAAGAGTTATATTTTCTCTAGTTTTAGCTTCTTTTAATAGAGTCTTAAAAACAACCTCTCCTGTATTATCTTTGCTATGAACTATTCTATTTACGCTATGAGCTCCCTCTCTTGTATAATCTATCTCTCCATTTTCTTTGTCTAAAGGCATACCATAGTCTACTATTTGACCTACATTTTCTATAGATTCATCTGCAAGAACTTTGACTGCTTCGACCCTATTTTTATACTGACCAGCCTTCATTGTATCTTCTACAAAAGACTCTATATCATCAATATTTCTAGCAGTCGAAATTCCACCTTGTGCAAGATATGTATTATTGTTTTCAATTGTAGATTTTGATACTACTAACACATTTAAATTTTTATCCAAATTTAATGCACAATATAATCCCGAAACACCACTTCCAATTATTAAAACATCCTGTTCTAAATTCATAAGTCTATCCCTCTATCCTTCTGCTAATCTGTGCATATTAAGCAGTGAACTTAAAGCTTTTTCCATAATTTCATCTTCTACAATAACTTCGTTTTCCATATTTTTAAGAGTACTATACAAATTCTCTAATGTCGTTTTTTTCATATCTGTACATAGTATTCTTCCACCTGGAATATAAAAATTTTTATTAGGATTGTTTTTCTTTAATTCATGTAAGATACCCTCTTCAGTTGCTATTATAAAATCTGTATTTTTGCTGTTAGTAGCATATTTTATTATTCCTGATGTACTCCCTACATAATCTCCTAAGTCTCTTATTTCTTTTTTACATTCTGGATGTACCAATACTTCTGCATCTTTATACTTTTCTTTCAATTCAATTATTTCTTCAATTTTTATATTGTTGTGATATTTACAATATCCATCCCAAAATATAAATTCTTTATTAGGGAATTTTTCTGCAATATATCCTCCTAGGTTCTTGTCTGGAAGGAATATAATTTCTTTATTATCTATGTTTTCTAATATTTTAATTGCACTAGATGATGTAACTGAAACATCACAATGTGCTTTAACTTTAGCTGTAGAGTTTATATAACATACAACCAAAGCATTTGGATACTGTTGTTTTAGTTTTATCACGCCTTCTTCATCTACCATATCTGCCATAGCACATCCAGCGTTACTTACTGGCATCAATACAGTTTTTTCAGGTGATAATATCTTAGCACTTTCTCCCATAAATCTCACACCACAAAATACAACCACTTCTTCTTTACAATCTCTAGCAATTTCACTTAAGTAATACGAATCTCCAACTGCATCTGCTAATTCTTGTATTTCTGGTGGTTGATAAAAATGAGCAAGTATTATTGCATTTTTTTCTTTCTTTAGCTCTTTGATTTGATATGTTAAATCTTTATCCATAATTGCACCGCTTTCTATATGTACTAGTGTATATACACCTGTAAATTCATTATATCACTTGACTATTTTTTCTTCAAGAATTTTAGACCTCTTAATATTGTTAAGATATAGACACTTACACTATCAATTGATTTATCATTTTTTCATAGCTATTTAAATTATTTTTTTGTATTTTTTAATTTTTTGTAGAATATTATCAGAATATTTTTTATATTCTTTCTTGTTATAATATTGAAATTTTTTCCAAATACATGTATACTAAGTGCATGATTATGTATATGTATTTATTTCTGAAATTATATTAGTTTTAATACTTTATAGAATTTGTAAGCACTTTAAGTATAAAATCTTATAAAAACTTACACATTCAGACAATATGTATACAGAATCCAAAAAAAAATTTATAAATGGGGTGATGTTATGACAACATTCTTAATTGGTTTGGCTATTTTACTAATAGGAGGTGCTTTATACGGCGCTTATTGTGAAAAAGTATTTGGCCCAGATGACAGAAAAACACCTGCACTTGCTCAAAGTGATGGAGTAGACTATGTTCCAATGAAAAAATGGAAAAATAGTCTTATTGAGTTGCTTAATATAGCTGGTACAGGACCGATTTTAGGACCTATACAAGGTATTTTATTTGGTCCAATTGCATTTATACTAATTCCTATTGGTTGTGTATTGGGGGGAGCTTTACATGACTATATGAGTGGAATGATTAGTATAAGAGAAAAAGGAGCACAGATGCCTTCTCTTATCAGCAGATTTTTAGGTAATAAGGTCTTTCAAGTTTATAATATCTTCCTTTGCTTATTAATGCTTTTAGTTGGTGCAGTTTTTATTTATACACCTGGAGATTTGGTAGTTACTCAAATTTTAAATATGAAATCAACTATCAATAATCCAGTCGTTTGGATAGTTTATGGAATCATCTTTGTATATTATTTATGTGCAACACTATTTCCAATTGATAAAATAATAGGAAAAATATATCCAATATTTGGAGCCATTCTACTTTTATCTGCTGCTGGCGTTGGAATTGGAATATTTACACAAGGTTATGACTTAGCTAATTTAAGCCTAGCAAACTGGAAGGGCATCCATCCTAATGGAATTCCTCTTATCCCTACATTCTTTGTTACAGTTGCTTGTGGTATTGTTTCTGGATTCCACTCAACTCAAGCTACTCTTATAGCAAGATCAGTTTCAAGTGAAAAAGAAGGTAAGAGCACTTTTTATAATATGATGATTTTAGAAGGTTTAATTGCAATGATTTGGGCTGCAGCTGCTATGGGTATTTACAATAAAGGAATACCTAGTGAATTAATAGGTTCTCCTGATGTAATAGGTTTAGTTGCTAGAGACTTACTTGGTTCTGTTGGCGGTATTATAGCTATAATAGGTGTTATTGTTTTACCAATAACTTCTGGAGATACAGCTTTAAGATCTTTAAGATTAATGCTTGCAGATTACTTCCATTATGACCAAAAAGAAAAGAAGCATCGTGTTATATTATCAATCTGTATATTTATTCCTGTTATAGCCATCCTTATATTTGCAAAACTTAGCGCTTCTGGATTTAATATATTATGGAGATATTTTTCTTGGAGTAACCAAACTATTGCTATATTCGCATTTGCTATGATTACAGTTTATCTTATAATCAAAGAAAAAAATTATATCATAAGCTTAATCCCAGGTATGTTTTATTCTTTTGTAATTTCTAGTTATATATTCAATGCTCAAATTGGATTCAACCTAAGTATAAACATATCATATATTTTAGCTACCATTTTTACTGTTTTATATGCGGTTTTAACTGTATACTATGGTAGAAAACTAAAAAACAAAACGGATACAAATCTAGCTAGCTAAATATAAATATTATTAGATTTTTATTAAAACTTTTAATTTTAAATAACTCAATAAAAAGAGGCTGTCTCAAAATAGAGATTAGCCTCTTTTTTATTAGACACATTAATAAATAAACAGATACCTTTTATTGGAATATTTATCCTATATATCTAATATAAATAAATAAAAGATTTAAAATAATCTACTTGTTTATATACTCAAAATAATTTTTTGGAGGAATACTTATGAATAATAAATTACATGAACTAGAAAAAAATTTACCAGAAACATCTTGTTCTTTTTGTACACACCTTTCATTGAAGGGGCCTAGCCTAGATTACAGATATGATATTAAATGTGTTATTTCAGATACCAAACCTGATTTTAGAGGATGCTGTGAATATTTTGAACCAGAATATACAGACTTAAATACAGGAGACTTAGACAATCTATACATAAACTTTCTTGAAACATGCCTTAAGGTAAACTATAATGATTATATTAATTCTATGTATTGGAAGTTGTTTAGAGAAAGAGCTTTACTAGAAAATAACTTTAAATGTTCTATATGTGGTTCAACTGAAAATATTGATGTGTATCATGTTAATAAAAATTTAGGAAGAGAAACTTCTGAAGATGTAATTGTTAAATGTAAGAAATGTAATTGTAAATAAGTGTATAAAATTTAAATAACTTCACATAATAAGTTTAAATAAAAAACTTAGGAGGTTATTTATGAAAAATAATAATTTAAATTGTGACGCTACTAACTGTGCTTATAATACTAGTGGATATTGTTATGCTGGTAGCATAAAAGTAGATGGAATGCAAGCAACTACTACAGGAAATACTTATTGTGCTTCTTTTGAAGACAAATATACATCTGGTATAACTAGTCGTTCTAATGACACTAACCAAGTTGATACAGATAATATTCACTGTGAGGCTGTAAAATGTAAATACAACAAAAATGAACTTTGCAAAGCTGAAAAAGTTCATATAAACTCAGGAAATGCAAGCTGTGAAACTTTTGAAATGAAATAATTTCATTGATACTTAACTATATAGTGTTTATAAAAAATAAAATGGAACCTATAAAACAGACACCTTTTAAAAGATATCTATTATAGGTTCTTTTTTACAATTAAATCACTATGTATTAGTAAATTAACATCATATAAGTTATCATCTTGAGGTAAACTTCACACCAAATATATCCATAAGGAACATAAATATTGGAACTCCAATTAATAATCCCCATACACCTAAATAATGCTCTCCCACAAGTAAAATAATGAAAACAAAGCAAACTGGAAGTTTTGTTCTATTTGACATCAACTTAGGATTTAATATATATGTTTCCACTGCATGCACTATACAAATCATAGCCAAAACACCAAATACTTTTGCTACCCCTCCTATATTAAGTGCTATTACTGTTAATGGAATTAGAGACACTATAACTCCAGCTACTGGAATAAGACCCAAAACAAAAATCATAAGCCCTAAAGCCCATATTTGAGGAAAACCCATAAATCCTAAAAAAATCATAGAAACAATAGAATTTATAAATGCAATCATTACTTGTACTTTCATTACATCACCAAAATTTTTTACAAAACTTTTTACAAAAAATACAAGAGAATTATAGATGAAAGATATCTTACTTTCTGCAAGTTTATTTCCAAATTTTTTAATATCATTTTTTTCAAGTAAAAGCAGTAAACTCAGTAAAAAAGCTAGTAATATATTTACCCCAAAACTTCCAACTTTGGTTGCTGCCGATGCTATTAACAACCCTGCCTGTGAAATATACTTATTAAAATCCAACTTTGAAACAATAGGATAAATCTTTGGCCCTAAAGACTGAGCAAATTGATTTACATCAAAATTACTTAAAATCCTGCTTAACTCTGTAAGTTGAACTATAATTATTGGCACAACTGCATAACTAATCAATACTAATAATATAGCAAATAATGAATATAACACTATAATTATCAATGAATCAGGAATATAGAAAGAAAATAATTTCCTAATTCTTTTTCTTATGGAAACCAATAAATTATAAAAAACAAAAGTCATTATAAATGTTAAAAGCACCATATTTAACATATACCAAAATGTAATTAAAATAATCACTACCACAGATATAGAAACAATCTTATATTTTGAACTATCAGATGTCAATTCTTTGTTATTCTCCACATCATAATCCTCCCCAAATTTTTACTACTTAACAATCAAACTTATTACTCTAATTCTAAAATCTAATTAGGATAACATTAAAAATAATGTATTAATTCTCCCTAATAAAACATTAAATTTTAGAGAAGATAATTTTAGATAATACATACTTATATCTAATTCTTCCTACATTATATATTTAAATCACCATTATCTATATCAGATAGTAAGTCATATATCTCTGGATATTCAAAAAATAAGCCTTCTTTTAACAATTGTCTTATTTCACCTGTACTTACCCATTTTATATCACTTACTTCTTCTTTTTGCAAAATTGCATTTGATACATCATACTCTTTTTTAACTAAATATACATCCCAAAGAGTATCTCCATGAATCATACTTCTAAAAATCTTTATCTCATCTTTAGATATATCAATTCCTATTTCTTCCTTAGCCTCACGAATTGCACCATCTAAACTTTCTTCTCCAGAAACAATACATCCAGTTGTCATTCCCCATATATTTGGCAATGTCTTTTTGTTTTTAGACCTTTTCTGGATTAAAATCTGAGAATTACTATTTACAATCCACACTTCAACTGCTAAATGATAATATCCTTCTTCAATAGAATTATCTCGCTCTATAACATTTCCTGTTTTACTTCCATCATCATTATACAAATCCCATAATTCCACTTTCAAATCTCCTTACTTTCATTATAAATTTAAATAAAATATAAATATATTTTAGTATAATTAATTTTGTTCATTTTTTATTACAATGCTTGATTTGCACTCATGTGTATCACTTTTCTTTTCTTTCCACTCTTTTATGTCGTCTATAATGAATCTATGTTTAAGAGATTTTGTATCAAACTTAAATATCCTAAACACTATTTGTAATACATATCCTAACCCTAAAGCACTTACAAGTGTCCCAATTCCTACAGAACCTCCTAATAGCCAACCAGCCACAAGTGCTAATATTTCAAGAATTGTTCTAACAAGACGTACAGACCTATTAGTTTTTTTCTGAAGGGCAATCATAAGACCATCTCTTGGACCACTTCCAAGACAAACACCTAAATATAGAAAGCTTGCTATAGCAGCTAATATAATTCCTATAACAACCATAAATACTCCTATATACGTATTACTTGCATGAGGTATCACTCCTGAAAATATTACTAAATCAATAAAAATTCCTATAAAAGTCATATTTAACAAGGTACCCCATCCTATATTTTCGCCAAAAACTGCATCCAATATAACGATTATAACACCTACTATTATGGATGCCTGACCTATAGTTATACCTAATTTTATAGATAAACCTTGGTGGAGTACATCCCAAGGCATCAGACCAACATGTGCATTAATCATAAGCACCGAAGAAATTGCAAATATAAAAAAACCCGAAAACAACCTTATCATACTTTTTAAATTAATTTTTCCCATTAAAAATCACTCCCCATAATAATAATAACAATAAATACCAATAAAATATATATATAAGTACAAAATTTTACAGAATTTTTCATTATTTTAATATATAATTTCAACTATAAAAAAAGTGGCAATCCATATTTTACACATCCCCACCTATATTCTAAGCTTTAGTGTAAAAAACAGATATACCACTTTTCTAGTATTTAAACATTTTTAGTTACTTTAATTAATTTTCACTATAAATTCTAGCTTCTTCTTCTCCATTTAGCACTCTAAGAGTTCCAAAAGCAAGTGATTCTAACTCATTTTCTCCTGCCATAATTTCTACTGGTGCTATAAATTCAACTCTCTTTTTAACCATTGAAGTAAACATTTCAGAATATGCAATTCCACCTGTTATAATTATAGCATCAACTTTTCCATCTACTACAGTTGCTAGTTCCCCAATCCCTTTTGCTAATTGGTATGCCATTGCTTCATAAATAATTTTGGCTTCTTCATTTCCTTCTGCTATCATCTTTTCAACTTCTCTAGCATCTACAGTATTTAAATATGAAACTATACCACCTTTACCTCTTATCTTTTTAGTCATTTCTCTTTCTGAGCATTGACCTGAATAACAAGCAGCTACTAATTTTGTAGCAGGAACTCTTCCTGATCTTTCTGGTGAAAATGGTCCTTCATCATCAGATAACATATCAACCATTCTTCCTTTTTCATGAAGATAAATACTTACTCCTCCACCAATATGAGCTACTATTAAGTTTAAACTCTTGTAATCTTTACCTCTATCTTTAGCATATTTTAAAGCCATTGCTCTAGTATTTAGTGCATGCCCTGCGCTTGCTCTATCCATTCCACAAAGCCCAGATACTCTTGCTATATCTATAAGTTCATCTACTGCAACAGAATCATAGATATATGAGTTTATTCCAAGTGGTTCTGATATTGCATGTGCAACAACTGCTCCTAAATTTGAAGCATGCTCAAGTACTGGTCTATGTTTAAGTACATCAATCATTTCTTCATTTACTAAATATGCTCCTGATTTTACTGGTGGTAAAACTCCACCTCTTCCAACTATTGCACTAAGAGATTTTAAATCTATATTATTTTCTTCAAGAATACTTAAAACTGCCTCTTTACGCATTTCAAATTGGTCTTGAATTGTATTATATTTTGCAATCTCCTCAGCTGGATGGTCTATCGTCTTCACAAAAATTTGTTCTTCTCCATCATATACTCCTATTTTTGTAGAAGTAGAACCTGGATTTATGGCTAATATTCTATAAGTCATACTTTTCTTCCTTTCACATTAATTTCTATAGTTTATCCTATATATATTATAAACTATTTGCCAATCATTTCCATACCTTCATGGAAAGCTTTTATATTTAACTCGACAAATTTTGGTTTAACATTTTCACTTATAATTTTTTCCCAGTCAATAGATTCTAGTTCCATAGATTTAACTAGACATCCTAATAAAATAACATTCATTATCTTTGCATTTCCTAACTCTTCAGCTTTATCTGCTGCATTTATCACTTTTGTATTTAATCTATTTAATTCCGCATCTATATCTTTTTCTTGATATTCAGCTCCTCCGATTAAAACAGTCATAGAATCTATTCTATGATTATTTACTAAAGCTTTTCCTTCTGGTTTTAGATAATTAAACCATCTTAAAGCTTCCATCTTTTCAAAAGATACTAAGATATCTGCTCCTCCAATTTCTATAACTGGAGAATGAACACAATCTCCATATCTAACTTGTGAAGAAACTGAACCTCCTCTTTGGCTCATACCATGTATCTCACTCATTTTTACATCATATCCAGCTTCCATCAATCCCATAGTTAATAATTTACTAGCAAGTATAGTTCCTTGACCTCCTACACCTACCAAAAGTATACTCTTAGTCATATTATTTTTCCTCCTTAACTATTGCTTGTTTTGGACAAACTTGTGAACATACTCCACATCCTACACACTGATTTCTATCTATATTTGATAATTTATTTTCTTTATCAAATGATAGTGCTGGACATCCAGTTTTTAAGCATAATTTACATCCTATACACTTATCATGGTCAACCTTACACTTAGTTTTAAATGGATTATCAAACTCTTCTATATCTTCTTTAGAGAATTTCTTAAGTACACATGGCCATCTTGTGATTATTACAGATGGTTCATCTTCTATAGCCAAAGCCCAATCTAAAGCTTCATTTACTTCTTTTAGATTATTAGGGTCTATAACTCTTACATGTTCTATTCCACAAGCTTTAACTAATCCTTCTATGTCAACATCTTTAGTTTTATCACCTTGTAAAGTATATCCTGAACCTGGATTTTCTTGATGTCCTGTCATTCCAGTTATTCTATTGTCTAATATTACTGATATAGAGTTCCCTCTATTGTAAACTACATCTAAAAGACCATTTATTCCTGTATGGAAGAAAGTTGAATCTCCAAGTACACCTACTAATCTCTTTTCATTTCCTTCTTTCATATTAAGAACTTTTTGAGCACCATGTGCAGTTCCAAAAGCAGAACCCATACACACAACATAATCTATTCCATTATATGGAGGAGCAAATCCAAGAGTATAACATCCTATATCTCCACCAACTATTAAATTTTTTCTCTTTCCAAGTTCATAGAAGAATCCTCTATGTGGACATCCTGCACAGAAACTTGGTGGTCTTGGTGTTACTAATTCAGCTTTATATTCTATAGTATCATTTGTTTTTCCAAATATAGCTTTTCTTAAAACATCTGGTGTCATTTCTCCATATGGAGGTATTACATCTTTTCCAATACAATCTATCCCATATGCTTTTATTTGTTCTTCTATAAATGGGTCGTTTTCTTCTATTACATATATTTTATCTACTTTGTCTGCAAATTCTTTTATTTTTTCATAAGGTAATGGATTTGTAAATCCTAACTTCATATATGATGCATTTTTTTCAAATACTTCTTTAGCAAAATTACAACACATACCTGAAGCTATAACACCTATTTTTGTATCATTTATTTCATAGTAGTTTAAGTCAGTTTCATTTGAGAATTTTTTAAGAATTTCCATTCTCTCTTCAACAACGCCTCTTCTTATTTGAGCATTTGCTGGAACAGTAACCATTTTTTTGGCATTTTTCACATACTCTTTAATTTCAACTTCTTCTCTATCATAGCACTCTACTAAACCTTTTGAGTGACAGAGTCTTGTTGTAACTCTATATAAAACTGGTGTATCGTATTTTTCACTTACTTCAAAAGCTTCTTTTATCATATCTTTAGCTTCTTGGCTAGTTGATGGTTCAAATAAAGGTATCTTTGCAAACTTTGCATACATTCTATTGTCTTGTTCATTTTGAGATGAATGCATTCCCGGTTCATCTGCAGTAATAAGTACCATACCACCATTTACGCCTGTATATGCATAAGTAAATATTGGATCCGCTGCAACATTTACACCAACATGTTTCATAGAAGCCATAGTTCTTGCTCCTGCAATTGAACCCCCTATAGCAGCCTCAAGTGCTACCTTTTCGTTTGGAGCCCATTCTGCAACTATTGCATCTTTATATGTTGCTAAATTTTCTAGTATTTCTGTACTTGGAGTACCTGGATATGCAGATGCATATTTAACACCAGCCTCATATGCTCCACGTGCAATTGCCTCATTACCTGTCATCAATTGTTTCATATAAAATTCCCTCCATCTACAATTATTAAATTCATAGTCCACCCAATTTGTTCAATGAAATTAATTATTTATTTTTACTTCTAAACTTTCAAGTGCTTCTTTTATAACACTTGGTGCTTTCTTACATTTTTCTTCTGAAACTGCACAAACTGCAAATCTTAATCCCATTTTCAATGGAATTGCAAATACATTGTGTTTAGTTAACTCTTCACATACTTCTCTTGGATTATCACATGGTATACTTACAAAGAAACCTGCTATATATGGAAGAATTTCTAATCCTACTATTTCAGCTTCTTTTACAAATACATCTGCTCTTCTAGTCAGCATTCTTTTGTATACTTCTTTTTCATCCTCATATTCTTTGAATTTTTTAGGGTCATTCACAATATTAGATAGAACTGCCATAGCACTTCTATTACAATTCGACCAGTTTGCTCTACATGAATGAACACATGAATAATGGAACTCTTCAGCTACATCTTCACTTGAAGATATACAAATTATAGCTCCCATTCTCATTCCATAAGCTGTAAATCCTTTTGACATACTAAAACCAACTAATACAAGAACGTTTTCAGGCAAGTTAGAAAATTTCTTAAAGAATTTTCTACATACATCATCATCGCCTGCAAAGTCAATATATGCTGAATCTACGAAAAATATTATCTTTTTATCTTTATCTTTTGCAACTTCTTTTGATAAGTCTAATATTTTATCCCACTCATCATCTGCAACACTATATCCTGTTGGATTGTGAGCTGGTGTATTTATAATTGTAAAAACTCTTCCTTGTTTTTCTGCTATATTCACAAAATTTTCTTTGAATGAATCAAAATTAAACTTTCTATTTTCATCAAACAATTGGTAGTTTACTACTTTTCTATTAGCTTCTTCAGCTATACTAACATATGGACTCCAAAACCAATCAGATGTTAAAACTTCGTCACTTTCATTTGTATAATTCCATACTGCTAGTTTTATTGCACCACTTCCTCCCGGTGAAGCTAATACTCTTATATGTCCTTCTGGTAAGTAATCTCTGAAAAATACTTTTTTAACTGCTTCTAAGTAGTCTGGCTGACCTTCAAGAGCTGCATATGCACCTATGTCACAGTTATCTAATGCTTTATATTCATCATATACAGTTTTCATTGTTATTAATTTTCCTGAGTCATCCATTAGAGCGCCTATTGTTGCATTTATTACATTATCCATACCTAAAGCTTTTTCTGCTGCTTGAGCTCTTCCAGATAAGCTAAATATAACATCATTTTCTTTTGGCCACACTGCATGCTTACCAACCATACTTTGACTCATACCATCACCCCTAAAATTGTATTTACTCTCACATTTATATCAAGCAATTAGCATGCCAACAAATTTAACTTTATGTAAAACTACTTTTGTTTAGAATTCTGATTTTTTTCACTACTAAAATTAAGTATTTAAGTTATTTTTCTTATAAATCTATGTGCTTGTCTGAAAAAATAAAATTCCACAAAAAAATAATGTTAATTTTTCTTAACATTCGTTCTGAAAAATTAACATTACTTCAAAATAATCTATATGTAATTATATCTAAATATTTTTATTATATTTTTTCCATAAGGATGTTCTACTTATTCCAAGAACTTGTGCTACTTCATTTTTGGAAAGCCCCTGAGCAAAAAGCATGCTTATTATTTTTTCTTCAACATATTTATTTACTTCTTTTATATCTATACTTACCTTACCATCATTCATCTTACTTATATCTATGACTTTATCTGTGGTTTCCATACTTGCTGTTGTTTCAACATTAAATTCTTCTATACTAGAACTAGGTACTGCTTCTTTAGCCTTAAAGTTTTGCTCTTTTCTTAATTTAATTTTTCCTGTCACAACATACTTTTGAGCTATTGTTTTTAGCTCTCTCACATTTCCAGGCCAACTATAATTATACAGCGCATCTATCTCATCCTTAGTTAGAGCAAAATTTTCATCTATACTGTTTATTCCATTTAAACCATCATCCTTTAGCACTTCATTTACAAAATTATTGAACAATGGTATTATATCTTCTCTTCTATCTCTTAAAGGAGGGATGTTTATCTCTAGACTACTTAATCTATAAAATAAGTCAGCTCTAAATGTACCCATAACTATTTTTTCTGTTAAAAATTCATTGGTAGCTGCTATGATTCTAATATCCAAAGGTATTATATAGTCAGAGCCAATTCTCATTATTTGTCGTTCCTCTATTACTCTTAATAGTTTTGTCTGAATATTAAATGAGAGACTGTTTATTTCATCAAGAAAAAGAGTTCCTCCATGAGCAAGTTCAAATAACCCTCTTTTTCCACCTTTCCTAGCACCTGTAAATGCACCTTCTTCATATCCAAAAAGCTCACTTTCAAGTAAGTTTTCTGCTATAGTAGCACAGTTTATGGCCACAAAAGGTCTATCTTTTCTTTTGCTTATGTTATGTATACTATGAGCTATAATTTCTTTACCAGACCCACTTTCTCCATAAAGTAGCGTTGTATAATCACTTTTTCCGATTTTTTTAGCTTCTTCAATAAATTCCTTAGTTAATTTATCTTTAAATAAAAAATCATCAAAAGTATATCTAGCATATAGACCTTTTTGATTTAAATCAAATCTTATTTTTCTTTCTAAATTTTGCAGTTTAGTTATATCTTGTATTATTCCTAAAACTCCATAAGTGCTATCATCTACTTTTATTAATGTTGTTCTAGTATTAACAATCAAGTTGTTTATATTCCTTATCTTTCTATCTTCTGCATCATCTTTTTCATGTAGACAATCTAATAGCCATCCCATTTTTGGAAATACATCTAGAATATATTTATTAAGTGCACATTTCCTTTCTACTTTAAGCATGTTTTTTGCACTTTCATTGTACAAAATTATACTTCCGCTACTATCTATAGCAATTACTCCATCTTTTATACCATCTAATATATTTCTCAATACTTCATTATTAAACTTTTCCTCGCCTAATGTATCTAATAATTTCTTACAATACTCAACAGCTTCTCTTATAGATTCGTCACTGGCAGTTGCAAATACACTATCAATACCATATTGTCTTGCAAAGGAGCATGCCAAACCTCCACCAACTATTACAACTTCATCTTTTTGGTCTCTATATTTTATAACCTTACTTCTTATTTCGTATTTGGATTCAAACCATTCTTCAGTTATTTCAGTACTTATGACATTTCTCCAACCAACATAATCAAAAGAAACTTCATTATCTCCAAGTATTAATACTACTTTTTTAGAATATCTCTTTGCCATTTCTATTGCTCTTAGAAGGTCAGTTGATTTCATATTCATGGGTATTACAGGTACACTTACTGTGTCTATTACTAAACTATAACCTCCACCTCTACCGATTATAGCTTGAGCACCTTTCTCAACAAGTATACGTCCTTGATTTTCCATTAAATCAAGATTAAGTATGTCGATTATTATAGTTCCATTTTCTACATCTTCTCTATATAATTCTTCTATTCTTTCTTTTAATTCAATATCAGAGGCTATAATTCCTATCTTCTTTTGCAATAAAATCACCTCAATTTTAAATTATAGTATATACTGATTTCTACCTGCTTTTTTGGATTTATATAGGTTTTTGTCTGCATCTTCAATTAATATTTCGACATCTTTTCTACTACAACATCTTTTTATACTTACTCCAGCACTTATAGTCACATAATTTTCTACTTTAGAGTATATATGTTCAATTCCTTCAAATTCAAGAAGTTTAAAAACTCTTTTAATATATATTTCTATCTTATCGATTTCTTCAACATTTATTGATTTTATAGAATCTACTAATATTAAGATTTCCTCTCCTCCATATCTAATTATGTGTTCAGTAATATCTATAAATACATTTTTTATAATATCAGTTACTTTAATTATAACTTTATCTCCTGCTGGATGACCATAGTTATCATTATAGCTTTTAAAATAATCTATATCAATCAATATTGCCATCATATTTTTATCTCTACCTTCATTGAATAAATTCAATTGCTGTTCTAAGTATCTTCTATTATATAGTCTAGTTAGTCCATCAGTTAAAATATCATTTTCCAATTTCTTATTATCATCTACAAGTAATCTTAAACTTTCTTGTTTTTGTCTTAACTCATATTGTTTATGAATACCTTGTGATGTTTTATAAGAATTGTTTTTTTCCCACTTATCTGAATACCAATCCATACTTTTATAATATTCAATTGCTAGTTTGAACTCTTTTTTCAATTCATATCCTTTTGCTATTAGACCATAAAACATCGACATTTTTTTAGGATTTAATGAGCTTTTTTTAACTAAGTTTAAACCTTTTAAATAATATCTTATTCCTTCATCTACATTGTTAAATTTTATATATAAATCTCCATACAACTTATAAATATAATCTAATTTAGAATTATATATAAAAACATCTCCAAAACTTTTATATATGTTTTTTGATAAAATCAAATATGCATTTACTCTTTCAAAATTACAAGTATCTTTCTTTAACTCAATTTCGGCTGAATATAAAAATATGAATGAATACAAATAATCTTTATATACACCTTCAACAACATCCATCAGTTTTATAGTTTTTTCTAAAACAACTTCTGCTTCTTTATTCATATCTTCTCTTAAATATGCCCATATAAGGTCTATTTTTATTGCTACTCTTTCAGTTGAACATACTGAATTATTATTATGTGCAACATCTAGTGCATTTTTTATATACTTTATAGCTTCTCTGTTATTCCCACTTTCTAAATAACAGAGGCTTATTATACATTTGCAAAAAGCTTCTATAGAATATAGATTATTTTCCTGGGCTAGTCTTAGACATTCAATCAAGTACTCCATACTTTTTATAAAGTTGTTAAATAAGTATAGATATACCCTACCAAATATATAATTTGCTCTACTTACAAGAACTTTATTTTTTAATTTTTTAAAAAAAGATACTTCCTCTACTAAGAGTACTACTTCAGATTTAGTTTTATATAATGCACTTATTTCTACACATAAACTCATATTGAACAAAACCAATAATTCATTCAAACGTTGTTGTTTTATAATTTTCTTGGCTAAAAAATAAAAATGATTTGCTTTATCATATTTTTTTATAGAAATAGCAGATAGAGTAAGATAAATATAAATCTTAGATATTATATCTGCATCATCTTTTAATGATAATTGTTTAATATCTTTTAGTGAATCCATCAAATAGTTATACGATGCTTCTCTATCTTTTTTTACATAGTTTATTAGACTAATTAAATATAAAATATATACTTTATCTTTAGCATCTATTTTTGTATTTAAAAGGTCTTTGTGATAATCCAAGATGTAGTTTAAATCGGTTAAATTTAGATAGAACTTAGTCAACATATCATATTCTATCTTTTTTATATTTCTCTTTAAATCTTCTATTAAACTCCCTTTCAAGTAAATCACCAATCCTATTTCAACAATTAAAAATTCTTAAAATCATAATAATGCAAACATCTATTTCTTCCATTTTGTTTTGCTTTGTATAAGGCTTTATCCGCATTTTCAATTATTTCACTTATATCTATACTACTATTTTTACATGTATCAATACCAATACTAATCGTCAAATTATCATTCAAGAATTTTTTTACAACCTTACATAACTTTTTTCCAAATACCTTGCTTTTTCTATAATCTTTGCATATAGACAATATTAAAAATTCCTCTCCTCCATACCTTATAACAGACATGTCCTCTTTTAAATATCTTTTTATTATCATAGTTATATTTTTAAGAGCAACATCGCCATTATAATGACCATGAGTGTCATTGTATTCCTTAAAATAATCTACATCTATCATAAATGCAGTACTGTATTCACTAATCTCTTGTTTTTCTAAAAAATTATTCAAATATACCCTATTATAAGCATTTGTCAAAGGGTCAATATATTTTTTCTTATCTAAATCGAGTTTTATTTTTTTCATATTATTTATTTCTTTTTCGATATGTTCATGTCTATAATTTAAAGAGTCTATATAATTTCTATTCCTAGCTTTCATATACATCTGTTTTAACTCATAGTACATTTTAAAGTATTTCATACTCATTTCATAATCTTGTATCTTCTCAAAACACATGTGTATAGTTTTATATGCTTCTTTTACATAATTATAATTTTTAGCCTCTTTAGCCTTTTCAAGAAGCTTTTTGCTTGTAATTAAAGCATTTTCATAATTTTCAAATATATAATATATATTAACCTGATGATAAATTAATTCTAAATCATATATTATATACTCCTCTACACTATTTATGTTATTTAATAAACTCTTAGCCCGATTTAAATAACAAGTTGATTGCTCAAATGATTTCTCATTACTTTCTGTATAGTACATAGCTAGATTTATACATAAGTCTAATTTTTCTACTTCTTTTAAATCTTGATTCTTAAATTTTTCCAAATATACTTCAGATTTTGCTAAATTATTTATAGCACCTGAATAGTCTTTAGTTTTTATTAATAATTTAGTTATATTATTTGATGCTCTATACTTTTGAATCATATTTACGTTTGTATATTTCTTATTCTTTATTACTTCATTAAAGTATTCTCTTGCTCCTTCATAATTTTCAAATGAACATTCACATTCCCCTAGCTTTATATTGCATAGTGAGCATACTTCTATATCTTTTGATAAGTCTGCATATTTTCTTGCTTTTAAGAAATTCATTTTAGCAATTAATGCATCATCTAAAAATAAAAAATATATCTTCCCAATTATAAAAAAATATATTTTTTTACAATTAAAATCATTAGTTTCTTTTACTTTTATATATAAGTCTTCTATTTCCTTAATTATTATAGAAGAATCAATACATTTACTTGCTTTAATATAAATCAATTGAGATTCAAAAATAATTTCTTCAACTAAAAAATTGCTATCCTTACAAATAAGATTAAATTTATCTATATATAGATTTGCTCTATTTACATCTTCATTCTTTAAACTTAAAATGGCTATTTGTGAATAAAATCGTGCTAAAAACACATAATCTTTAGGTAAGTATTGTTCAATATATTTACAGGAAATCAAAATATACTTTTTCATTCTTTCACTAAATCCTTGAATCCCATACAGTAAAGCTAGCAAAAAATTTAATTTTAATAACATTAAACTACTTTGTTCAGTTTTATAGTAATTAATTGAATTGTTAATTTCATCAATTCTTTTTTCAAAAAAGTCATTATTATTTAATAGTTTCTCATTCAAGGTCAGTTTAAACATTGAGTCTAAAATTATACTATCTATATCTTCCAAATATTTATTATATATTGTAACCCACCTCCGACTTTCATTATCTCATAAATTTAGTAATTTTCCATACTATTTTTAAAAAAAGTCGGTGTCTCAATTTAGAAATTTCTCCTAAATTAAGACATAAGTTACCCTAAACTATACAATTTTCTATTTGAATTATATAATCTTGACAATTTTCGCAAATTATCACACTTACAATGTAACTATTATCAACTTTATTTGCTCTTGATAATTTATTAAAAGACATCCCTTTATAATCATTAGATATATTACTTATTACATATTTTCCATCTTTACTAAAAATATAAAAATGATATTCTAAAAATGGAAAGAATTTCTTCTTTTCTTTTACACCCTCTAAGCATAATGGGCATGCTTCTTGATAGTATTCTATATCAAAATCAACCTCTTCTGATTCATTAAGTATCTCAATTATTTTTGGAATACTTATTCCTTGAATTGGACTTTCTTCATCATTTATTAAAGCACTGCAATTATCCTCTTTTAATGAATATTCCTTATCTTCATATATAAACTTGTACGAACTCATATTATATCCTCCTAATAATTATTAATCTCCCAAGTTATTCTACCACTTAAACATTCTTAATAAAAGTAATTGTTATATAATTTTATAATATTTGTAATTAAGTAAGTTATATATATATTGTATACATATAACTTGCTTAATTATCTTAAAACCCAATTTTACGTTTTGAACATCCAGTTTTTCAAAACCTATTGTCAAAATTCACTTTACCTATTAATATAAGGATATAAATATAGAGATTGAATATAAATGTAACACACTTAACTATTTTATAAGATACGATTTAGTATCAAATTTTATATATTGTATAGGGGGAGATACAGATGTATAAAGATAAAAGTGATGAATGTATACACTTAATGACTGCATATATTGATAGCATAAGTGGATATTATTCATTTATAGACACACAATTAGATGACTTTATGTTGAAGTATGGTGAAAACATTGTTGATTCAAATTTACATAGCATAATGATGTTGCTCTGTAAATGGGGATTAGCCTAACATTTTGAGCAACTTTTTTGTATATTGTATTCTATATTATTTATTCATTAATAAAAAAGAAATTGACATAAATTTAAAGGCTATATATAGATTAAAAAAATCTATATATAGCCTTTTTGAATTTTAATAAATATCTTATACATCCACTATATCAACAAAATAATTTAAGTTTATTTATCCTATATGTTATAATTTACTTACCTACAATAATAAAAATATCTAATATGTATTATTCAGTTTAACTAATCACAATATCATCTCTTCATTTACAATTAAGATATTTTCAATATAGTAATACTCAATTTTAATATAACGAAAAGGAGAATTTGATATGAACTATAATGAATTATTAAAATCTGCTAGAGAGAACTTTAATGGAAAGTGTAAAGTCTGTAAGATTTGTAATGGATTAGCTTGTGCTGGAAATGTTCCTGGCATGGGAGGAAAAGGAAGTGGCTCTTCTTTTATAGAAAATAGAAGAAGCTTGGAAAGAGTAAAGATAAATATGAGAGTAATACATAATGTTTCAAATCCAGATACTACTATCGAGTTATTTGGTAAAAAAATGAGTGCTCCTATATTTGCTGCACCTGTATCAGGGACTATGTTAAATATGGGTGGTAAGATTTCTGAAAAAGAATATATCGAACCTGTTGTTAGAGGTTGCTCTAATTCTGGAATCTATGCCATGGTTGGCGATACTAATATAGATACTTTTTTATTGAATAATTTAGATGTTTTAAAAGATAATGCTGGAAATGGAATTGTATTTATAAAACCTTGGAAAAATTCAAAGATAATAGAAAAAATTAGATTGTCTGAAGAGGCTGGTGCTTTTGCAGTTGGTGTAGACCTTGATGCTTGTGGATTGATTAATAATCAGCTTCAAGAAAATCCTTTTTCACCTAAGACAGTTGAAGAGATTAGAGAGTTGGTTGAAGCGACTAGATTGCCTTTTATAATAAAGGGAATTATGACTGTAGATGATGCTTTGATGGCTGTAGAGTCTGGAGCTAGTGCTATTGTTGTTTCAAATCACGGTGGAAGGGTGCTTGATTATACTCCCGGTACTTGTGAGGTACTTCCAGATATAGCTAATGCTGTAAAAGGAAAGATAACTATACTTGCTGATGGTGGTGTTAGAACTGGTGTTGATGTGGTTAAGATGCTAGGTTTGGGTGCTGATGCTGTTTTGATGGGAAGACCTTTTGTTACTGCTTCTTTTGGCGGTGGTCTTAATGGTGTTGAGTTTTTTATAGATAAGGTTAGGAATGAGTTATGTGAGACTATGATTTTGACTGGTTGTCAAGAGGTTAAGGATATTGATGGTAAGATTATATGGAAGTGATTATAAGGTGTTAAATTAAATAATTTAATGCAATTTTCAAGAATATGTTTATTTTTATATATTTATTAACTTGAAGTCCTATATATAAAAAATTATAGATAAACTTATTTTATAAAAATATAATTTTTTTAGGATAGAACCAAAAACATGATATTATATAATATCATGTTTTTGGTTCTAATTTACTATTTAAGTTTAACATAAATTATTTAAGCATTAGTAACTTCTGCTAGCTTATGCCATGTACCTAATCCCACTATACCATCAGCATTTAATCCATAATTACTTTGGAAACTTTTAACTTTACTGTATGTAGAGCTCCCAAATAAACTATCTACCGTTGTAGAATAGCCAGATTTTTTCAGCAAAAGCTGTGTTAAGTGTACTGGATTTCCACTTGTTACATGTCCATATCCCACATACGTACTAGTTCCAACTGTATACGTTTTAGCACCAGTAACTTCAAAGCGTGAACCAAAATATTTCACATTGAATTTGTCTATTTCAACAAGAGGAACAGCATCTGTATATTTATGTATTTCATCTGCTGGAACAAATATTTCAGTATCTGGAGAAGGCGTAATATTTAATTCTCTACATGTTTTGTCATATTCATCTTTAATATCTTGTGGTGCATTTTCATATGTATATGTGTAACCTTGAATATTAAATTCATAAATTGGATTCTCAACAGATCTATCATTTATTTCATTATTATTTTTTAAATCTGCAAAAGATACACTTCCTCCTAATACAAATAAGCAACAAGCAATTGATAGTGCATTCTTAAATTTTTTTAACATAAAATCCTCCTAAAATATTTTTATTCATTTAAATTATAATACTAAATTCTTACATTTATTAATACAGTTTAAAATCATCTTTCAACCTGAACATCAGTGTTGTAAATATACTTATCATTAAGCACACTTGGTTTAGGCAATGAATAAATCATTGGCTTTGAAATAAATATATCGAATTTCAAATATGTCATTGAAGATAGTAAACACAAGACTATGACTACAAAAATGCCATTTTTAAACTTTTTATGAATAATACTCTCAAGTCTCTTTTCTAAATTTGTCTTACTAAACTCTGTTGTCAAAATTCCACTTTGATAATTCTTACTCATCTTAATTGACTTTATAAGTGCTAATGCATATTCTTTCTTCTCTTTTAGAGAACAATCATTCAAAACACTTTCATCACAACATAATTCACACTCAATATTTATTCTATTGCTCATTATATAAACAAGTGGATTAAACCAATATATTATTTTCACAAATAATACTGCAAACTTTATTAAAAGATCTTTGTTTTTAAAGTGCATCAATTCATGTCTTAAAATCCAATTTAACTCATCCTTACTATAAGGATAATCTGGTAAAAATATGTACGATTTAAATAATCCCATACCTGCTGGACTTATCAGTTCATCAGAACCTCTTAATTCAATTTTCTTTTTTATATTTAACTCTTTCAATAAATCTTTATAAAGACAGTCAATATCATCATCTTCTATATCATAAGATACATCGACAACAAGATTTTTAAATTTTATATACTTTATAAATGTATACACTGCAATAACTATAGCTACAAATATCCATAAATAAGCTAAATACAACATAAAATTATTATCTGTAGGAACATTGATTTCTGTAATATTACTTCCTACTGGTGCATTGCTTTTAGATTCTTTTACTTCATACACTATTGTATAATTAAACAGAAAAAGCAACATCCTAAAGACTATTATTAACCAAATATAATAATTGAACTTTTTACTAAAATTCTTAAATAAATATCTTTTCAAAAATAATAATAGACAAATACCAATACTACATATAATAGTTGTCTGTATAAGATTTTCAAAAACTTGTATCATATAACTATTCATCCTTTAAATTATCAAAGTAATTTTCTAGAAAATCCAGCTTATTTTTATCTATAACTTCATCCTCATGTAAAGCTGAAATTAAACTTACCAAAGAATCATTATGTATATTACTTAGGAAATCCTTTGTCTCAAAGTTTAAATATTCCTGGTGCTTAACCACTATTGTGTAATGTGTATATCTGTCTATTTTTTGAGCATGTAAGAATTCTTTTTTTACTAGTCTTGATAAAAGTGTCAGTGTTGTAGTTTGTTTCCATCCATATTCTTGCTCCATTGCTTCAATAACATCTTTTGATGTTACCGTAGCATCTACTCTCCAAATAAATTTCATTACTTTCAGTTCTGCTTGTGGTATTTTTTTTATCATGATTTACACCTCCCCCAAAACTCTTTCTAACATAATTCTACAACAAGAGAATTTTTTAGTCAAATACTTTATGAAAAAATTGTGAATTTTTACATTTTATGTTAATTTTCTAATCTTTTTTAAAATATTAAAAGTTAGATTTAATAACATAATTCATTAAATCTTTTACTATATTATTAATATTTTTATCTTGAGTAGTATCTAATATGAATATTCCTTTTTTACACACAAAGAACATTATAATACTTTTTGGGGAAATAAACTAGACTAATCTTTAAATTACTTTTGATATTAAATTTTTATGTATATTTTTTAAAAATCTCTTGTTTCAAAGCTAAAATACTTTCTTTATTTTACTACCACACTATAGTGTAAGTCAATTTATGCATAAATAAATTCTATCTCAATAGAGTCTTATATGCAAGAGAATTAAAGCAAACCTTTTCATCCAATTTTTACCATATAAGTTTTTTTAAATTCTTCTTTTTTCATACCCTATCATTTCCTAATATTTTCTCTAGCCTAAATTAATGATAGGTGCTTTTTAATACACAACTACATACAAGTATTTCCATATAATTTATGCATTCATTTTGTTTTTTGAAGCAAAATATTTTTCATAATTTAAAATTTTTTTTATTTTCTCATAATAATATTGAATAATGGATTACATTCTAGTATTATATAGGTGTAGAATAAAACTAAATCGGCAAAACTAGAGAAATTTAGTGACGCAAAGCTATAGGGACTAAGACTTATAAAGTATCTTATGAGTTATGTCAGCCAGTTGCCAAAAAGATATTTTCTTTTTGTTTTTATGAAAGTTTTTTAGGGGGATGTAAAATGTTTATGGAAAAAATAGATACGTGTACACATGTATTAACTGCTTGTATTAGTAGTTCACATGATTATTGTAATTTTATAGATACACTGCTAGATGATTTTATGCTAGAGTACGGAGAAAATGTAGTAGAATCATATTTATATCAAGTGATGGTCTTGGTAAATAAGCATAATTAGATAGATTTTATTTTCTAGAAAATCCTTTTTAGTTTTATCTACTTTTAAATAATCTTATAATAAATGATACAAATTTAATTCAAGTATATTTATTTTTTATATTATAATCTTTATGGTTTTATTTTTTATAAAATTATATATAATGAAGATGTAAAATAATATCAAAAACAAAAAAAGAAACTACAATCTATTGCTCTAGAGTGAAGTTTCATAATCAACTGTAGTAAGCTATTTTTTATAACACTCAATTTTTATATCAAGCTCAAAATCACTCTTTCACTAAGAGTGACTTTTTACTTTTTGAGAAACAATATATATTTCTTAAGAAACAATACTAAGGTATATAAATCTAACTGTTAAACTAACACTCTAAATAAAAATTCACTCATTTCTCTAACTCATTTCTTATTAATAGATTGATTGTAGAATATAAAACTATAAATATTTTCAAGAATATATAAAATAATTTGCCACCAAATTATAACTTATAGTAGCAATATGGTGGCAAATCAAACTTTTATTATATTCTATATATTGACAACACTATATTTTTTACAAATTTAATCAATCTCTGACTTAAATGGAGTATCATCAGCCTTTGCTATTCTGTATTCTTTATCAGTTATATAACCAAGTTCATGCATTTTATACAATACAGTCAACTGTCTCTTTTTAGCCTCTCCATGGTCAATATACCTAGCAGGATTATTGGTCATACCTGCAAGCATAGCACATTCAGCTAGGTTTAACTCTCCAACTTTTTTACCAAAATACACTTCAGCTCCTTTTGCAGCTCCATATGCATTTTTTCCTAGGTACATATTATTTAAATAAGCTTCAAGGATTTCATCTTTACTCATAATCTTATTCATCTGCTTTGCATTATACATGTCCCTTATTTTTCTCTTCATAGTTTTATCGTCACTTGTAAGCAGATTTTTTGAAACTTGCATATCTATAGTACTTCCTCCTTGTGTTGTATCTGTAAACACATTATTAAGTACTGACCTAGCTAAAGAAATAACATCTACTCCTTTATGCTTATAAAATCTCTCATCTTCTATGGAAACTATAGCCTGTTTTAAGTCCTTTGGCATTTGTTTTATACTGACAACCTCACTACTTATATATTTAGACTTAATTAATTTCTTAGTAACTTCAGGTGAACCTTTTATAGCTGAAACTGTAAAAATTGCACCTGCAACTGAAAATATAATGAGTGCCACTAGCATAACAGATAATAATGCTCTAGCTATTTTAATTCTCTTTTGCTTTCTTCTTTTTTTACTTTTTAACTTTCTATCTCTTTGCTTGTACTCAACTCTTCGTCTATCTCTTTGACCATAATCTGTATTTAAAGGTCTTACATTATCTCTTGTAAAACTATCTCTTTTTATAATATTTTGTGAATCTACCTTTTCATTCATTCTTTTACTAGAGGCTGTCTGAGAATTTTTATTTTTTTTACTTGTTGAAGTATAAGAATGTTTAGATTTTTTATTACTATCTTTATTATTACTGACTTTTTTACGTCTTATTTTATTATTATCATCATCATTGTAATAACCCATTTTAGTCTCCCTTCTTTATATAAGGTACATTATACATTGTTCCACAAAATAAATCAAAGAACAAAATTGTAAGTTTAAGGGTCAATTTTATAAAGGATATTTTCACTAATTTTCTCTATATTTGCGATTAATATTCATCTTTTATTTTTAAAAATAGCTTTGCAGTTGCTAAAGTGTCACTATCAGCTCTATGAGCATTTATATTCTCTATATTGTAATAAGCACAAGCTGTTTCAAGCTTCTTATTTTTTCCTTTATAACTTTTACATTTTTTTAATAATTCTAGTGTACATATATAATTATTTATTGGCTCTAAGTCCAACTTTTTAAGATAGTAATTTAAAAACTTTAAATCAAATTTTGCATTATGTGCAATTATAGTTCTATCACCTATGTATTTTCTAAATCTAGGTAAAACTAACTCTAAAGACTCCTCTTTTTCTACCATTTCATTACTTATATGTGTCAATTCTGTTATAAATGAAGAAATTATACCCTTAGGTTTTATTAACCTCGAATAGTTTTTTACAATTTCGTCATTTTTTATTTCTGTTACTCCTATCTCTATTATTTCACAACCTTTATATGGATCTAATCCTGTAGTTTCTAAATCTACAACTACATATTCTTTCATATCTCTTCTCCTTATTATCAAATGGATATATTTATATTCTATATTTATACAATATACTAATCAATACTTAATTTTATATGATATATGAAATTTTTACAAATTTTACTAAATATACAGTAGATATTCCATTATGAATAAATACTATTTTACTATAATAACTAAATTTTTATCTTATTATCACTTAATCTATTTTGATAAACATTATTATTTAATTCTTTATTGTTTAATTCTTTAAAATCTAAGCTTTTACATTGTTCATCGTTTTCCCATATTCCTGCCTGCTTATTTCCATCACTTTTATATAATACACCTTTTCCATTTTTTTTATTATCTAAAAAATAGCCCTTATATATGTCATTATTTGGATAAGTTAATTTTCCTAGACCATTTTTTAAACCATCTTTAAATTCCCCTGTATATATTGAACCATCTCTATAAGTATATTTACCTATTCCATGCATCTTATCATCTTTCCATAACCCTTCATATCTTTCCTTACTTGAAAAAATATATGTTCCAAATCCATTTTTCTTCCCATCAATAAACTCACCTTTATATAAATCTCCATTATCATATTTGAATACTTTTTCTCCCTTTAATTTCTTATCAATATTCTTATTTTTATCACTATTTCTATCTTGTGTATATGTTTTTTCTCTCCTTGTCTCAATTAAATATCTATCATAACGAAAACCTTTTTTTGACTTATTTTTTATACTAGTTTTTTTCTTATTAATAAAAACTCTAGCTAATTGAATAAATATAAATGCAGACGATAAACATATAAATACACATACTATTGTTCTAAAATAACTAGTTATATTTTCCATAAAAAATCACCCTTTTATTTTCAAAATTTATTTAAAATACCGATTTAAAATACCGATTTAAAATACCTAATATAATATATATTTTTATTAGTTGGCATTTATACTCTTAAGACTATATATTAAGTAAATCTCATTTTAAAAGAATCTCTCTTAAAATAGACTACGTACAATAAACACAGATAATTAATAGATACATATGAAATATCCTTGAATACTTCATATAAATATTTCTATATAAGGAAATAAAAAAGATGAACGCTAGAAAACAGAGTTCATCTTTTAATAAAAAAATATCTATTTAATAGTAATTAAAAGAAAATACCTATTTACTATTAAACATATTTTTTAAATTTATTTTATCTATTCTTTTATAAGAACCTTTACAACTTCTGATATATACATAGTATGATAATCTTTCTTTGGATACCACTTTTCATCATTTTCTTTAGCATCAAAGTTTTCTGGTGGCATAGTATCATGATATAATTTTTTACAAACCATAATCATATTAGCCTCTTCAAAAGCTACTGTATCGTCTACAAAATATGGTGTAAGTTCTGCTTTTTCTACTTTATTTATATCTCTACCAGAAATAGTACCACAAATATTTAAAGCTTCTCTGTATTTTTCATCAAAAAATGCAATTGTAAATGTGTCATTATTATCTACAAACTCTTTTGTATATCTCTGTGGTCTTATGTAAGTTGTTACAACATTTTTACTCCAATACACTCCGACACCACCCCAGCTTGCAGTCATTGTATTAAATTTGTCTGAGTTTCCTGCTGTTATAAGTAACCACTCTTTACCAATTTTAGTGAATGGATTAAATTGTAGCTCTTCAATTTTTACTTCTTTAAATCCCATAACTTCATCCTACCCTTCATCTTTTAATAAATAAGTTATTTGTTAAAAATTTAAATATATGCACTTTTATAATACAGCTTTTAAGATTGTCTTCCATATTCATGTAAATTATAATACAGCAAATCAATTACTTTCGCAAGAAGTAGTTTTTATATTTTTCAATCATAAAATATCAATAAAATATATTAATTATAAAACATATAATACATTTTTTAAATTTAAAATACTATAATATTAAAAATGTAGAAAGCATATATACTTTCTACATTTATTACTATTTTATATATTTTTATAGAAGTTTAGTTCCATTTAAATCTATTTTTATTCAAAAACTATCATAATCATCAAATTTTGCTCTATTAGTTGTAACTTTCTATACTTTATTAATAACATTTAAATTATTATTCTTATCAATATATATTTTCTCACTCTCTAAATCTTCATCAAACATCTTTATTATATTTTCTATTTCATTTTTGTATTCATCTTCATGTACTCTATAAAGCATTAAATCTTCTAATAAATCTTTTATATCAAAATACACATCTTCTAATAAATAAAAATAACCATCTTCTATATTCTTCAATTTATCTATAGTATCCAATTTTTTATCTATATCTTTTATAACTTCTATGTTTTGTATATTTATATTTATAATTGTCAATAAGTACATTCTCACAGTTTTTATTATCTCAATAGAAAAATCTACAATATCATAATTTCCTTCTTTTTTATAAAGTGATTCTTTAAATTTATCAAAACAATCATTTAAATCTGGATTTATGTTATTAAACGGAGGTCTTATTATATCTAGCATTATTAAAATATTTTGTATATCTACATTATTTGTAATTGCCTCATCTAAAATAAATAAATTATATGCATCATTTAATGGGTCATGTGCATCTCCACTAAACTCTAAATTAGCAAATTCAAGTAAATTTTTTAGCGATATATAGTTCATACATTTTATACCACACTCTATATATTTCTCTTTTATATCCACAAATAACTCTCTAATGTTGTTTACGAACCTTGGATGATTGTTTTTTTTAGAACTTCTCATATCAGTGTTATTGAAACATGTTAAATCTAAATTACCAAAAGTATATATTCCTTCAATCTCAGAAAATATGCCTAACCACTTTTTAAACTTTCTCATGACCTCTTCATAGCTTGGTGCATACTTTAACTCTTCTGAAGATATATGAGTCAACTCTTGTATATGAAGATACAACTGGGCATTACTTACTGGCTTTATTAAAGATTTAAACTTATCAATATTTTTTGTCTTTTCATCATACATAACTGCTCCAATTGCAATTATATCTGAATTTAATATATCTCTCTTTGATTTAGAATTTGGCATATTCATCTCAAAATCTATATATACTCTCTTCAATATAAACACCCTTTCCAATTGTTTATAGTGATTCCTTTAATTACTTTTATTCATAATTTTCTAAGAAAGAATGTTTCTCCCCATCTTTTTGCCACCCTAGTATTGAATCAAGATTTACATTTTCTGCTGCTTTAAATATGGATTTTTCTACATTTTTAAAATTTGGCTCTAAACTTTTTATTAAATCTTTTATCTCATATCTTTTATTTCCAGTTTTTTTAGCAGCAACCATACATGCACAATTTAAAGGCCATATACCACTATTTTGGATAAATCTTATGATATGTTCTTCTCTTATATAATAAAGTGGTCTTATGATTTTTATTCCTTCAAAATTAGTAGAATTAAGCTTAGGAAGCATAGTTTTAAAATTTCCTGCACATAATAAATTAAGCATAGTTGTTTCTATTACATCATCATAGTGATGACCTAATGCAAGTTTATTACACCCTAATTCTTCTGCTTTTGAATATAATGCTCCCCTTCTCATTCTTGCACACATATAACATGGATAATCTTTTGCAATTTCATCAGCTATTTCAAATATTCTTGAATCGAATAAATGTATTGGTATATTTAAATACTCACAATTATCTACAAGTAATTGCCTTATATTCGCATGGTATCCAGGGTCCATAGCAATAAATTCAACATCAAAATTAACTTGTCCATGCCTTTTTAATTCTTGAAACATTTTAGCCATAAGAATACTATCTTTTCCTCCAGATATTGCTACAGCTATTTTATCCCCTTCTTCAACTAATTTATAATCTCTTATTGCCTTTATAAACTTAGACCATAAATGTTTTCTATATTTTTTTATAATACTTTTTTCTATATCCCTTAGTGAAAGTCTTTCCTCAAAAGGAACTATAATTTCACAGCCTTTTCCTGATAGCTCACTCATTTAATCACCTCGTATATTTATGTTAATAATATTTTACAAAAAAGTCTACCTACTTCTATAAAATACTATGATTTTTACTTTAATTTTAATAAATACTTTATAGTTTACAATAACACATAAACTTATAATAACATAAATAATGCCTTTCTTTTATTATCTTTTTTATTTTTCTCATTTAATATTTTATTATGAGTAACGATTTTTAAATGGATGAATATTATACACTAGATAGACTTACCTATCTATTTACAACAAGGAGGTTTTCATCTTGGAAAATAAAACTAGAGACATTAAAAAAAATTGTGGTTCATCTTTGGCTAGACCATATATTAATAATCAAATTTTCACAGAAATGTACTGCCTTTCTGATGCATTAAAATTTGGAACTATATTTCCAGAACTAAATTTATTAGAATCTGAAATGTACAACAAAGAATTATATGCTAAGCCAAAAAAATTAAGAGGAGGTAGAAGATAATGAAAGATTCATCTAGAGCTGAACTTATGAGAAAAATTCAGGAAACATCTTTTGCATGTGTTGATATGAACTTATATTTAGACACTCATCCTGATGATAAAAATGCTATCAACACTTACAATTCATTGTGTAACCAATTTGCACAGGCTAGATATGCTTACGAAAATAAATATGGTCCTTTAACTAACTTTGGGTATGCTCCAAGTAGATGCCCTTGGCAATGGGCTGAGCAACCTTGGCCTTGGGACAGAGAATTTAATTATTAGACATCAAGTATTGGAGGATTGAAAATTCATGTGGATATATCAAAAAACTTTACAACACCCAGTTAATATAAAAACTTGTGACCCAAGAATGGCTAAGTTTCTTATAACTCAGTTTGGCGGACCAAATGGAGAACTTGCTGCATCTTTGAGATATTTAAGTCAAAGATATACAATGCCTACTGGTAATATGCGTGCACTTTTAACAGATATTGGTACAGAAGAACTAGCTCACGTTGAGCTTATATGTACTATGGTTTATCAGTTAACTTCTGATGTGACTCCAGAAGAATTAAAAGCTGCTGGCCTTGGCTCAAACTATGCACAAAATGGATATGGAATTTATCCAACAGATTCAAATGGAGTTCCATTTGATGTAAGACCTATCGCGGTTATGTCAAATCCTGTAACTGATTTACATGAAGATATGGCTGCTGAACAAAAAGCACTTGCAACATATTATCAACTTATAAACTTAACAGATGATGTTGATGTTATAAATGTACTAAAATTCTTAGGTCAAAGAGAAATAATTCACTATCAAAGATTTGGTGAAGCTTTAATGGATGCTTATGACTTAGAAGAATCTCAAAAAATATTCTAAAATTCTTCTTTATATATAAAACTACAACGATTTACTAACTTACTCTTTTAGCTTAAATCCGCTTAAAGATATAAAAAACTATAAAGAACTGTCCATTTTCTATACGCAGATAGAATAAATAAACAACAAAAAGCAGGTACTAAATCAACAGTAATATAGATAGTAATCTACAATACTATTGACATCATACCTGCTTTTATTTTATAAGCAATAAAGAAATATCTATTTGTAAAGTTTTATAATTAAATCTAAATGATTATAAAACTCTTCTTGCATTTACATATCTACTTGAATAGTAACTACTATTTATATTAGATATTGTTACCTTTTTTGATGAACCTGAAGATGCGTGTATCATCTCTCCATTTCCCATATATATTCCAACATGACTTACAGAACCATTATTTGAGCCTTCTGTATCAAAGAATATTAAATCTCCACTTCTAAGGTCTCCTCTATTTACATATGCTCCATACTTACTTTGGTCTCTAGATACTCTTGGTATACTAACTCCAGCAGATTTTTTCATAACATATTGTGTGAATCCAGAACAGTCAAAACTATTTGGACCTTCTGCTCCCCATACATATGGTTTTCCAAGTAGTGTCTTTGCAAAGCTTATTACACTATCAGCTCCCTGACTTGGAGAATTAGTTGAATCAGATGGACTTGAAGTATCAACAGAACCTTTTTCTGCAAGATATTGACTTGATACATATCCTGTTTGGTCATCATGATTTACTTTTGTCCATCCTCCATTTTCAGAAATACTTCCAACTTCAGTACCATAACTTAATGTAGCCACTTTAGAGTGTCCTGTTCCTGGTCCTGTTCTAAGGTTTAATGATTTTGCTGTTACAACTTTTGTATCCTTTACAAGATTACTTGAACTGTTTCCAGAATTTCCACTTGTAGAATCACTTAAGTTAGTTCCTAAATATTTACTTGAAACATAACCTACTCTACCATTAGAACTTATTTTTGACCATCCATTTGACTCAGATATGTATCCAACTTCAGTACCATATCCCAAAGTAGATATTTTAGAACTTCCTGTACTTGGACCTGTTCTAAAATTTAATCCCTTTGCTGTAACAACTTTTGTTGATTTTACTGAAGCATCATTACTTTCATTACTATTTCCTAGGCTATTTATTGATACATAGTTTTCATGTACATAACCTGTATTCCCATTATATTTAACTTTTACCCAAGAACCATCTTTTCCTATGTACTCAACTTTATCACCTTTGTAGAACTTTCCTATAGATGCATTATTTGTACCTGGTCCTTTTCTAAAATTTACTGCATTCCCTGTTATTGTTCTACTTTCTACAGTTGAACTTTCTATTTCAGACTCATTAGCATATGCTAAATTCCCCATTGTAGGCATTATTATCGCGGTAGCCATTATACTGGCTGCTACTCTCTTTTGATTAAAATTCATAACTTTCCACTCATCTCCTCTTTTCTAGTAGATTTATTTTTTATTTCTAACATAAAAGAAATAACTGACACTATTTTTGAATATCAATTATTTCTTTTATATTAATATTATTACAAACTTGTAACTATTTGTCTATAGTAATAATTCTATACCATAAATTACCATAAATATTTTTTAATCATAAAGAGCTTAAAACTCAGTTATATAGCCAATCTATATCTTATTAAATAATTTTATATTTTTTAACTTTTTTGTAACTTTTTAGAATCCTGTTGAACCAAATCCACCTTTTCCTCTTTCAGAATCACTTAATTCTTTAACTTCTTCTATATTAATCTCGTATATAGGTTTTACTACCATTTGAGCAATCTTCATATGTTTTTCAACTTTAAAATCATTTTTTCCATGATTTATTAATATGATTTTAAGCTCTCCTCTATATCCTTCATCAATAGTTCCTGGTGTATTTAACACAGTAATTGAATGTTTTAAAGCAAGTCCACTTCTAGGTCTCACTTGTGCTTCTGTCATAGCAGGAAGTTCTATACATATTCCAGTTTTAATAAGTTTAGTCTCTCCAGAAGGTATTACAACCTCCTCTATAGAATACAAATCCATACCCGCATCACCTTTGTGAGCAAAATTAGGTATTATAGCGTCGTCATTTAATTTTTTTACTTTTAAATTGTACATTTTATATCTCCTTTCAATTTCCTATAAATATTATAACTTAAATTTCAGCCTCTTGAAGTTTTTTATTTTTTTGTGGTAATATAATTATTAGTGTTTTAAAGGAGGATTTTTTATGAAACTTGTACTTGCTGAGAAGCCATCCGTTGCAAAAACTATAGCATCATTTTTAGGTGCAAAGACTAGACAAGATGGTTACTTTGAAGGAAATGATTATATAATTACTTATGCAGTTGGACACTTAGTATCATTATATGATATGAAAGATTATGATAAAGATAAGTATTCTGGCTCTTGGAAAATGAATAATTTTCCATTTGTGCCTGAAAATAAGTTTAAATTCAAAATTGATAGTTCTAAAACTAAACAATTCAATACTGTAAAAAAACTTTTAAACAGAAAAGATGTGGAATATGTAATAAATGCCACTGATAATGACAGAGAGGGAGAACTTATAGCATTTTTAATATTTTTACTTGCAAAAAATAAAAAACCAGTAAAAAGAATCTTGGTAAATGAATGGACTCCAGAAGACATTACAAGGGGTATAAAAAACTTAAAAGATGAAGATGAAATGAGAAATCTTCAAGCTGCTGGATATACAAGACTTATTACTGATTGGCTAATTGGAATAAACTTCACTTCTGTTGCTACATTAAAATATGGAAATGGAAAATTATTAAATATAGGTAGAGTAATTCTTCCAACAGTCAAATTAGTCTATGATAGGGATATGGAAATACTGAATTTTGTTCCCAAAACTTATTATGAGGTAGAGGGTCATTTTAAAGCTGAAAATGGTGAATATAAAGGTAAATATATTAAAGGTAAAGAAAGTAAATTTGATACACTTGAAGATGCAAATAAAATCATAGCTTCAATTACATCTCAAACTGGCAAAATACTAGATAAAAAAGTTACTATGTCAAAAGAGTATGCACCAAAACTTTTTAGTTTAACATCACTTCAAGGATATATAACTTCTAAGTACTCTAATTTTACCTCTGATAAAGTTTTAAATGTCTGTCAATCTCTTTATGAAGGTAATGGTAAGGGTGGGTATATAACTTATCCAAGAACCGATTCTATTTTTTTAGAAGAAAGTTTAGCTTCAAAGGCTTCTCAAACCTTAGAAAAATTAAAAGTTGGTCTTGAATATGAAAATAAAATTAAATTTTCTAAAACAAAAAGGGTCTTTGATTCATCTAAGGTAGATTCGCATAGTGCTATAATTCCTACTTATATAATACCCAAAAATTTATCTAAAGATGAGCAATTGGTTTATGATGCTATAAAAGATAGATTTATAGCAAATTTTATGCCTCCTGCTGAATATGAGAACACAGAAATTAAAACTAAAGTAGATGATTGCACTTTTTTAACAAAAGGAAAAGTACTTAAATCAAAGGGATACCTTGAGGTATATAATAAGGAAGAAAAAAACGATTTACTTCCATTTGTAAACAAAGATGATATTGTTGATGTCTTAGAGATAAAGCCATTAACTAAACAAACAACACCCCCTAAATCATATACTGAAGATACACTTTTAAAAGCTATGAAAAATTGTGGTAAAAATGTACCTGAAGAAGATACAACTGTACTTTCAGGATATTCAATAGGAACATCAGCCACACGTGCCGATGTACTAAAAAAAATAAGTCAGGTTGGCTATGTAAAGAAAAAAGGCAAATCTTACTTTATAACAGACCTTGGAAAAAATTTAGTTGAAATTTTTCCTGTTAAGGACTTATTTGATGTGGACTACACTGGTAAACTTGAAAAAAGTTTAAGTGATATTCAAAAAGGTAAATACACTAGAAAAGAATATCTTACTCATATTATTAGTTTTATATATCAAAATGTTAATATCATAAAGCAGGATGCTTCAAAAAATATAAATACAGAGGCTTATACTTTTGATTCAAAAACTAAAAAATTTACTAAGGTAAAAGCAAAAGATTCAAAAAATAGCTCAAAAAAAAGTTTGACTGATTCTGAAAAGGAAATTGCTGTATCAAAGGATACAGATATTAAAAAAGAAAATAAAACTAATAATGAAAATACTTCTCTTGGTAAATGTCCTATTTGTCAAGGTGATGTCCTTGAGTTTGATAAAGGATTTGCTTGTAAAAATCATAAAGAGTGTAAGTTCGTTATTTGGAAAAATGACAAATACTTAAGTCTCTACAAAAAGAAAGTTAATAAAACTATGGTCAAAAATATTTTAAAAAAAGGTGAGACCAAGGTAAAATCTTTAACTTCTAAAAATGGAAATAAATTTGATGCTACATTAAAATACAACAAAAATCCAGATACTGGCTACTTCAACTGGAAAATAGAATTTGAGAATTAAATAATATTCATAAAAGCAGAAATAGCAGTAGTATAATATTAGATATATTATACTACTGCTATTTCTGCTTTGTGTAAAAATTCAACTTTATAATGATAGCTTCTCCTATGTACATTTAAACTAATTTTTTTACTATTTCTGATAGTTTAAGTGTATGTTCATCTAATAAAGTTAGCTCTTCATCAGAAAGATTTGATAGTTTTTTTACTATAGACTCTTTAAGAATAGATTGTACAATATCAAATAATTCAAATGCTTTATCTGTCAATTCAACTCTAAGAACTCTTCTGTCTTTTGGGTCAGGAAATTTATTTACTAAATCATGCTCTACCAATCTATCAATAATTGGTGTCATATTTGATTTTAATATTCCTAAATTAGAAGCTATTTGAGAAATTGATGATGAGTTTGATGTCATAAGATAAAGAATTACCTTTGCATGTGATGGAGCCATTGGACATTCTCCAAAATACTCTTTCATCATATCTGAGTTGTTTTGAAATTTTTTTAACAAATCGTTTTCTTTGAATATATTATTTTGAAGTACAAATAAAAAGTCTAAAAAAGAGTCCGCTATTTTAAGTATATTATCGTTATCCATATTTGTAACATCCCTTCAATAAATACTGTAATAAAATATTCATTCTCTATTATATATATTATAAATTATAAACTATTAATAAATTTAAAACAAGAAAAAGTTATTGACTCATAATAATTATAAATTTATAATCAAATTAGAGAATTATAAAATGCCAAAAAAGGGAAGTTTTTTAATTAGCCTAAAACTAAACTTAAATTATAAGACACTTTAAATTCTACAACAAGCTAGTGTAAAATATAATAGGAGGATATATGAAAAGATATTTAGTAGTTTTTTTAATGTGTAGTTCACTGTTCTTAGTTGGATGTGGAAAAACAGATGAACCTGAACCAGAAAAACCTATAGCAGTCTCTGTTCAAAAGGCAGTAGGTGGAGAAATAGAAAATACAAATGCTTTCTCAGGAACTACAAAAGTTAAAGATGAGACATCAGTTACTGCTCAAACTGCTGGCACAGTTCAAGAAGTTTATGTAAAACTTGGGCAAAATGTAAGAAAAGGTGATGATTTATTGAGTATAACCAGTGAAGATCTAGAAAACAGTGTAAAACAGTCTAAAGCATCACTGGATTTAGCAAAAGCAAGTTATGCAAGTGCCACTGGAGGTGCATTAGAAGCTCAAGTAAATCAAGCAAAAACAGCTCTTGATAGCGCAAAACTTCAATATGATGAATCTCAAAGAAATTATGACAATAATAAGGTTCTTTACGAGCAGGAAGTAATTAGTTTAGACCAATTTAAAAAAATAGAAGTTGCTTTAGAGCAATCAAAACAACAACTAGATTCTGCACAAAGGGCATACAATACAGCAACTTCAAAAAGTATACCTCAAGCTAAATCACTTGCTAAAAAACAACTTGACCAAGCTCAAGTATCATATAATTTAGCAATGAGTAACTTAGATAAGTTGACATTAAAAGCTCCAGTAGATGGAACAATCACAGCCAAAAACTTTGACTCAAAAGAGATGATAACACAATCACAACCAGCTTTTGTTATTTCTAATCCTAATATATTAGAAGTAGACTTAAATGTAGCAGAAGCAGATATAGCTAAATTTAAAAAAGATGGCAATGTAGATGTTGTCATTGAAGATCAAAGAGTTTTAGGAAAGATAGATTATGTTCCCTCAGTAGTTGACCCTCAGACATCTTTATATCCTGTTAAAATACTTGTTACTAATACTAACAACAAATTTAAGGCAGGAATGTCTGCACAAGTAAACTTAAGTGTTGAAAAAGAAAATGGAGCTGTTACAGTACCTAAAAAAGCAATATTTGAAGAAAATGGAAAAAAATATGTATACATAGCAACTAAGGATAACATAGCAAAGAAAACATTAGTTCAAACTGGAATTGTAACAGAGGATAAAATAGCAATCAAAAGTGGTGTAAGTGAAAAAGATACAGTGGTTATTGGAGGGATAAGTCTTATTTCTGATGGAACTAAGATATTTCCTGTAGAAAAGGAGAAATAGTATTATGAATTTAACACATACTTCCGTTAAGCGTCCTCTCACAATCATAATGGTCTTCTTAGTTTTAATAGTTTTTGGTGGTATTGGATATAAAAAAATGTCAATAAATCTAATGCCTGATATAGAAATACCTGTTGTAATGGTTATGACTACTTGGACAGGTGCAGGTCCTCAGGACGTTGATGAACAAGTTAGCCAAAAAGTTGATGAAAGTTTATCAGCTGTTTCAAATGTAAACTCTACTATATCAAGTTCACAAGAAAGTGTTTCTATGGTCGTAGCTCAATTTGAATTTGGAACCAACTTGGATGAAATAATGAACGATGTTAGGTCTAAAGTAGATGCATTACAAACTAGCTTGCCAGATGATGCAGCTAAGCCAACAGTACTAAAATTAGATATGAATGCACAAGCTATAGGTCAGCTTGTTATATCTGGTGGAAACAATAATGCACAAGCACTAAGAAAATACGCTGAAGATGTAATTCAGCCTAAAATAGAATCTATAGATGGTACTACATCAGCAGACATTAAAGGTGGAGAAAAAGCTCAAGTTAATGTAATAGCTGACCCATCAGTTCTTTCAAATTATGGAGTTAGTTTGTCAACTATAAAAGGTATTTTATCATCTAGTAATAAAACATTCCCTTATGGTTCAATTACTCAAGGTGAGGATAAGATAGTCTTAAGATCAATTGATAAATTAGAATCTTTAGATGATATAAAACAGATTCAAATTCCTGTAAAAGGAGGAAACACAGTTAACTTAGATACTCTTTGTAGTGTAGATTATGGATTTGCAGACAAAGATAGTATTTATAGATACAATGGAAAAAGCAGTTTAGTAATAGATATTTCTAAGCAACAAGATGCAAATACTGTAAAAGTTATGCAAGATGCATATAAATATGTAGATGAATTGAATAAAGAAAACCCACAATTTAAAATTAAAATTGCTAATGATACAAGTGCTTACATAAGCGAATCAATAAACAGTGTAATGAGCAATTTACTTATAAGTGCAGTTATTGCGTTTATAGTAATCTTTGCTTTCTTAAAAAGCGTAAGGGCTTCATTAGTTGTTGCAGTTGCAATACCAATTTCTATAATAGGAGCAATAGCTGTTCTCTATTTTACAGGTGAAAGTTTAAACCTTATCACTGCAAGTTCATTGGTAATTTCAGTTGGTATGGTTGTTGATAATGCTACAGTTGTAATTGAAAACATATTTAAATACAGGAAAAGTGGCCGTTTGAGTATTGATGATTGTGCTATTGAAGGTACAAGAACTGTTACCAATGCAATATTAGCATCAACATTGACCACTATAGCTATCTTCTTACCTATTATGTTTACAGAAGGTATAGCCAAAATAACATTTGGGGCTTTAGGTAAAACACTTATAGCTTCCCTAGCCTTCTCTTTTATAGGCGCAATTACTCTTGTTCCTAGTGTATTTGCAAAACTAAGTAGAGGTAAAAGTAGTGAAAAAATGAAGGAAAAAGATAGCCCTATATTTGATAAGGTAAGTGAAGGATATAAAAGATTACTAAGTGTATGTTTAAGACATCAGAAATTAGTAGTAATATCAAGTTTACTTATATTTGTAGCTTCTCTATTTGGAATGAGCTTTATAGGTATGGACTTTATGCCCGCAGCAGATAAAGGAGAATTGGCTATTTCTATAGAACTTCCAAAGGGTCTTAGCTTAGAGGCTAATGATTATTATGTGTCTATGACAGAGAAAAAAGTTTCAGATATTCCAGAAGTCAAGACATTAATAACAAGTTTGACATCAGACTCAAATAATAATGGTGCAAATATAGCAATTGAATTGGAATCTCAAAAAAATAGAAAGAGAACTACTGATGAAATAGAAAAAGAAATAATTGATAGAGTTGCTACTGTTCCAGATTGTAAAATAAATGTAAGTCAAAATAGTAGTGTTATGGGCGGAACTTCAGGAGCAGACTTCACATTAGAGATGAAGGGCCCTGATTTGGATGTATTAAAGATATTAGGAAAAGAAGTTGAAAAAGAATTCAGTTCTATAAAAGGATTTAGAAATGTAGAGACTTCTCTTGCCGATACAACACAAGAAGCTCAATTTACAATAGACAAACATAGGGCTCAAGAATACGGTGTAAATACAGCAGAAATTGCAGGATTATTACGTACTGCAATAAATGGTGATTCAGTCACTACTGCCACTATTGATGACTATAAAGTCGATGTAAATCTAAAGTTCAAAGCAGATAGTATTGACAATTTAGAAGATATAAAACAGTTAAAAGTAAATTCTGCAACTGGAAATGAAGTCCCTCTTGGAGCTTTCTCAGACATAAAAATGGTAGATGGTTTACAGTCTATATCAAGAACTGATGGTGATTTTTCTGTAAATATAACTGCAACACTTGATAATTTAGATGCTGGTACCGCTACAAAATTAGCATTAGAAAAAACTAACAAGATGCTAATCCCTAAAGACTACTCTATTGGTGTTGGTGGAGAAACAGAAATGATGAATGAATCTATGGCCAGTCTTGGATTCTCAATGGTTATAGCCATAGCACTTGTTTATATGGTAATGGTAGCCCAATTTGAATCATTTAGTAAACCATTTATAATAATGTTCTGTGTTCCATTTGCATTTGTTGGAGTTGTACTTTCTCTTTTGGTAACTGGTCAAAGTTTAAGTACTGTAGGTATGTTAGGTATAATCTTACTTATTGGTATCGTTGTTAACAATGGTATAGTTCTTATTGACTACATAGAGCAACTTAGAAAAGCAAATCGTAACAATGATTTAATTGGATTGGTTTCAATTGGTTGTGCTACAAGACTAAGACCCGTTTTAATGACAACAGCAACGACAATCTTAGGTATGTTACCAACAGCATTATCTCTTGGTGAAGGTGGAGAAACAATGCAACCACTAGCCGTAGTTATAATGGGTGGTCTTACTGTATCTACACTAATAACCCTAGTACTTATCCCTACTATATATTTAATATTTGATAAGTGGGAAAATAAGTTTTCAGATAAGATGCCTAAAATATTTGGTAAAATAACAGATAAAATAGGAGATGTAAAAGGAAAGATATTCAAAAAACCAAAATTAAAAGCTAAAATTTAAATATAAATGGAGGGCGATTGTATTGAATAAAAAAGTTAGTAAAATAATTGCAATTGGATGTGGTGTTGGTATAATAACAGCTAATTTAATGCCAGCCTATGCAAATGATAATACTTCTTCTATAAATAAAGTTGATAATGCTACCTTAAGTGACTCGACTAAAAGAACAGCTGAAAAAGAACTTTTAACTGCTAGAGATGCTGTTAGTGCTGCACTTAAAAATAGCGAAAAATTAAAGATGAAATCAGAAGAAATAAAAATGTTAAAAGAAAAACTAGAAGTACAGGATGAATTTGATAGTTTTACTGGAAGCGATAACTCATTTCCATATGACCAAATTGGACTTCTTAAAAATCAAAGCGAACAGGCCAAATATTTTATGGAAGACCAAATAGCTAATGATATTACTAATAAGTACAATGACTTAGTCTCAAGAGAAAATGAGTTAGATAAAATAAAAAATAATCTTGAGATAAAAGCTAAAGAAATTAAAGATATGAAACTAAAAAAGGATTTAGGTCTAGTGACATCATTAGAAACTGAATCAGCTGAGCTTGAACTTCAGACATTGCAAAATAATCAAAAAGCTAAACTTCAAGAACTAAAAAACAATCAAGATTATTTTAAGTTGTTGACTAATATAAATTTAGACAACTATCAATTAGATAAAGAATACCGTTTTGAGTCTTTTAGAGTGGGTGGTTCAGTTGATTCATACATGGAAGGTAAGGTTAATGAATACTTAAAGTATGACCAATTGATTTTAGAACGTACAAAAGAAAGTTTTAATGATGATGATGAAAATAAGGCAGATTTACCAGATAGACCTAACCTTACAAGACCAGTTGCTCCTACAAAACCAGAACAAGGTAGTCTAACTGATGATGAATATAAGGTTCTTATGGAGAAATATGCAAAAGATTTAGAGCAATATAAAATAGATGTTGCTGAGTATAACAACGAAAGACAGACTTATGCTGCTGGACTTACTACATATGCAAATTATCTTCAACAAAAATATAATACTGAAAATGGCTTAGTTACACTAGAGGATAGTAAAAAAGCTCTAAAAAAAGGCTTGATTGATAGCTATGCACAATTACTTGCTTTAGAAGATACAATTGGAACAACTAAAAAACAGCTTGAATTATCGGAAAAACAATTAAAAAATACTAAGTTAAGATATGATTTAGGATTGATTACTCTAACTGACTATAAAAAACAAGTAGTAAGCAATGAAGATGCCAAAAATAGCTATGATACACTTATTGTAAACTACAATTCATTAAAAAATGGTATAGAAAAACCTTGGATACTTAGTGATGGAAGTAAAAAGTAATACTGTTGTATAGAAACATTTATTTACTAAAATAAATTTGCTCAATAAAATAGAAAAAGAGTTGGCTTATTATTAGTTCAACTCTTTTTCTATTTACTAAAATATCATTGATTCTAAGAACACATATATTCTTCACCACAAAATAAAGTCTAAAGCTGAATTTAATTACTTTTTATCAAATGTTTCATCTATTTTACATCTGACCATGTTAACAAATTCTGAAATATTATATCCTTTCAGCTTACATCCACATTTAGGACAATAGTCTAACTTCCTAGATACTAATGCTCTACAGCTAGGTTCTGGGCATCTCATTTTAAGACTCTCTTCTACTACTTTAAATCCACATCGTGGGCATATACTACCTGGACGTGATGATACTTCTTTTCCACATTTAGGACACTTTGTCAACTTTATCCCCTCCAGTAAACTCAATTTAATTATTAGTTGAAATTTCTCTCTTACAATAATATATGCAACATAATTAAATAACGTTTCACCTACTATAATATAAATTATATTTTTTATAATAATATAAAATAAAAATCCCCTATACTCAATTTACAAATACTCTATTTGATACATTGATGTATAGGGGATATAATATTTTAGTTTAATTATATATATTTATAATATATTATTATCTAGGATTTTTTATAGATGCTTGAGCTGCTGCAAGTCTAGCAATTGGCACTCTAAATGGTGAACAAGATACATAGTTAAGTCCTACACTATAACAGAACTCCACTGAAGATGGTTCTCCACCATGCTCTCCACATATTCCTAGTTTTAATTCTGGTTTAACTTCTCTACCTAATTTAGCTCCCATCTTAACTAACTTACCAACACCATTTTGGTCTAGTACTTGGAATGGGTCTTTTTCTAATATTTCTTCATCTACATATTGGCCTAAGAATTTACCAGCATCATCTCTTGAATATCCAAATGCCATTTGAGTTAAGTCGTTAGTACCAAAACTGAAGAAGTCTGCTTCTTGTGCTATTTCATCAGCTGTTAAACAAGCTCTAGGTATTTCTATCATAGTACCTACAGTATAAGGAACTTCTACTCCTTCTTCTTTTATTATAGCATCAACAGTTTCCACTATCATTTTTCTTATTATCTTTAACTCATTTACTTCTCCAACTAATGGAACCATTATTTCTGGAGATACTTTAACACCTGCTCTTATTGCTTCTATAGCACCTTGTATTATTGCCTTAGATTGCATTACACATATTTCAGGATAAGTTATTGCCAGTCTACATCCTCTGTGTCCAAGCATTGGGTTAAATTCATCTAAATCAACTATTCTCTTCTTAATATCACTTACTTTTATTCCCATAGATTTTGAAAGCTCTTCTATAGTTTCATCATCATGAGGTAAGAATTCATGTAGTGGTGGGTCTAGTAATCTTATATTAACTGGCTTTCCATCCATAACTTTGAATAACTCTACAAAATCTTCTCTTTGCATTGGTAATATTTTTTCAAGAGCTTTTTCTCTTTGCTCTACTGTATTAGATAATATCATTTCCCTAACTGCTGGTAATCTGTCTTCATCAAAGAACATATGCTCAGTTCTACATAAACCTATACCTTCAGCACCAAATTCTATAGCTGCACGAGCATCTCTAGGATTATCTGCGTTAGTTCTAACCATCATACATTTATGCTTATCTACCCATTGCATTAGTTTTTCAAAGTTTCCAGTTAAAGAAACTTCTGTTTTCTTAACATCTCCTAAGTAAACATTTCCTGTAGAACCATCTATAGAAATGTACTCTCCTTCTTTTATAACTATATCATCAAGAGCTCTTACTTCTTTGTTAAACTCATCAACTTTTATTTCTCCACATCCAGCAACACAACATTTACCCATACCTCTAGCAACAACTGCTGCATGTGATGTCATTCCACCTCTAGCTGTAAGAATTCCTTCAGCCTTAACCATACCTTCTATATCTTCTGGAGATGTTTCTAGTCTAACTAAAACTACTTTTTCTCCCTTTTCATTTGCTTTTACTACATCATCAGCATTGAAGTAAACTCTACCACTTGCTGCACCTGGTGATGCTGGTAAACCTTTTGCTATAACTTTAGCTTCTTTTAAAGCTTTATCTTCAAATTTTGGATGTAATAACTGGTCTAATTGATTAGGCTCAATTCTCATTATAGCTTCTTTTTCATCTATTATTCCAGCTTCAACTAAATCAACTACTACATTTATTGCTGCTGCTGCTGTTCTTTTACCATTTCTAGTTTGTAATATATATAATCTTTCATTTTCTATAGTAAACTCTATATCTTGCATATCTTTATAGTGACCTTCAAGTATATGAGTAATTTTTACGAATTCATCAAATACAGCTGGCATTACTTCAGCAAGAGTTGATATATTTTGAGGAGTTCTTATACCTGCAACAACATCTTCACCTTGAGCATTCATTAAGAATTCACCAAACAATTTATTTTCTCCTGTAGCTGGATTTCTAGTAAATGCAACACCTGTACCACTAGTTTCTCCCATATTACCAAATACCATTGATTGAATATTTACTGCTGTTCCTAAATTATGAGCTATATCATTCAATCTACGGTATACGATTGCACGAGGGTTATTCCATGATCTAAACACTGCCTCTATAGCAAGCATTAATTGCTCTTTTGGGTCTTGTGGAAAATCACTTTTTATTTCTTTTTTGTATATTGCCTTAAATTCTTTTACTATTTCTTTTAAGTCATCAGTTGTAAGTTCTGTATCAACTGTGTATCCTTTTGCCTCTTTTACTCTATCTAGTACATTTTCAAATTTGTATTTTGGCACTTCCATAGCAACATCAGAAAACATTTGTATGAATCTTCTGTAACTATCATATGCAAATCTTTCATTTTGTGTAGCTTCTGCTAGACCAATGACACTATTGTCATTAAGACCTAAGTTAAGTATTGTATCCATCATTCCTGGCATAGAGAATACTGCACCAGAACGAACTGATACTAATAGTGGGTTCTTATTACATCCTAATGTTTTGTTTAAATCTTTTTCTAAAGTAGCTAAATGTGCTTCTATTTCTTTTATTATTTCTGCTCTTATACTTTCATTATTAACATAGTAGTCATTACATGCCTCTGTTGTTATAGTGAACCCAGGAGGGACAGGTAAGCCTATCTTAGTCATTTCTGCTAAATTGGCACCTTTACCTCCTAGTAAAGATTTCATGTCTTTGCTTCCTTCACCAAAACTATAAACATACTTAGTTTCCATTGTTAAATCCCCCATTAATCTTTTTTATTTTAATTTATATCATTTTTATTATTAGACATTTTATTAAATTTCTATTTCTTTATATATTTTTAGACCATTTTCTTTCATTATGTCTAAAATTATACCTGCAGTTTCTTCAATTGCTTTATTTGAAACATTTATTACTGGGCATCCAATTTTCTTCATTATCTCTTCTGAATAGTCTAACTCTTGAAGTATTCTTTCTAAGTTAGCATAATTAGCTTTACTAGATAGCCCTAAAGCTTTTAATCTTTGAGTTCTTATTTCATTCAACTTTTCAGGTGAATTAGTAAGACCTATTATCTTCTTAGTTTCTATTTCAAATACTTCTTTAGGAATTGGTATTTCTGGAACTAATGGTACATTAGCTACTTTTATATTTTTATTAGCTAAATACATACTTAAAGGGGTTTTAGATGTTCTTGATATTCCCACTAAAATTATGTCTGCTTGAAGAACTCCTCTAGGGTCCTTTCCATCATCATATTTTACTGCAAATTCTATAGCCTCAACTCTCTTAAAGTAAGATTCATCTAATTTTCTGATTATACCAGCTTCTCTTTTAGGTTTTCTTCCAGTTCTTTTACTTATTTCTCTTAATATATCAGTCATCAAGTCTATACAACTAAGACCTTCTCTTTCGCAATATCTTTCAACAATACTGCATAATTCTTCATCAACTAATGTATATACAATCAAAGCGTTTTCAGCTTTTGCATTTTCTAACGTTTCAAGTAATACTCCCTTATTAATCATATATGGAAATCTTTTTATTTCATAAGTTTCATTTACATAAAATTGTGACATACATGCTTTTGCAACTTGTTGTGCAGTCTCCCCTACTGAGTCTGATACTGCATATATAATTAGGTTTTTCACCAGCATACCTCCTTAATTGTCAACTATTTCTAAAAATAGCTTAGTTATGTTGGTTTTTGATATTCTCCCAACAACCTTCATATGATTTTTGTCTTCTTCTTTATATTCAACAATTGGAATCGAATCTACTTCATGTTCTATTATTTTTTTTGAAGCCAATAAAACACTCGCTCCCTTATTCAAAGTAACTACGTTTGGGGTTCTTGTCATTATCATACCTATTGGCATCTTATTTATATCAGAACCTCCTATAGTTGCTTTTAATAAGTCCTTTCTAGAGACAACTCCACATAATTCTTCATTTTCATCTATAATAACTATACTCCCTACATCAGATAAAAACATAGTGACTATTACATCATATATACTTTCATCTTTCTTAGCTAGTACAGGCATGCTCATTATATCTTCTACTGTTTTTTCTTTTATACTTTTACCAATTAGATTAATTTCACTAACTCCTGAATAAAAATATCCAACTTTTGGTCTTGCATCTAGTATTCCTGTCATTGTTAATATAGCTAAATCAGATCTAAGTGTAGCACGAGTCACATTCAAGCTGGAGGCAATACTTTCACTCGTTATTGGTTCATTTTCCTTAACTATATCTATTATTTTTAGTTGTCTTTCATTAAGCTGAATAATAATCACCTTCTTTCATTGTGCTATACTTTTTATCTTTTTGTATCTTATATAGTATATTATATAACTATATATACCATTCTGTAAACAGATTTTTTACTGAATACGATATATTTTTTACTAAGTTCTTTTGCTTAAAGATATTTATTATATATTAATGGGGGATATTTCTTTAATTAATAGAACTATATTAGTATTACAGTTAATATTATAATACATAATTGGCTAATTTAATTCATTTTATATTAAAATTTTTAATTATATTGTCTTAAATATGAATATAAAATTGCAGAATTAATTTAAATTAAACCTACTAGTAAGATTTGCAACTGTAAACAAACTATAAAATAAGATTTAGTAAAACACCCTCTCAAAAAATATAAAAAAATTTAAAAGGGCTGATTTTAAAATAACCATCAACCCTCTTTTAAATAACATCATCTATATTATATTATTCTGCAATAAATTTTATCCAAATATTTTTTCTTGTAATTGTCTTAAATGATATAAAGTAGTATCTTTTTCTATCTCTACCATATCATATGTTATAACTTCACCCTTTTTAATATCTTTAATAACCTTAGTCTTTTTACTAATTAAACCAATAGGCACAGCATTCATTTCTTTTGCAACATCATATTTTTCTATAGTACCATAGCATGTATATGCACCATATCCATCCATATACTCACCTTTTTTCAAGTCTTTCTTAGCTATAGTCATAACTTCTGCAACTAATCCAGCTTTAGGCACTATTGTAGCCTTATGCTCTAAAACTGCCATTGCTGCTGATAAAGGAGTTTCTAAACTGCATAAATGATATGGTCTATATAATATGTAATTAGGTCCATCACCCATACTTAAGTATTTTAATTCATCATTAACTGCTTTTAATTTATGAGCAACTACAACGAAAACACCAGGTGCTATACCATTTACAAAATCAACTACACCATAATTATCTAATACTCCACCCTCGCTCTTTAATGCATATTTCTTAGGTACTTCATTAACTGTAGCTTCAATACCATGTCCACCTCTTACATCAGGTACAAATCCAGTTGCATTACACATTAAAGCCATTTCTACCATTGTTTTAGTACCTTCTTTAAAAGAAGCTATCATATGAGGTGAAGCTCCTTTTCTTTCTGCTTCTTCTTTAACAGTATCAGGATTACAGTCTAAATCTAATTTATTGTTTTTACCTTTACCTACTACTCTAACTTCAAATCCCATTGCATCTGCAAAATCAAATAGACCCATTACTGCCCCTGGTTCATCTCCTGCAGAACCTGTAAATATTACTCCTGCGTCATCTGCTAATTTTTTAAGTATTGGCCCAACAACACAATCAGTTTCAGCGTTTAACATTACTATGTGTTTTTTATTTAAAATAGCATTTAGTGCTATTTCTGCACCAATTGCAATACCTCCTGTTGCATCTATAACTACATCTATTGACTTTGTTTTACAAGCTACAAGAAAGTCATTACATGTTAATACTTTTCCTTCTTGTAATTTTAATTCTGCATCTGTTTCATTTGTTACATTATCTATAATTTCTTCTTCTATACCTGCATCAGTAAATGCTTTACGAGCTAATTCTAGATTTATATCTACAACAATAGATGCTTCCATTCCTTTCATATTTGCCATTTGACTTACCATTCCATTACCCATATGACCAGCACCTATAAGAGCTACTTTTATTTTTTTACCTTCTTCTTCTAACTTTGCAAGTTTTCTGTTTAAATCTAACATATCAATTCCTCCTGTTATAATAATTTTATTTTTTCAAATTAATAAATAGTTATTAAATCTCCAATCTTTATATCTGGTTTTCCAATTTCTACATGTATTTCTCCAGGTAAATTTACTTTATCTTCTCCATCAAATTTAATTGTACAGTGACCAATTTCTCTAAGAGTATTTTGAGCAATATCACCAACTGAAACTATACAATAATCTCGATTTCCTATTGTAAGTGTATCCCCTATTTCAACATCACTTTTTAATGTTGATATTGAATGAATTACAGATATATCTTTCAAATCTTCATCATTAATAGTTTCATTGTATATAATAAGACAGTTGCTTTCATTTATTAATTCTTCAACTAAACTGCCTATCCCACTTATCTTAACTTCATATTTCATGATATCCCTCCTGATAATTTATATTAGATTAATTAAAAGAAATATTTATTTTTTCTTTTATAAATTTTATAGCTTGTACAATACTTTCTTCATCTTTAAATTTTTGCTCTGCACTATATATATCTAATCCTTTTATATCTTCAATCTCTTTAAACTTAGCCATTACTGTGCGACCTTTTAAAATTTCTCCACACTTTATAAATCCCTCTGAATCTGAAGATATAATAGCTATACTTCCTTTAGAAAAATAACTTTTCTTTTTTCCTGTAGACACTATATCGCCCATTTTTTTAGCTTTATTTAAAGCTTTGAAATATAGTTTATTTTGTTTCATTACAAATAAAGTATTTAAAACATAAACAACAAATAAAATTATAAGTAGTTTCATATTTACACACCTTTCATAAATTAATTTGTTTTTTAAATCCTATACAAAACCTATATAATATTCTCAATCAATACTTTTTTAAATTCTACAAAGCTTCTACATTTACTTATCTTATTTGTTAATTTTACATTTTGTCCTATTTTTAAAACTTCTTCATAAATCTTTACCAATAAATCTGAATCCACCTTGTCCTCACATGGAAACATCGTCATAAGTATTATTTTTATACTTCTATTTGCATAAACTATTGGCTCTTCTAAAATCCCAACTGCCATTAAAAATTTATCTGACTTTTCATTTACAGCATGAGGAAATAACAAACCTTTATCAAAAACTGTAGGAGATTTTTCTTCTCTTTTGATTATATTTTTTCTAAAATTATCATCAATACATCCTAAATCCATAAGATTGTCCATCATTTTCTCTAAGGAAGCAAGTATCGTTTTTTCATTTAATATCATAAAGTTATTTTCATTTAATAAATTATTTATTAGTAAATTTGGAGAATCAGTAGTATCTATGTTGCCTTCTCTTAGGCATAATACTGTTTTTAATTCTTCCCTCAATTTATTTTCATCAAATATTGTATTGATTTTTAATACTATTGTATTTATATTTGATGTATCTAAATCAATAGTTGTAAAAACTATATCGTATTCATCTAAATTAATATTTCTCAAGTTAAAACTTGAAAGAGTATCAATTTTAGGATTATTTCCTATCAACTTTTCAACTCTTATTTTTAATAGTTTTGCTGTTCCAAGACCTGTCCCACATATAATTGCTATTTTCTTAATTGAATAAAATCTACTACTATTTCTTTCTAAATATCCACTGAAATGAATTGCTATATAACCAATTTCATCCTCTGAGACTTCTAGATTATATTTTTTCTCTATTACTTTTCCTGCTATTTGTGCCAGCTTAAATGGAAGTATATAGTTTTGTTTGATTTCTTCTAACAAGACATTTTTTAATTTTATATTAAATAATAGCCTATTTAGTGTAAAACTAAGATGATATCCAAGTCCTACCCTTAATTCATCCTCATTTATAAAAATACCCATATCAACATATATCTGATTAAATATGCTTTCCATTAAATCATCAATATTTTTATTAATTCTACTACTATTTAAAGCGCATTCTGATGCTGGTGCATTTCCACTTACTAATGGTATAGTTAAATAAATAATTTCTTCATCATTTAAAATATGTTCAAATTTTTCTGATAAAATATTCTTTATTTCCCTAGCAATAAGATACTCATCATATGACTTAAGTAAATCAAATTTTACATCGTACTCTTTTATTATCTTCTGTTCTTTTACTCTATACATCAAAACTACTATATAATTAAAAATTTCTCTGAGCATTTCATCTGTAACATAAAAATTATTATTTTTAAATAAAGTCAATAATTCTTCTTCTAAATTTACAATTTCTTCTTTTTTAATACATTTAAAGTACTTAGAATTATTTAAATCTTTTCTTGAGTCTTTATACAACTGATTTAATATAAGTAACCTAATATCAAGTTCACTGCCATGTAATTTCATTCCTGTATTTTGCTTTTTTACTAAATTCAAATTATAAGAATTTAATACCTTTTCTACATATTGAAAGTCATTTACCAAGGTAGTTCTTCCTATACACATCTCATCTGCTAGACTATCCAGTGTAATAAATCCATCTAGTTCTATCAAATAATTTAGTATAAACTCTGCCCTATCTTCCTTTGAATTTAATGAAAATACACTTTTTTTATTCACATCAATAATCTTATTGAGTATTCGCTTATCTTTTATCTCTAATTTATAGCCTTGACCTTTTATATATTTTATTATTGCTATGTCACTTCCTAAATCTTTATTCAATTGCTTTATATATGTTCTTACACTTCTAGTTGTAACATTCAATTCGTCTGCTATTGAATTAATACTTACAAACTCTTTTTTACTACACATAATCAATATCTTAAATATTTTGCGGTCAATAGAAGGAATTTTCTCAGTTACATTCATTTTGTATCTCCTCCTTGATTTCATTCTAGTACAAACTTGAAACCAAATTAATACATAAAATTTCACTTTGCTAGAGGAAAATTTAGTATTAATCTAAATCAATAATCACTCCTAATTAATAATACAAAAGCTAGTCTTTCATTAACTAAAATTTTGACTAGCTTAAGTTTGTATTTACAATTTTATTAATCAAGTTTAAATCTTATAGTAATGTTAAATACTATCTCAATGCAAATACTGCGACTCCATACGCAATAATGACAGATATTGGCCCAGTTATTAAACGAGAGTAAAATAATGCTGGTACACCATATTCCACGGTTTCTGGTTCTGCTTCTCCTAAACTTAATCCTACTGGGACAAAGTCACAACCAGCTTGCCCATTTATTGCAAATAAAGCAGGAAGTGCTAAATATGCTGGTATTGCACCAAGACCAATTTGTGTTCCTACAAGAGTACCTACTACCTGTGCTATAACTGCTCCAGGGCCTAATATAGGTGATAAAAATGGAAGTGTACAAATTATTGATATAACTAACAAGCCACCAATATTTCCTGCAAGTGGTGATATTACCTTTGCAATCCAATCACCTAACCCAGATGCCAATATAATTCCCATAAGCATACTTACAAATGCCATAAATGGTATTACGTTATTCATTATCATTTGGATAGTATCTCTACCTGCATCATAAAACTTTGATACTACCTGTCCTGCTCCTTGTCCAATAGAAAGTATTATGTTTTTCTTCGCATATTCTTCTTGAGCTTTTGATTTTACTTCATTATAATTATCAGGCTTTCTAATAGAGCTTTGGCTTTCATTTTTATTTTCTTGAGATTTTTTTGGTGTTTCTTCCCCATCTACAATACTTATGCAATTAGTATTAACATCTGATACATAGTATTCTTCAGTTATAAATTTTGCTAAAGGGCCTGTTTTTCCCACTGGATTTACATTAATTGTAGGTATTTTCTTCTTTGGATAAACCCCACATCTTGCTGTTCCCCCACAATCAATAATAACTACTGCCACCTCTTCATCAGGAATTCCAGTTTTAAATCCATCTATAACCTCACAATCCAATAATTCTTTTATTTTTAATGTCACTTCATGAATACCACCAGCAGTCATTGACAATATTTTATTTCTAGTTGCTTCTTTTTTTATGTACAAAGGTCCTCCCCAACCAGAAGTTCCCTTTTCTATTTTTAATATTCTATTTTCATCCATTTTAAATCCCTCCTAAGCCTTATTTGTTACTTTATTTTTTCTTGTTAAAAATGCATACATTTTTTCTGTTACTACACCTCTTATAAAAATCACAATTAGACCAACTATAAAATACCATAATGCTAATGTAGTTGTTTCCTTACCTAATGTAGTTAAACCTGCTGAAATACCTAGCCATACAAAAAGTTCTCCTGCATTTGCATGTGGGAAAAGTCCTGTAATTGGATGTACAAATGAAACAGCTGCATCATAAAATCCTGCTTTATGTTCCTCTTTTAGAAATCTACCAAATGTATAACACATAGGATTTCCTAAGAAAAATACTGACACTAATGGAAGTAAAGTATACCTTGTAAAAGCATTTCTTCCAAGTTTAGAAGCCCATTTATTTACTCTTTCTTCACCAACTATTTTAATCAATGAGTTAATAGCTACCATTAAAACAATTAAGGTTGGAAGAGTGCCTGAAATAAGACCTACAAATTGTTCTCCTCCCTTTTGAAATAAACCAATAAACCACTCTGCACCTTTACTTAGACCTGTAATAACGTTTTCCATAAGATTATAACCTCCCTATAATTTCTTTAAATTTTTAATTTGATTAACCAGCTTTAATTCTACAAATTACATTCTTTTTCTGTAAGATATACTATTATTATAAATGTTTTTGTTTGATTAATATCATTTTAATATAATATTTTTGATAAATTAATACATCTTTTTTCAACTTTGCAAAGGAAAAAGTTGTACTAATTAGAATTTTCAGAAATATACAAATTTTATTTCGACTATATTTTAAATTTTTCTTAAAAATTTAAGAACTTGTTTTTATTTATTTTATTATCAAAATCGTTTATAGCTGATATAAATAAAAAAATAGATGCCCTTTTCTGAGCATCTATTTTCTATTTCAATTTATTTTTAGTTTTATTTACAGTTATTTTATAGGTATACAAATATCAATCTGTGAATCTACATTATCAGGTCCTAAAAATCTTTCATCATATATTTCGAAATCATCTCTTATATCAATTTCTTCCTTTGTGCTTAAGAACCAAGTTCCCCATATATATTCATAAGTTTTATCTAGCTTGTCCAAGCTACCAGTATGAGTGAATACAGCGTATTTTCCTCCATCAATATTTTTTGAAACAAATAAACTTGGTATACTTTCATAGCTACTAACTTCAAGCCCTATTATTTCGTTAAATTCCATAGTTTCACTAAGTAGATGTATTTGTGGAGCTGCTTCACAAATTCCAAATGCTCTATTTGATGGCAAAGTGTTTGGTACCATATGATGTATTTCTCTAAATCTTTCCCATAAGCTAGGTAATGAGTCATCTTCTAATATTACTTTATCTCTTATACCAATTACTTTTATTGAATCTATCTTTTTTATAACTGGTTTGATTGTTACATTCTCGACTAAGTGTTTCATAAAATCTAATTCTAGCTTTTTCTTCTTCCCAACAAATACATCTATTCTATTTTTTCTATATTCTCTATAGGGCTGACCTTGTATATAGCTTTAAATGCTCTACTAAATGCTTCTGAAGATTCAAAACCACTATCAATTGCTATATCTATTACCTTTTTATCACTATATAAAAGTTCTTTTGAGCTATTAACTAATCTTCTTTTTTTTATATAGCTTCCTACACTCTCACCAAACATGGACTTAAATAAACGTGTTAAATGATAATACGAGTATCCAGATTCTTTTGCTACATCATTTACACTTATATCTTCTTTTAAGTTATTTTCAATATATATTATAGCTTTTTCAAAATATTTTAAGTAATCCAATATTATACCTCTATCCTCTTTAATATTCTCAAATATTATAATATTTCAAGTAATACTATTTTGTTTACTATACTAAAATATAATAAACAATTCAACATAATACAGCACTTTTATTTTGTATACTATAACTATCTAAGATAATTAGAATATTTCTTATTCAATTAATTTAAAAAAATCAGCTGGTACTTTCTCTATATTTATATTTATAAGTTGCGTTGTACACTTAAAATTGTCATTTAGATAGTAACTATTCCATCCATTATCTTCTAATCCCCCCCATAAGATATTAAATTTTCCCGTATTTAAGTCCATAACTATACTTTTTAAAGTTCCAAAAAAATCATTATAATAATTACAAGATAGACCCTGTGGATATTTTGAAGTCAATAAATTCATTAAATCTCTCTCACCAATCTTTTTAGAACTCTCTATATATTCTTTAATTAATTTGTATCTATGAATAGAATTGCTCATTGATTGTGGCTCAAATTTATGAAGTTCATCAATATGGACATGATTTGTAGAATGTAAAAATGATTCTCTTTTGTCTTCTGCCTTATTTATTCTATTTACTTCTTTTCTTCCATCTAAAGTTTCTACAAGTGCAATATTTCCAGACTTATCTGCAATCAATAAATTAATATTATATGCTATTGGCATATCTTCTATATACACCAATGCTTCATCTACATCCTTACAGTTTTCCAACAAATATCTAATAACAGCCCAAAATTGTAAACCTACAATAGCTGGCTTTCTCAGTCCTTCTGAATTACCTACAGGTAAACCACAAGATGACTGACTTACACCTAAACCACATTCATTCATTCCCTCAGTTCTACCAAACTGCATTACTGTAGTCCCAATATGTGCATATTTCCCAGTTACCTTAGTTTCGCATAACACAAAATCCTCCATCTTGTGTGAAAAGTCAAAATTACGTGCAAATAGTACATGACCACTTTCAGTTAATTCTGGTGCTAGTGCAACTTGACTACAACCGGGTCTAAGATATGTCATAGTATAGTATAAAATTTGATTCTGATTTACATGAATAGCATCAGCAAAACCTTGTAATTCTTCATTAAGACCTGGGCAGTATTTATCAAATATCTCTTTCATATACTTTTCTTCTTCTTTAGTTAAAACATTAGGTTTACCAATTTGACTTCCTATTAATTCTGGTATATCTACAATTGATTTTCCAAGTTCATATCCTATTTCATAATTCGTTCCACATAATTCAATATTTCTTACTTTTAAAGTTTCCATATATCTTCCTCCTCTAGTATCTATGTATATTTGATTTTAGCACCTAAAATATATCTTTTCATGATATTTTTTGCTATAACAAATTTATAAATAATAAATGAACTTATTTCTGAATTAATAGACATTACTAAACTAGTCAAAGTTATAAATACACATTTAAATAAAAAATAGTAAACTAAAACGGTGAACTTTACAAAGTTCACCGTTTATTTTCGAGATTCTATTTAATTTAAATTTAGCAAAATATATTTTAATTTAAAAGACTCAACTTTTAATATATTCTTTCTTTAAAGCCTCTATAAAAATATTTATTATCTAAAAAGGACCTAAATTAATTTGTACTGCAATCATCAAAAATACAAACCCTAAAACTAATTCCATAAGTATTATCTTTGATGCAAATTTAAACCATCTTGTATAAGGGACATGAGCAATAGATATTCCAGCCATAAGAACTCCTAGTGTTGGTACTATTCCATTTGCAAATCCATCACCCATTTGATAAGCTAAAACTGCAACTTGTCTAGGTATTCCAATAACATCTGCAAGTGGAGCCATAAGTGGCATAGTTACCATAGCTTGACCTGTACCTGAAGGTATAAAGAAATTGATTACAGACTGCATAATCATCATTGCTCCTCCACTAAAAATCCTAGGAACATAATTTAATACTAATGACAATCCATGAACTATCGAATCTAAAATTACTCCTTGCTCTAATATAACTACTATACTAGATGCAAATCCTATCAAAATAGCTGGATAGACCATCTCTTGCATTCCTTTTACAAATCCAGAAGCAATTTTATTTGGACTCATACCATAGACTATTCCACATAAAATTCCTAGAGCAAAGAAATAAGCTGATAAATCTGACATTCCTAAAGAAAATTTTATAATCAATATCATCAGAACGAGTATCCCTCCAAAGAATGTAACTAATACTCTAATATTTCCAGAAGACAACTTATCCCCAACAGAAGACTCATCAATTTGCCAGTGACTATAATCAATATCTGATACTAAGCTTTTACTTGGGTCTTTTTTTATCTTTTTACAATAAGAAATTATATATGCAGAAAGTAAAATCATTGTACAAATCCAAAATATCCATCTAAACCACATTCCTGAAAAAAGTGGTAATCCAGAAATACCTTGAGCTAATCCTACTGTAAAAGGATTAATTGTAGCTGAACCATATCCTGATGCAAGTCCCAATAAGAGAATAGCCGCAGCCACTAAAGCATCATAACCTAAAGCTATACATAATGTCATCAAAATTGGTAAAAATGCTATGCATTCTTCATACATACCTACAACTCCACCAGCTAATCAAAAAGTAAGTACTAAGCAAGTAATAATAATTTCCCCTCTTTTACTTCCCTGACTCTTAGAGATAACCCTTCCAATTAATGCGTCCAATGAACCTGTAGAATTTACTATACCAAATGCACCACCAATAATAAGTACAAAGAAAACTGTTACAGAATTTTTTCCAAGCCCACTTGGTATAGCTCTAAACAAGTCTATTAAACTAACTGGATGTTGTTCTCCATATGTAAAGCTTCCCGCTTGTACAATCATATTTCCATTATTTAAATCTTCTATTCTGTTATAGGTTCCAGAGGGAACAATATAGGTCATAATTGCTGCAAATATAATTAAACCTATCATCAAAACATATGCATCTGGGAATGCTAATTTTTTCTTTTTGCTCTCACTCTTATTAGTCATAGCCTAATCCCCTTTGTTAGAATTTACTCTTCTTTCATTTTTTTTAGTGTTTCTGGTTCTTCAAATAAACGTAATCCTGTCAAAGCTAATACTTTTATTCCATCAATTACTCTATTTTTTGCATATGGCTTTATAGCTGCTTCTAAAAATTCTTTTGTATGTAGTTCTTCACCATTTTCAGAGAATTTTATCAAAGGATGTATACATGGCATAATTTGACTGAGATTTCCCATATCAGTAGAACCAAGCATTACTTGTTCTTCTTCATCAACAATCCCAAATTCTTGCATTATATCTTTAAATATATTTATTAAAACTTTATTTTCATTCAACCCTTGACATGTAGGTTCAAAATGGTAAAAATCTAGTTCACATCCAGTTGCTATTGCTGCTCCTTTAGCACAGTTCTTTACTTTTTCTACAACCTCATCAAAATAGTCTTGTTCTTTTGCTCTTATTTCTAATCTAACTTTTCCTCTATCAGGTATTACATTTGCAGCGGTTCCTGCTTCTAATATTATACCATGGATTCTAGTTCCATCTACTAACTGTTGTCTTAGCGCATTAACATTGTTATATAATAGTACAACTGCATCTAGTGCATTTATTCCATTATATGGCTTAGCTCCTGCATGAGATGCTTTACCAGTAAATACAAAATCTAATCCACCAATAGCTATAATTTCTGGACTTACACAAGTTTTTGAATTTGGATGTATCATCATTGCAGCATCATAACCATCGAATACACCATGTTCTATTAAGTAAGGTTTTCCATCCCCAGTTTCTTCAGCAGGAGTTCCAATTATACTCACTTCTCCCTCATAAGTATCTAATATACTTGAAAGAGCTATTCCAGCTCCAACTCCCATAGATGCTATCAGATGATGACCACATGCGTGACCATTTCCTGGAAGAGCATCATATTCTGCTATAAAAACTATTCTTGGACCATCACCATTTTTCTTAGTTGCTTTAAAAGCTGTAGCCATACCTGCTAAATTTTCTTCAACCTCAAAACCTTCTTCTCTTAAAAATTCTGATATTTTTTTAGCAGATTTATACTCTTGTAGAGCAATTTCTGGTTCATCATACAAAGATTGACATAGCTCCAAAACTTTTTCTTTCTTTAAATCCGCCACTTGTATTATTTTTTCCTTCATATCAACCTTACCTCCCATTAAAATTAATTTATATATTTATTCATATAAGATAGAACAAATTTATATTTACTGCATTAAAACGATTTCTACACTTATTGTAAAACCTAACGACTTATTCAACAGTATAAATTTTTCTATCTATTATTTTATCTATTAAAATAAACAATCTTACTATATATACTATCCTTTAAAATAACAGTTTTAAATATAAATATATATTTCTACATGTATAAATCAAACATTTAATAAGTAAAAATATAAACATATCAATCAAAACTTATAATTCTACTATTATGTATTATATTGAACTTATATATCTGTGATATCTATTTTGAAAATTTAATTAAAATATCTATATAAAATACTTCACAAATAATTAATTTAATTTATGCTCACTCTCTTTTAAGCATCTATTTTCCCAAAATTCAGCATTTTTTATATCTAATTCAACAGGATTAAAAATCCTATCAGCTCTCTTTATTCCTAATTTTTTCTGTCTTAGGTAATCATAATATGCTTTTATAGCTGGCTTTTGCAGTGTAAAGATAGCAATTAAATTTATATATGTTAAAACACCTATACATATATCGCCTAATGCCCAACTTGTAAGTGGTTCTATAAAACAACACATTGCTGCACATATTATAAGCATAAATCTACAGACATTTATTATGTGCTTTTCATGTTTTTGTGCTTTAATTCTAGTTACCAAATAAGATACATTGGTCTCCATCATATATGAGAATGCTAATAATGTTGTGAAGGTAAATAATAATAAAACTATTGCTATAAAAATATCACCCAATTGAGGATGTAATGTATTTATTGCACTCTGCACATATTGTGGACCTGGCTCTACACCTGGTAGTGCAGTTAAAACTCCTGTAACATTGTATTTTCCTGTTATTATAATCATAATACCTGTAGCCATACATATTAATAATGTATCCACATAAACAGAGAAAGCTTGAACCAATCCTTGTTTAGCTGGATGACTTACTTCTGCTGCCGCTGCACCATAAGTTCCAGAACCTTCGCCTGCTTCATTTGAATATATACCTCTTTTAACTCCCCAAGATATTGCTGCACCTAACATGCCTCCAAACATTGAACCAAACCCGAATGCAGATTTAAACATCGTTATAATAGCATCTGGAACTAAATTTATATTTACTATGATTATCACTATTGTCATGATAAGATATGCTCCACCCATTATAGGTACTACTTTTTCAGCAAATAAACCAATTCTTTTAATTCCTCCAAAAATTATTATTCCCAATGCAATAGAAGATGCAACTGCAATTGTCATTCTTGAAAATCCAAATGCTTGATTCATTGCTAAGTATAGAGTATTTGATTGCGTCCCAGGCATAAAAAATGTATAACTTATAATTGCAACTACTGAAAATAAAATTGAACATCTTTTCCATCCAAGACCTTTTTCAAAGTAATATGGAGGACCACCTCTGTACTGCCCATCATGTTCATCTTTATATATTTGAGCTAGAGTAGATTCTACAAATGCAGTTGCCGAGCCTAATGTAGCCATTATACACATCCATACTAATGCTCCTGGACCTCCCATTGCTATTGCTACAGCCACACCAGCTATATTACCAGTTCCAATTCTACCAGCCATTGATGTAGCAAACCCTTGAAACGATGATATACCAACTTGAGAACTATCTCCTTCAAGTAAAAGAGTAAACATCTCTTTTATGTCTTTTATTTGGAAAAATTTTAATTTCAGTGAAAAATACAATCCTATGCATAAGCACATTGCAACTAATACAGGTGACCAAACAATTCCATTAATGGTGTTAACTAAATCGGTCACTCAACTCACCACCATTCATTTTAATTTATAGACAATAATTTAAACAGCTATGTATTAATATTTTGTATAAACTTTATTTAACTCAACATATCTTATAGACTTATTTTTTATTTTATTTATCTTATTTCTATCTTCTAATATGTAAACTACAGCAATTATTACCAAAATTAAGAATATCAATTGATACATGAACATAAGTATATAAATTTTTTAACGATATGTGTTTGAAAAACAATCAAACAATATAAATTGAAATACATATAAGGAAAGCCCAATTCTACTACATAAATAGCATAAACAGTACACTATTAATACGTGGTTAGATAATATATAGTTAGATTTCATAATTTTCTTATTCATTATTAGATATAAAATTGAGTGCAAATATCATCTATTACTAAAATCCATGTAAAATTTATATTAAACAAGCTTATGTAAATATACAAATAGGTGATAATTGCTACTCAATCTTATACTTTTAGGGGTAACTTTATGCTAAAACTATATTAAAAACACTTGATAACATTTTAATTTTTCCACACTTTATTCATTAAATATAACTATAAATTTTAATTTAGTATTACTTTTTATACAGTATTTATGTCAGTAGATTATACTGAAAAAAATACTCTATTATCAAATGAAACTTTTAAACTTTTAACTTATCCAATCTTCTCTTTTTAACTTTTAATATATATAAACAAGATAATATTCCTATTACTAAAATAGCTATTTGGAATATAAATGTATACGTGTATCCTTTGTTACCATAAGTATCTATCCAATGCCCTATTAATGCAAATTGGAATACATCTGGTGAAAAACCTAAAGCTGCTGCTATACCTATAGTAGTAGCTGAATATTTAACTGGAACATTTACTTCCTCTTGAACTGCATAGTATATACCTTTTCCCATATAACCTAATATACCTACTACAAATGTTAATGCTATAAATAAAGTCATTGGCGTTGATGAAGGCAATACTAAGAATAAAATTATTACTGCTATACCAAGTACATATATTGGTAAAAGCACTTTAGTAGGTGATTTTACTTTGTCTGCACAGTACCCTCCAAATGGAGCACCAAATAGTTTTAATCCATGTTGTCTTATTATAGCTAATGCTCCAGATAGTGCGACTGAACCTCCAAGTACTGAGGTTATATAAGGTGTAAAGTAAGACATTGTAACTGTAAATGAATATACACAGAATATACTTATACCTACTAACCAAGTATTTGGTGATTTTAAAACTACCATAAAGTCACTAGCAGCCATTTTTTCATTTTTACCTTCTTCTTTTTCTTCGCTAATATCTACATCTTTAATGACAAACCATAATACTGGACACATCACTATAGATAATATTCCTAAAGATATCATTACCCATCTCATACCTAAAACAGGAGTTGAAAATAATGTATAAATATATAAGAATATAGCTCCCATTACTACTCCAGAAACTCCAACCATAGCTTCATTAAATCCATAAACTTTACCTTGATTTTCTTTTCCTATAACTCTAAGTATCTTTACCATAGAAGGATAGTTCATAACTAATGATGTAATTGCACAACCTACCCAAGTTATAACAGCAAATGTATAGTTCATGTTAAATGCAAATAAAAATGATACTATTCCATTAAGAAATACAGAACCTAAAATTATCTTTCTATAATCAAATCTATCTGCTAACCATCCTCCTATAGGAGCTCCAAATATATTACCTAAACCATAAATAGTAAGTAAAAAACCTAGTTGAGTATTTGAACACTGTAATGCTTTTAAAATTGGATCATACAATGTGTATTGGATAAATGGTATAATATAAACTAATTCCCAACATATAGCTATGATAACAAGTTGAATCATTAACTTTCCAAACTTTAGCCCGTTCCCTTTTTCTCCCATAATTAAGCCCTCACTTTTAATATTTATTCACAAGCATAATTGAGTTCTTTTTTTATAACTTCTGCAAGTATTTTAATCCCTTCAACTATTTGCTCTTCTGACATTGTTGTATAATTAAGTCTCATAGTATTTTTTGGACCATTATTTGCAAAGAATGATTCTCCAGAAACATAGGCAACTCCAGCATCAATAGCTTTATCTAGTAAATTATCTACATTTATACTTTCAGGAAGTTCAACCCATATAAACATACCTCCATCTGGCTCTGTATATTTAGCTTCTTCTGGAAAATATTTTTTCATAGTTTCTAGCATCAAGAAGCATCTTTTTTTATACTCAGCTCTTATTTTTTCTACATGTTCATTTAAATTATATTTCTTTAAGAATTCTATTACTTGTACTTGAGAAAATTGATTTGATTGTAAGTCGATACCTTGCTTTAAAAGTTCTGCTTTATCTATAATATCTATATTCCCACACATCCAAGCAACTCTAAATCCTGGACATAACACTTTTGAAAATGACCCTAGATATAGTACTTTATCTTTAGTATCAAGTGATTTAAGTGTAGGTAGTGGTTCTTGTGTAAATCTTATCTCTCCATAAGGATTATCTTCTATTACTATGACATCATACTTGTTTACAACTTCCATAAAATCTTTTCTTCTTTGTAGAGACCATGTTTTTCCTGTAGGATTTTGGAATGTTGGTATTACATATATCACCTTTATGTTTGAATTTTCAGATAATAATTTATCTAAATCTTCTGTTACCATTCCTTCTTCATCTGTATCTACTCCTAAAAAATCACATTCATAAGGTCTAAATGCATTTATTGCACCCAAGTAACTTGGATTTTCTGTAACTACTATATCTCCTTTTTCTAATAAAATCATAGCACTAAGAGCTATACCTTGTTGTGAACCAGTAGTTATTATAATATTTTCTGGTTTTGTGTCAATATTTTCTTCTTCTTTCATTCTCTTAGCTATTATTTCTAACAACTCATCTTCACCTTTAGTAGGTCCATAAGCTAAAGCAAATTTTCCTCTTTCATCAAGTACTTGCTTAGTTACTTCACTTATTTCTTTTATTGGAAATAAGTTTGGGTCAGGAAGTCCTGCTGCAAAAGATATAACAGTTCCACCACTTGCCACTTTTTGAGCTATCTTCTTTTGAGAGTCTCTTATAGCTGAAGCCTTTACCATATCCATTCTTTTTGCATATTTCATAATAATTCATCCCCTTTTAAATAATTTCTTATTGTGATGCTAAGCAGGCTAATGCTATTGAATTTATTTTAATTTCGGCTGTATCAGAACGTGAACCTAAAATTATTGGATTTGTTGCCCCCAAAACTATCCCTGCCCACTTAGCTTTATTGAATCTAAGCCATGACTTTCCTAATATGTTTCCTGCCTCTATATTTGGAAATACAAGTAAGTCAACATCGCCAGCAATATTACTTTTGATACCTTTATGCTTTGCTGCATATGCATCAAATGCAACATCAAAGGCTATTGGACCTTCTACTATACAATTTGGTATTTCTCCTGATTTTACCATATCTACAAGTGAATTAGCATCTACTGTAGATTGTATTTTGGGGTCTACCATTTCATTTGCAGTGAGTATTGCAGTTTTAGGATTTTCCATACCTATACTCTTCATAGTAAGAAGTGAATTTATCATTATATCCTTTTTCTGATTTAAATTTGGAGATACATTTATCCCACTATCTGTACAATAAAGAAGTTTATGGTATTGAGGTAATTCATATACTGCAAGTAAACTTAAAAGCCTTCCTGTTCTAAGACCAAACTCTTTATTTAATATAGCTCTCATATAAACACTTGTATTTACTAACCCCTTCATAAGAACTTTAGCATCCTTATTTTTAACTACCTCTACAGCTTTTTTAACTGATTCATCAGGATTTTGACATCCTATTATTTCATATGCTTTTAGTCCAATCTCTTTTGATATATTTTCTATTTTATCTTTATCCCCTACGAGAATTGGCTTTATAAGATTTAAATCTGTTGCTGATTTGACAGCTTTTAACACTTCTTCATCTTCTGCAACAGCAACACTTACAATAACAGGTTCAAGCTTTTTAGCTTCTTCTAATAAATTATTAAAATCTTTTAACATATTTTTTCTCCTAAATATTAATAAGTTTTTGCCATTTCTTCTCCATTAAGAACTCTAAGAGCTCCAAGAGCAAGTGCTTCCATTTCCATCTCACCTGCCACTATCTCTACTGGTGCTAAATATGAAACTTTTTCTATTATTCCTTTAGTTACCATTTCCGAATGTGATATTCCCCCTGTTAAAATAATCCTATCTATATCTCCAGAAAGTGAGGCTCCATACATAGAAATTTCTTTAGCTGTTTGATAGATAAACGCATCCATTATAAGTTTAGCTTTTTCATCACCATCTTTAATTCTATTTTCGATTTCTATCATATCTTTTGTTCCTAAATAATCGTACATACCTCCAATTGAACTTACTTTTGCAACCATTTCATCATGAGTATATTTTCCTGAGTAACATAATTCTATAAGAGGGTATGCAAGTAATCCTCCACTTCTTTCTGGCGAAAATGGACCATCAGACCTTCCACCACTTCCATCTATCATTTTTCCTTTTTTATGTGCTACAATTGATATTCCAGAACCTAGATGTGCTACAATAAAATTGTAATCTTCATATTTTCCACCTAGTTTTTGTGCTATTTTTCTTGAGACAGCTTTATGATTTAGTGCATGCAACCAGCTAGCTTTTTCTATATCTGATATACCTGTAATCCTTGATACATCATCAAATTCATCTACAGAAACTGGGTCTACTACAAATGATTGAACTCCTATTTCATCTGCTATAGTCTTAGCTAACAAGGCACCTAAGTTTGATGCATGTTCTCCATTTATTTCATTTCTCATATCCTCAATCATTTCTTTACTTACGATATAAGTACCACCTTTTATAGCCTTCATAAGTCCACCACGACCTACTACTGCGTCAAAAGAATTTATATCGTGATTTTCACTACTTAAAACATCCACTATTAATTGCTTTCTATAATCGTATTCATCAAATACCTTAGAAAAATTTTTTAAATCTTCTCTTGTATGAGTTATATTTTTTTTCAAAACTTCATCTTTATCTTGAAATACAGAAATCTTTGTAGATGTACCACCAGGATTAATTACTAAAATTTTCACTTCAACGCCTCCTCGGTTTCATACTGTAGAACGTCGTTCTGTTATTTTTTTAAAAATTTTGTCGTCCTATCACTCAGAACGACGTTCTATATTTTATTAATTAAATACTAACACATAAAAATGAGTATTTCAATAATAATTTTAAATATTTAAAATATTCACTCATAATCATATCCAGCTTCAAATGCTTCCACATTTTTTGCATTAAACTTTCCTTTACCTTGATTTTCAAAGTACTCACACATACCACTTTCAAATTCTTCTTTTGTAAATAAATCTAAATTCTTCACCATAGCACCCAACATACAAATATTAGCAGATTTTTCATTGCCTAAATTTTGAGCTATTTCAGTAACAGGTACTTTTATAACATTAATATCTTCTCTATATTTTCTATCCTTATTTACTAGTGATTCATTGACAAACATATAACCATTTGCTTTCATTAAACTTTCATACTTATCTATTGATACACTATTCATTCCCAATAATATATCTGGATTTTTTACACAAGGATTTGCAATTTTCTCATCACTTACAACAACATTACAATTTGCACTTCCTCCTCTCATCTCATTTCCATAAGATGGGAACCATGTAATCTTCTTTTCTGCCTTATATGCAACATACATTATAATTTTTCCTGCTGTAAGAACTCCCTGTCCTCCAAAACCAGCACATATAATTTCATTTAACATATTATTTCCTCCCTAATCAATAAATTCTCCAAGTGGATACTTTGGAACAAGTTCGTTTTCTATTCTCTTCATAGCATCTACTGGCTTTAATCCCCAGTTTGTTGGACATGGTACAAGTATTTCTATTAAGCAAAAGCCTTTCTTATCTTTTTGTTTTTCAAGTGCTTTTTTGATATATCTTTTTGTTGTATTTATTTCTTTAGGGTTAGTTATTGTTCCTCTTGCCAAATATGCTATATCTAAATTTCCCATAACTTTTACAACATCAAATGTTGAACCATGGTCTTCATATGTTCTACCTGCTGGAGTAGAAGCTGTATGTTGACCTTGTACAGTAGTTGGAGCCATTTGCCCACCTGTCATTGCAAACATATTATTATTCATAACTAAAAATATTACATTATCATTTCTAGTAGCAGCTGACATAGTTTCTCCAAGCCCTATTGCATAAGCTCCACCATCTCCAGCTATTGTAAATATATATTTATCTGGTCTAACTCTTTTCATAGCTGCCATAGCTGCACCCATTTTACCATGAGGAGGAACAACAACATCTACATTCATACTAAATTGAAACATATGATTACAGCCTATATCTGAGCATATAATTGTATCTTGACATATATTCATTTCTGTTAATACTTCTCCAATAATTCTATCGACTATAGAGTGTCCACAGCCTCCACAGAACATATTTTCACACATCATTATTGCTGGTGCTTTTTTAGCCATAATTAAAATACCTCCTCTTGCTTAGCTTTTCCATCTATAATCTCTTGAGCAAAATCTATTAATTGATTTACTTCTGCCATATATTGAGCTGTTGCTACTGAATATACTGGGAATCTATTATTACATGCTATAATGACATCTTCCTTCATTTGTGCCATCATGTTCATTTCAACTGTTACAAGCCCTTTTAATGAATCTTTTAATTTTTTGAAAGCTTTTCTTGGGTAAGGCCACAATGTTTTGGGTCTTATTAATCCAAGTTTTATACCTCTTGCTCTTGCATCTCTAACTGCACCTTCTGCTATTCTTGAAGAAATTCCATATGCAACAAATACCACATCTGCATCTTCTATCTCTATTTCTTCCCATCTTTGTTCATTTTCTTGAACTTTTCTCATTTTTTCTATATAACCTTTTTGCCATGTATCTTGGTCTTCAAAATATGTTATATCAGTTATTACTTTATTTTTTTCTCCAACAGGAGTTCCTTTTGCTGCCCATGGAGCTTTATCCTTATCATATTCTTTCATTGGTGGTGCCATACAAGGTTCTACCATTTGACCTATTGTAGCATCAGAAAGTATAAGTACTGGATGCATATATTTTTCAGCTAATTCAAAAGACTCATATGCCATATCCATATTTTCTTGAACACTATTAGGTGCCAATACAATTAAATGATAATCTCCATTTCCTCCACCTTTTACAGCTTGCCAGTAATTATCTTGACCAGCTCCTATAAATCCATCTCCTATACCATATCTTTGTACACATGCTACAACTGCTGGTAAACCAGCTGATACCCAATATGCAATTCCTTCTTGTTTTAATGAAAATCCAGGTCCAGATGAAGACGTCATAGCTCTTGCTCCAAGTGCACTTGCCCCCATAACCATATTTACGCTGGCTATTTCAGATTCACCTTGAATAAATACTCCTCCAACCTCTTTTTGTCTCCAAGCCATCATTTCTAATATTTCTGATTGTGGTGTTATTGGATAACCTGCATAAAATCTACATCCACCACGTATAGCTCCTTCTGCTAAGGCTTCATTTCCCTTAATTAATAAACTTTGCATACGTTTTCTCCCTTCCAATAAAAAGTTATTTATAATATCTCAAATACTAAATCAGGACACATTGTATAACAAGCGCCACATTGAACACACTTTTCTTCATCGACTTTGACTGTTACAAAGCCTTTTTTATTTGTGTAATCAGAAAGACTTATTGCTTCTTTTTTGCAAGCTTCAATACAAAGATAACACCCCTTACATCTTTCAACACTCAACTTGACTTTTTCCATTTTTCAAATCTCCCCTTTTATGTAGTAATTTTTTTACTTAATTTTAAATATATAATATTTATGTGGGTTTATTATATATATTTCATTGTTGTTCTATTCTTTAGAACACTGTTCTGTTTTGTATTGCTTAATTAAAAGATATCACATTCGCTTATATATTTCAATAATTTTTTCAATTTTAAAAATATTTAATTTTTATATTCAATAAAAAAGAGACCCTATCTAAACTGGCATTTACAAATAACAATTTAAATTTAGTCCCTTTTTATTATTCAAATTTATTTTTTAAAATTATCTAAAAAGTTCAGATATACTCTTTGCAGTTTCTATAACTCTTTTAATCTTATATTCAAGGTCTCCTTCTTGCATTCTTATAGTAGGACCTGATAGACTTATTGCTGCTATAGCTCTATTATTTTTATCCAAAATAGGTGCTCCAATACAAGTTAAACCATGTTCTAGTTCTTGGTCATCTAGAGCATATCCTTGCTCTTTTATTTTTGCCAAAAAAATCATCATATCATCCCAATTATCAATTGTATGCTCTGTATATTTGTGTATTGGAGTTTTTCTGTACTTTTCAAAATCTATAGAATCATTAAATGCCATAAGACATTTTCCAACTGCTGAACAATAACATTCACTACTGGAGCCAACTGACGGATTTACTGAGAGTAATTGATTTGAACCATATTCTTTATGTATTATGATACTTCTTGGAGAATCTTGAGCTCTTTCTTCTAGTATAGACACATTCACCACTTCGTTAAATTCTTGATTTAATTTTTTCGTATATGGTTTTACTATTTCAGTCAAAGACATTTGTTCTCCCACAACCATACCTATTGCATATAAATTTATTCCCAACCAATACTTACCATTTTCAGTGTTTTGTATAACAAAACCTTTGTTTTCAAGAGTTACTAAAGTTCTATGTACAGTACTCTTATATACTCCCATAACCTTACTTATTTCAGTTATTCCCATCTCTCTCTTTTCATGATATAATAGCAAAATTATGTCTAGGGCTCTATCTAATGCATTTATTATTTCTCCCATATACAAATACTCCTCCTGCGAATATTAAGCGTTTATTCAACACTATACTAAATATTATATATTAAAATCACAAAATTATCTATTTATCTTAATTATATTTTATAAAACAAAAATATTATACTTATTTAACAAAATAAAGAGTCATACTCAGTATATCTTCCTTATTTTGACTTTTGATAGTATTCTACTGTTATATTTTTACCATATCTAGATAATAATATATATATAATTATACAGTATATTTATTTTTATACAAGTCTAATAATGAGGTGAAATAATGGATAATTTAAAAGAGACATTGTTAAATGAACTACATAATTTTAAAGAATATTCTTTAAAATTATTGAATGGAGAAATAAATAAAATGCAATACAAAGGATTTTCTGGTGGATATGGAGTTTATGCTCAAAGAGACAAAAAATCATTTATGATAAGACTTCGAGTATCTGCTGGAGTATTGTCGAAATCTCAACTTGAAAAAATTTACCAAATGGCTACCAAACATAAGCTAGATAAGATACATTTAACAACTAGACAAGCTATACAATTACATGACTTGTCTATAGACTCTATAGTTGATGTTATGGAAGAGGGAATAAAAAATGATATCTTCACTAGAGGCGGTGGTGGTAACTATCCTAGAAATATAGGTTTATCTCCATTATCAGGAGTTGACCCTGACGAAGCTTTTGATGTTACTCCTTATGCAGTTGCTACTGATAAATATTTTATCAAAAATGCTACTACATATCACTTGCCTAGGAAACTAAAAGTTTCTTATTCTAGTTGTTATACAGATGCTGCCCATTGTAGTATACAGGACTTAGGATTTGTAGCTACTCTAAAAAATGGCGAACCATATTTTAGAGTTTTCTTAGGCGGAGGTTTAGGTAAACAACCTAAAGTTGCTTTAGAACTTGATGAAGTTATAAAACCTAAAGATGCATTATATTGTGTAGAAGGAATGATTAAATTCTTTATGGCTTATGGTAATTATGAAAATAAAAACAAAGCTAGAGTTAGATATATGGTTGAAACTCTTGGAGAGGAGATGTTTTTAGAAAAATTTAAAGAATACTATAAATTAGAAAAAGAAAAAGGTAATCTTGAACTTAATGTTGAACAAATTGATTATTCTAAGCCTGGAATTAAGATAGATTTACATGACTCTAGATTAATCCATCAAAAACAATCTGGCTTATACACTGTATATATACATCCAATAGGAGGTCTATTATTGACTAAAGATTTAAAAATTTTACTTCAAGAGTTAGATAATATTAAAAATCCTATGATTAGATTAGGTATGACAGAAGGATTGTACATCTTAAATTTAGATGGAAATGAAGCAAAAAGAATATTAGAAATAAGCAAGACTATTAGTTGCAACTCTCAATTAGAACAGAGTATCTCCTGCATAGGTGTTCCTATTTGTCAGATGGGTATACAAAATAGCCAAAAAATGTTGCATGAGATAATAGATTATTTTAGATTACAAAACAATGAAGAAATTTTAAACAAAGCTCCTAAATTATATATTTCAGGATGTCTAAATTCATGTGGTGTTCACCAAATTGGTAGTATAGGATTATGTGGTAAAAAGAAGAATGTCAATGGTGTATCTACTGATGCATTTGAATTATTTGTTGGAGGTAGTTTTGAAATAGGTAAGACTAAACTAGGAAAATCTCTAGGAGATTTTAAAGCTAGTGACCTTCCAAAGATGCTTTATGAAATAGTTGAGGTTTCATCAGGAAATTTTTATGAATGGATAAATTTAAATGATGATTTATTAAATAACATAACTGATAAATATAAAATATAAATTGATTAAAAAAATGAGATAGCTTATCGCTATCTCATTTTTTATAATCAATTGTATTTTATTTATAAACTATTTTAGATAAATCGCAAATTTCTAGCATAGTATCATATATTTGTTTAAGTAAACCAAGTCTGTTATTTTTAATAGATTCATCATTATCCATAACCATAACTGAATCAAATAGGTTATCAACTACAGGTCTTAAAGATGCAAACTCATCTAAAGCAGTACCGTATTTCTTGTCTTTTAATAATTCTTTTACTCTTACTTTTACTTGCTTAAATTCATTATAGAGCTTAATTTCAGCATCTTCTTTTAATAGATTTTCATCAATTCTATCACATTCTGCTTTTTGAGCCAAAGTAGAAACCCTATTAAATGCAGTAAGCATTTCCACTAATTCATCTTTTTCTAGCCAATTATTAAGCTCTAAAGCTCTCATATGCATATCAGAAATATCATTTATATCAGAGCTTAAAACAGCATCAACAACATCATATCTTATCCCTAAATCTTTAAATAGATTTTTTACTCTTTCATTAAAGAAGTTCATTATTTGCTCAACAACTTCCTCTTTATTAAAATCTAACTCAGAATAATTATCTAAAGCATGTTCAATAAGTACTTTTAAGTCTACAGCTACTTTTCTATCCATAAGTATACTAAGTATACCTAAAGCTTGTCTTCTTAAAGCATATGGGTCTTGAGAACCTGTTGGTTGTATTCCTATGGCAAAAAATCCTGCTATTGAATCTAATTTATCAGCTATTGATAAAGCTACTCCTGCATTAGTTTTAGGAAGAATATCTCCTGCAAATCTTGGTAAATAATGTTCAAAAATAGCCTCACTTACAACATCATTTTCTCTTCCAACCTTCGCGTATTCTTTTCCCATAAAACCTTGTAATTCGTCAAACTCTCCTACCATTCCAGTAACTAAATCTGCTTTAGATAATTTAGCAGCTCTTATAGTGTCTGCCTTTTCATCTGCTAATCCTAAACTATCAAGTATATCAGCACTTAGTTTCTCAAGTCTTAAAGTTTTGTCATAAATAGTACCCAATTTTACTTGGAAAACAACAGTTTTTAATTTTTCTATGTAGCTTTCCAAGTTTCTCTTAGTATCTTCTCTATAGAAAAATAAAGCATCAGCAAGTCTTGCTTCTAAAACTTTTTCATTTCCAGCTTTAACATTATCTATTCTGTAAGAGTCTCCATTTCTAACAGCTATAAAGTTAGGTAACAGTTTTCCTTCTTTAAGTACTGGGAAATATCTTTGATGTTGTTTCATAGGAGTTATAATAACTTCTTTTGGTAGTTTTATATAGTCTGTATTAAATTCGCCATAAAAAGCAGTTGGATATTCAACTAAGTAAGTTACCTCTTCAAGTAAATCTTCATCAAACTCAACTTCGCCACCTAAAGAGTTGGCTACTTCTATACATTGTTTTCTTATAATTTCTTTTCTCTTATTTTGTTCTAAAACTATATAATTTTTCTCTAATTTTTCAAAATATTCTTCTATAGAATTAACTTCTATTGTACTTTCCCCTAAGAATCTATGTCCTTTTGTTACATTAGAAGATATTATTCCTTCTAAATCAAATTCTAATACCTTATCATTTAACAATGTAACTATCCATCTTATAGGTCTTGCAAATTTTAGGTTTTTTCCTCCCCAACGCATAGCTTTTGGGAATACTACAGATTTTATAGTTTCTGGTAATATCTCTTTTAACACTTCTGAAGTGTCTTTCCCTGCTTGCTTTATAGTAGCAAAAATATATTCATCTTTTCCAACTTGTTTAAAATATATGTCAGATTCTCTTAATCCTTTACTTTTTATAAATCCTAAAGCTGGTTTTGTGAAATTATTTTCTGCATCAACAGCAATCTTCTTGGCAGGACCTTTTATTTCTTCTTCTAAATCACTTTGCTTATCACTTAAGCCTTCAACTACTAAAGTCAATCTTCTTGGTGTTCCATAGGCATCTATTTTATTAAAAGATATTCTATTTTCCTCAAATAATTTATTAAGATTGTTTTTTAATTGTTCTAGTGTACTACCCATAAATCTTGATGGCATTTCTTCAACACCGATTTCAAATAAAAGATAATTTTTCATTATTTGTCACCGTCCTTTAAAAGAGGGAATCCCATTTCTTCTCTTTGTTTTACAAAAGTTTCTGCAACAGTTTTTGCCATATTTCTAACTCTACCTATAAATGAAGCTCTTTGACTAACACCTATTGCTCCTCTTGCATCCAATGTATTAAATGCATGAGAACATTTTAATACATAATCATATGAAGGTATTACAAGACCGCTTTCCATAAGTCTTAATGCTTCTTTTTCATATATATCAAACAGATTAAACAACATATCTGCATCACATAATTCAAACGCATACACTGAGTTTTCATACTCAGCTTTATTAAACACTTCGCCATAAGTTATTTTATCATTCCATTTTAAATCATAAACACTATCAACTTCTTGAATGTACATAGCTAATCTTTCTAATCCATATGTAATTTCTCCTGTCTCAAGCTCACATTCAATATTACCTACTTGTTGGAAGTATGTAAATTGAGTTATTTCCATACCATCTAACCAAACTTCCCATCCAAGTCCCCAAGCACCAACTGTAGCAGCTTCCCAGTTGTCTTCAACAAATCTTATATCATGTTCACTTGGGTCAATTCCAATTTCTTTTAAGCTCTCTAAATACAATTCTTGTATATTATCTGGAGATGGCTTTAGTATAACTTGGAATTGATGATGTTGATATAATCTGTTTGGGTTTTCACCATATCTTCCATCTGCTGGTCTTCTTGAAGGCTCTACATAGCATACTTGCCAAGGCTCAGGTCCTAATGATCTTAAAAAAGTATTAGGATTCATAGTTCCAGCACCTTTTTCAACATCGTAAGGTTGCATCATGATACAACCTTGCTTTGACCAGTATTTTTGCAATGCCAGTATCATTTCTTGAAAATTCATAAAAATCCCTCCTATAACAATAAAGCCTCTCGTCTACACGAAAGGCTATTTTAATAGTTCTTCTACAACTTTTAGAATATCAAATTCTATAAAATTTGTCAATGTTAGTGATAATTCTTATAATTATCTTCTTTTCATTTTTTAAAAGTCACTTTATATCTATTTATTTTCGTCTTCGTTTTCATTATTCTTTTCAGATTCTTCTTTCATAAGATCAGCAGTTACGTCTTTATCATCTTCTTTTTTATCAACTACTACATCTTTTACATCTTTAGCTGCATTAGTTATCATATTCTTCAAAGCATGAAGTTTTTCTTCATTTAATTCACCTAAGTCTACAACTTCACCATCTTCTTCATTTTGAACTTTTATACGATATTTACTTATAACAGCTGCTGATAAACCAACTAGAGTAGCTAATGGTACAAAAGCTAATCCAACAACTCCTACTGTTAAAGGAATATTCATCATAGTTTTTCCATCTTTTTCAACTATTACTCTTACAACACTACTTTTTTTAAGAAGTTCTTTTAATTGATATTTTATATTTTCTCCATCTTTACCAAATACTTCTTCCATAGTTTCTTTAGCAGATTTAGCTTTACAATTACAAGTATTCTTTTTATTTTCTAAATATATTACTGCCTCAATTACATCTCCATTACATTCCACTAATGCTTCTTTTGCTTCTGCATAAGTTGCTCCTGGAACTCTTTCAAAGACTGAATCAACCATTTCAATAGTTATATTACTACTCATTATTATCCACTCCCTTATTATTTTTTACACTTTGCAATACGTGTAATGATTTTAGATTAATATTATCAACATAAACCTTCAAATATTTTTCTAGTATATTTTCGAGTTCATGTGTTATATATTTTGATACTTTAGCTTTGCTACATGTTAAAATATCATTCCTTAATACATATTCCATTAGACTAACAGTTGTTAAATCCAATTTTATATTATTATCAAAAAGTGTATTACACTTACTACATAGTATACCACCTTCATAAATATTAAACATAGAATTTTGCAAAATTTTACTTCCGCAATTAATACATTTATTTACTATCGGTTTAAATCCTATATAGTCCAAGAACTTTAACTCAAATGCAGCTGTTACAAATCTATTATCTGTATTCTCTTGTGTATATAAATACAGCGTCTGTGCAAGTAATATAAATAACCTATTATTAGTTTGATTTTCAAGTATAGAATTTTCAACTAATTTTGTAATATATGTAGCATAAGAAAATGCCTCTATATCGTAGGATATATTATAAAAACTTTTTATGATTTCACTTTGGGTAACCTTGTACATATTTCCTTGTTTTTTTAAAGTAAAATTGCTATAAGAAAATAACTGTGATGATGAAAGTAAAGAGCTCTTATTTTTTTTGGCTCCTTTTGCTATTGCAGATACTTTTCCAAGCTTTCTCGTAAACAGAGTAAGTATTATATCACTTTCCTTGTACCTTATAGCTTTAAGTACTATCCCCTGGGTGTTCAGGATTATCATCGTCTTCTTTTTTCTCCCTTACTTCTTCGACTTCTTCACTTAGGTTTTTGCAATCACAGAAATATAGATATGCATCTACACTACCTGTTTTTTTAAAAACTTCCCAACTGATATTGTTCATTTTTAAAAAACCCCCTTCTTACATTTATACTTATATTTTTAGTAAGAAGAGGATAAATCATACATAAAGTTATTAAACAATTTTTGACAATAATGCTGTCGTTATTATAAAATAAACTGCTATACCAGTTATATCAAGCGCTGTAGATATAATTGGTGATGAAACTGTAGATGGATCTGCATCCATCTTTTTTAATAAAACAGGCATAAATGCACCTATCGTTGCACCCAAAACCATATTTATAAATAATGATATTGAAACAATTAATACAATATCTAATTTTTTCATGACAAAGTAAATTACAATACCTGTTATTATACTACACAAAAGGCCTGTAATAATTCCTACAATACCTTCTCTTACTACATTGCTAAAATTCAAATCTTTGTTAGACAATGTTATTACTGTAACAGATGATGATTGTGTTCCAATATTACCACCCATACCTATTACTACAGGTATAAAAAATACCAACGGAGCATATATAGGATTCATTATATAATCTAAATTAGAAAGTATTAAAGAAGCTAATAGACCTCCAATTAATGTAATAATTAACCATGGCAGTCTACCTCTAAGAGCTGATATTGTCTGCTCTTTTAATGTAGGATTGTCCTTTTCAGCCACTTCTCTTTCATGCTCTGAACTTCCTGCAAATTTATACATATCTTCAGTTGCTTCTTCTTCCATAACATCTATTATATCATCTACTGTTATTATCCCTTTTAGCTTTTCTTGTCTATCTACTACTGGAATTGCTATTAAATTGTATTTCGATACTAACCTAACTGCTTCTTCTCTATCTTCATCTACATAAACAGAGATTATATTTTCACTCATTAAGTCTTCTACTATATTTGCATCTCTCGCTATTATTAACTCTCTTAACGATAATACTCCAACTAGCTTTTCTTCATCATCAACTACATATATATAATAAATAGTCTCAGCTTCATCAGCTTCTTCTCTCATATGTTCTATTGCCTCAAGAGCTGTCATATCTTTATTTATAGAAATATATCCAGTGGTCATCGTTCCACCTGCAGAGTCTTCATCATAGAATAATAATTCTTTTACATAGTCAGCGTTTTCTTGATTTAAAAGATTTATTATATGTTCTCTTTCTTCTTCTTCAAGCTCACTAAGTTTGTCTGCCATATCTCCAAGAGACATAAGTTCAAGTATGTTTTTTGCGTGTTCTACATCTAACTTAGATAAAATACTAATAAAAAACTCTACACTACCTTCTTCTAATATAGAAGATGCCATATCCAGAGGAAGTACTTCAAACAGTTGAATTTTCATGTCTTCCTCTAAATTTTCCATTATATCGAATATATCAATTATATGATATTCCTCTATTAATTCTCTTAACTCCAATACTTTATTATTATCAATTAATGATTTTACTTCATATAATAAATCTTGGGAAGCATCCAGTTTCCTATCCATATAACCCACCTTTATTTATCATTATATCCAAAATTATTTATATAATTTTGTAAATTTCTCCAATTTTCTTTAACCTTAACCCATAATTGGAGATTTATTTGTGAACCTAAAAGTAATTCTATATCTTGTCTTGCTGATTTACCTATTCCTTTTAGCTTCCTACCATTCTTTCCTATTATTATTCCCTTATGTGAATCTCTTTCACAATATATTACAGCAGATACATCTACTATTTCTTTATCATTTCTTGCTTTCATTTTTTCAATTTCAACAGCTACACCATGAGGTATTTCATCATTAAGATAATGAAGAACTTTTTCTCTTATAAGTTCTGCTATTAATACTCTCTCTGGTTGGTCTGTAATCATATAATCTGGAAAATACTTTGGTCCTTCTTCTAAGTAATTTTGTATAACTTTTATTAAAGTATCTGTATTTTGCCCTTTTAATGCTGATATTGGTACTATCTCTTTGAAAATACCTTCTCTATCATACATTTTTATTATATCAAACAATTCATCTTTTTGGCCTAGTTGGTCTATTTTATTTACAACTAGAATTATTGGTGTCTTAACAGATTTTAAATCCTCTATTATTTTTCTGTCTCCAGGACCTATTTTTTTAGAGTCATCAACTACAAATAATATTAAGTCTACATTTTTAAAAGCTTCTGTTGCTGCCTTTACCATAAATTCACCTAATTTATTTTTAGGTTTGTGAATACCTGGTGTATCTAAAAATACTATTTGAGTTTCTTCATCTGTATAGACTGCTTGTATTGTATTTCTTGTAGTCTGAGGTTTATCACTCATTATAGCTATCTTTTCCCCTACTACATTATTCATTAAAGTAGATTTCCCTACATTTGGTCTACCTACTATACTGACAAATCCTGATTTGAACATTAACTGTCTCCTAACTTTTACCTTCTTGTATTTAACTACTTTAAATTCATTTTAATTTTTTAATTTATTTTAAATCATTTCCAGAGAAATAGTTTGGTAGCAAATCTTTTATATCATGCTCAAACACCTCTCCTTTAGTATATCCTGTTATTATTTTTATATCAGAACCAAACTCTATAATTACTTGTCTACATATTCCACAAGGATATGTTTGCTCATTATTTTCTGAGTTATCACTTGCTATAGCTATTTTATATATATCTTTGTCACCTTCTGATATAGCCTTAAAAATAGCTGTTCTTTCTGCGCAATTTGTTCCACCTAATGATGCACATTCTATATTACATCCAGTATAAACTTTTCCACTCTTAGTTAAAAGAGCTGCACCCACTCTAAAACTTGAGTAAGGAGCATAAGAATGTTGTCTAGCATCTTCTGCCAACTTTAACAATTCTATGTTGTCCACAACATCTCCTCCTGTATACACTTATTAGAATTTCTTTTTATTTAATACTCTACATTATATCATAAAAATTTAATTATCACAGATTTGTTTCATTTTAAATATTTTATGTACATTCATTTTAATTATAAAACATTCCAAGCTGAAATACTAATATTGCTATTAACACGCCTAACAAAGCTCCTGCTATAGTTTCCCAGAATGTATGTATTTTTCCCTCAATCCTACTTTGAGCAACCAATACAGCCATTATATATGCAAGAGTAGATGCAACTACTCTTTCTGTCATAAGCGTAATTGCAGTTGCTATAGCAAATGCTAAAGCAGCATGACCACTTGGCATACCTCCTTTTAAAGGTGTCCCTGTTGAAGTCAATGCTTTTACTACTACTACAGCTATAAGAACCAATAATATACATATCAAGGTTATATGCAGTTCTGATTCTCTTATCTTATAAATTAGAATCCCAGATATATCTGTCAATTTATCATAAAATAAAATATATCCAACCACCACTGAGTTTAATGCTGCTACTAGTACACCACCTGCTGCAACATCTTTTGCTATTTTTGCAAGTACATGATATTCATCAGTTACCAAGTCTACTGCTTTTTCTATAGCTGTATTAAACATCTCAGCAACTACAACTAAACAGATAGACATAAGTAACATTATCATTTCCAATTTTGAAAAGTTAAAAAATAAACTTATTATAAGCACAGCAACTGAACCTAAGTAATGTATTTTCATATTCCTTTCAAATTTAAATGTATATAATATTCCTTCTATAGCTGCGTTAAAAGCTTTAATTATACCTTGACGAGTTTTTCCTGTTTTCATAAGAATTACTCCCTTGTTATGTTTAACTTATTTAATATGTATTCTTCTTTTTCTCTCATTTCCTTTGTATTTTCATCTGTATCATGGTCATACCCTAAAAGATGAAACATACTATGACATATTAAAAAACATACTTCTCTTTCAAAACTATGATTATATTCTATGCTTTGCTCTAAAGCTCTCTCAAGAGATACTACTATATCTCCTAAAGATTCTTCTTCCAATTCAATATCTTCAAAATCATCACTTAAAAGAGGAAATGATAAAACATCAGTTGGTCTATCAACCCCTCTATATTCTCTATTTAATTCATGAATCTCTTTATTATCTACAAAAGAAAGACTCACTTCATAATTATCATCATATCCTTCATAATCCAAACACTCTAAAATTATATCTTTTATTTTTTCTATTAGTTCTTCATTTACTTCTAATTTATCTTGTCTATCATCTAATATCAAATCCATTAATTACACCTACTTTTTATTCATTAATAATGCTATACATCTATATTACTACACTTTTACTTTCTTTTGAAAGTCTTTTCCTGTATTTTCATTTTTTTGCGCTCTTCTTTTTTAAATTCTTCTTTTTTATCATGCTTCTCATAAGCTCTTATTATTCTTTGTACTAACTCATGTCTTACAACGTCTCTGTCTGTTAACATTATAGAGCCTATCCCTTGAACGCCCTTAAGAATCTCTGTAGCTTGTATAAGACCACTTTTTTTATTTTGTGGCAAATCTGTTTGTGTTATATCACCTGTAACTACAGCCTTAGAACCAAATCCTAATCTAGTTAAAAACATTTTCATTTGCTCAGAAGTTGTATTTTGAGCTTCATCTAATATTATAAAAGAATTGTCAAGAGTTCTACCTCTCATAAATGCAAGTGGTGCGACTTCTATAGTACCTCTTTCTAAATATTTATTAAACTTATCAGCGCCCAACATTTCAAATAATGCATCATATAATGGTCTTAAATATGGGTCGACTTTATCTTTTAAATCTCCTGGTAAAAATCCTAAACTTTCTCCAGCTTCCACTGCTGGTCTTGTAAGTATAATTCTACTAACTTCATCTCTTTTAAAAGCTTTCACTGCCATAGCCACAGCAAGATAAGTCTTTCCTGTTCCAGCCGGTCCAACACCAAAAGTTATATCATTATTTTCTATAAGCTTTATATACTCTTTTTGCCCTAAAGTTTTAGGTTGAACAGCTTTACCTCTTTGAGTTATAACAATTGTACCTTCAAGTTCTTTTATCTTTTGCTCACTGCCTTCAAGTAAAAGAGATAATGAATAAGAAATGCTTTGTTTATCTAAATGCTTACCATTTGATACAGTTTGATGCAATTCATTCATAAGTTTTAATGCAGAATCTACATTTTTTTCCTCTCCTATTAAAATTATATTACCCTCTCTAAGTATTACATCTATATTTAAAGTTTTCTCTATTAATTTTACATTTTCATCAAAGTTGCCAAATAACTCTCTTTCAAAATTGCCATCTGCTATTGTAAATTTTTTTTGTATTATCAATTGAATTAATCCTCCTCAAGTTTTAGGTTAAATTTTATTAATTGTTGTTACTATTATTATTTTGACTATTGTTACTATTTTGATTGCTATTATTTCCATCAGAATTATTTTGGTCGTTATTATCTTTATTATCCTCATTAAACTCATTTCTTATATCATTTATGGGTCTTTTTTGTGGATTAGAAGGAACTTCCTCTTCTCCTTCTTTCGGTTTACTATCTTCCTTTATAAATCTTTCTGCCTCTGATTTACTAAGAGGATAAATTTTAGCGATATTTTCACTAGTTTGAACTGTTATTAAATATTCTAACATATTTTTATTAACCTTATAGCTATGTTTTACATCTATTATTCTAGCCGAAGCTGGTATTATGTATTCTAATTCTTTTAAAGCTTTTTCAGATAGTTCTTTTTTCAACTCTTCTTTATTCTTTTTCACTTCAACTTTTTTGGTTTCATAAAAAGTACTCGTCTTTATTTTTATAGGGAAAGTATAGTCTCCCATTGAAAGTCTTTTTTCTTTATTTTCAACAACATAATTCTTATATTTTATATTTTTTCTAATTGTAAATTCTTTATCATAAAAACTTATTGTGTGTACTTTTTTCTTTTCTCCAGTTTTTTTATTTACAGTATCTACATAGCTTGCCTTTTTAGTAGATTCATAGAAAGTACTTGCCCATACTTCTGGTATTGATTTTGTATTAGCACCATTTAGTAAGACATCTCCCTTTTGGACTATATCTCCAGATTTAACAACAGATTTACCACTTCTAGGGATTACCTTTTCTATTATACCATTTTTTAAAGCAATTACATTACAATAATTTGATTGGTCTGTAGATTTTAAGGATTCAGCCTTTTTTGTAACAGTAACAAATATATTGGTTCCCTTTACATTAATAGATAAATATGCAACATCATTAAATTTTGACATCATATGGTCTCTAACTTCTTTTCTATCAACACTCTTTTTGTATACTCCTGGTCTCACTCCAACTTTATAAAGTTCACTTCTAAGAGCTTCTTTTTTTATACCTTCTGGAGATTGTATATACACATCCGTTACAAATTGTGATGTTGACATCAATAAAAGTAAAGAAACAATAGCACAAATCCACATACCTTTGTGCTTATAAATTCTTTTAATAATAAAAGGAACTCCTGTTTTTTGTTTTACCTTAATATCAAACTTACTCCCTCTATAAATATTCTTAAATTCTTTTATATCTTGTCTATTTATATTAAACTCGATTTTAGTATTTTTTATTCTAGTTACATTGTAAACATTTATCCCGTTTCTTATAAGATGATTTAAAAATTGTTCAAGCCCTACTCCTTCCACAACTATAACATAGTATCCCCTTATAAAACTTATCAAGTGTATCTCCTCCTAATCAACATACTCCACATTGTATATAATTCCCTTTATACCTATCTCACTGTCAGTAATATACTTAAGTGAAAGTTTATCCCCAGATATTTTAATTGTTTTTACCTTAGTCTTTATTTTTATTAAATCAACTTCATATTCTAGTATTGATAGATAATTTTCTATACTCATAAAAGTATTACTTGTAACAGTAACAACTGGTTGATTTACTTGTAAATCAGTGGATATTTCTAACATGAGCATTACCCCCTTAATTAATTTTATGCTTAAAATAGGTATTTATGCACTTTATTGATACTATCATGGAGTAGTTTTAAAATTTTTTAGACAGTAAATACCTAATATTTAATATATTATTTAAACAAGAAAAAGGTAATCATATTGATAAAAATCAACATGATTACCTTTTTACTTTTTTTTATATAAAATCTAAAAAGTATACAATTTTTTTATTAGTCTTGCTCTATTAAACCATATCCACCTGCTTTACGCTTATATACTATATTTATTTCAAAATTATCTTGATTTCTAAACATATAGAAATTGTGTCCTACCAACTCCATCTGAAGAATTGCCTCTTCTGAACTCATAGGTTTTACATTAAATTTCTTTCTTCTTTCTATAACTATATTTTCATCTTCCTCATCATCATAATCATAATCATTAAATTCGCCACTATTATCTATAAAGTCAATATTTTCAAATCTTATGCTCTTATTATTTTGAACTTTGTCTTTAACCTTAGTCTTATACTTTACAACTTGTCTACTTAATTTGTCACAAACAATGTCAATTGCTGCATATAAATCTTCTTCTACATCTTCTGCCCTTATTATTTGACCACTAATAGGAATTATTGTAACCTCCACTTTCTGTCTATCCTTTTTCGCACTTACTGTTACTTTCACTTCTGATTCAGGATCAAGGTATTTTTCTAACCTACTTAATTTTCCATCTACGTATCCTTTTATTCCGTCAGTTAATTTCATTTGTCTCCCAGATACTATTATTTGCATAAAAACCTCTCCCTTCGAGCCTTTCCAATTCTAATACTTTAATATGTTCATCTTTAAATATATTTTTGATACATTTATTATATTTAAATTAATATAATTGTATATGAAAATGATTATTTTTAATAGTCTATTTATTTTTTATTTGATATGATATTATTAAAAGTACGGGGTAATTTACAAAACCTTTACATTCTATTTATTAACAAACCATACAACTATTTATTAATAAACCATATAAAATAATTCAAAAATCCAGCATAAACCAACCACATTAGATAAACCAAATTTATATATCCAGCTCTCTTATCTATTTTAGAAAATTTCAAAATAACTATTATAGAAACCATAATCATTATTATGATGTCTATTAAAGCTGTAAATCTAAGTCCAAATCCAAAAAATAATATACTCCAGACAAAATTTAATGCAAGTTGTAATCCATAATAAAATACTGCATCTCTTACTTTAGGCAAGTTGTAACCTTTTTTTAATATTAGGTATGAAGATATACCCATCAATATGTACAATATAGTCCAAATTATAGGGAAGATAAAAGCTGGTGGTGCAAAACTTGGTTTTGTAAGTTGTAAATAGTACGTTGAAATATCTGTTCCACTAATCAACATGGTCAAAATACTACTTAAATAACCTATTATTAATGGTATTGATATGTTTATCAAAAAATTTCTAATTTCCTTTACCGATATAATCAAATTTTTCCCCTTCTTTCAAAATTTTCTTTGATTATAGATATGCTTAGAGATGACTTGTTATTCTCAAAAATTATAAAAAGCCTAGAGATTTCTCTCTAGGCTATATCAATCTATTGTAAGTTTTGTTTTACCAACTTATTTATAAGTTTTCCATCAGCTCTACCCTTAACTTTTGGTTGAATAACTGACATTATTTTTCCCATATCTTTCATAGATGTTGCTCCTACTTCAGATATAGTACATTTTACAATTTCTTCTAACTCTTCTTCGCTTAATTGTTGAGGTAGGTACTCTTTTAAAACTTCAATTTCAGCTTCTGTTTCTTTTATTAAGTCTTCTCTTCCAGCTTTTTCAAATTCAACTAATGCATCTCTACGTTGCTTTAATTGTTTTGCTATTACATCGATAATTCCATCTTCATTAAGTTCAGTTCTATTATCAACTTCATACTGCTTTATGGAAGCTCTTATTAAAGTTACTACAGATTTTCTCACTGTATCTTTGTTTTTCATCGAAGATTTCAAATCCTCTTGTAACTTTTGCTTAAGGGACATCCCCTTCACCTCTTTATTCTTATTTACTACTATTTTTTAGCGTTTTTTCTTCTTGCTGCTTCAGCTTTTTTCTTACGCTTAACGCTTGGCTTATCATAGTGCTCTCTTTTTCTTACTTCTGACATGATGCCAGACATTGCACATTGACGCTTAAATCTTCTTAAAGCGCTGTCTAATGTTTCATTTTCTCTAACTCTTACTTCTGACATTTCTTTTTCCCTCCCTCCAATAGCGCAATTATGCTGGGACTGTAACTATGTTCTTTTTGCATAATATGCATTACAACCTAACACTTTGTTTATTATAAACTAAATTTTTACTTTTATCAAGTATTTTTATCAAGAAGGAACTCAATTTTTCAATAATTTAGTTTAGTTTTGTTCTGCTTCGTAATTAGGAAGCTTTTTACCTGCTAAAATATGATAGTGCAAATGCTTAACTTCTTGCCCTCCATCGCTTCCACAATTATTTATGATTCTGAATCCAGTTTGGTCAAAACCTTTCTCTTTAGCTATTTTATTAATAACAACATGAATATGTGACACAATATCCATTTCTATATCAGGAATATCAATTACACTATCATAATGTTTTTTAGGTACAACTAATATATGATATGGAGCAACTGGGTTCAAATCATTAAATGCCAATACTCTTTCATCTTCATAAACTTTAGTTGAAGGTATTTCTCCGTTCGCTATTTTACAAAATATACAATCCATTTCCTTCCACCTCCTATCTTATAAATATTATAATTTCTACATGTTATAGCAAAATTCCTTCTACATATTCATTTTTTACATCATTTATTTTTACTTTTAATATCTGACCTTGTATGTTTTTGTCACTTTCAACAACAACTCTTATATAATTTGAAGTTAGTCCCTCAAACTTATTCCCCTCTATATTTTGTTCAAATAAAACATCTAATTCACTGCCAATAAATTTAGTTGCAAACTTATTAAAGTTTTCTTTGCTTAAATTTAAAAGTTGTTCACTTCTAAAGTGTTTTATTTGAGGGTCAATTTGATTTTCCATAGTTGCAGCTGGAGTTCCTTTTCTTGGCGAATATTTAAAAATGTGCATTTGTGAAAGCTCTATATCTTTTAAAAACTCGTATGTTTGTTTAAATTCCTCATTTGTTTCTCCTGGAAAACCTACTATTACATCTGTAGTTATTGCTACATTTGGCATTTTATCTCTTAATCTATCCACAATAGTCTTATACTCTAAAGTTGTATATCTTCTATTCATTCTTTTTAGAGTTTCATCACATCCACTTTGAAGTGATAGATGATAATGAGGACAAACCTTCTCCATCTTTAAAACTTCATTCACAAATTCATCAGTAAACAAAATTGGTTCAACAGAGCTAAGTCTAATTCTCTCTATTGCATCTATCTCATTTATTTGTTTTATTACATCAAGAAGTTTAATATTCTTATCTTTTAAATCTTTTCCATAAGATGCTACATGTATTCCTGTTAATACAATCTCTTTATAGCCATTTTTAGCCAATTTTTTCACTTCATCAACTATACTATCAATATCCCTACTTCTAACACGTCCTCGGGCATAAGGAATGATGCAATAGGTACAAAATCTGTCACATCCATCTTGAATTTTCATAAATGCTCTAGTCTTTCCATTAGTCTGACTAATTTCTATTTCTTCAAATGCCTTTACCTTCATTATATCATCAACTGTGCTAACTTTTTTACTTGCATCTATCTTTCTAATCTCTTCAACAATCTTTCTTCTATCATTTGTACCCATGACTAGGTTTACTTCTTCTATATCCAAAATTTCTTCTGGCGATACTTGCGAATAGCATCCCACAACAGCTATTATTGCATCTGGATTTTTCTTTTTAACTCGTCTTATATATTGACGAGATTTTCTATCACTCATATGAGTTACTGTACATGTATTTATAACATAAACGTCTGCATATTCTTCACTATTAACTTGTTCATATCCATCTTTTTCAAATAGTTCTAGCATAGCTTCAGTTTCGTATTGATTGACTTTACACCCAAGTGTATAAAAAGCTACTTTTTTCAATTTATTATTCTCCTCCTAAATCACTTAGCTCATACAAAGCTATTGTTGATGCTACAACAGAAGCTGTCTCAGTTCTCAATATTCTAGGTCCTAATGATACAATGCTGCAATTATTTTTTTGAACTTGTTCTATTTCTTCCTCAGCAAAACCACCCTCTGGACCTACAAAAATTCCAACCCTATCTATATTAGAATCACAACTTTTAAGTGCCTGTTTTATTGAGACAGTTCTTTCATTTTCATAAGGGCAGATATTTACATCATTTTTTTTCATATCTTCTAAAGCTTCTTTGAAACTTAAAACACCTCTTAAATTTGGTATTTTACCTCTTTTACTTTGCTTTGCGGCTTCATAAATTATTCTTTCCCAACGTTCAAATTTTTTATCTTCTTTTTTATCATCAACTTTAGCAACACTTCTCTTAGTTTGAACTAATATTATTTCATCTACACCAACTTCAGTTAATTTTTGAAGTATCATTTCCATCTTTGGAGCTTTTGGAAGACCTTGATATAACTTTACCCTCAGTTTAGATTCTCTATTTATATCAACTTCTTCTAAAATTTTTAAATTAACCATATTTTTTTCTATATTTGTTATCTCACAAATGTACTCATTATTATCTTTATCACATATCTCAAGTTTTTCCCCTAGTTTACACCTTAAAACTTTTGAAATATGTTTTACATCTTCACCTTCTATAATGCAGGCTTTGTCTTGTAAATTTATATTATTTTTTTCAACAAAAAATCTATCCATTACACTCCACCCTGCCTTTTACTTTTTAAGTTTAGAAACTATTGCCGACCATTCGCCTAGTTTTTGAACCTCAACTATTTCAAATCCATTTTCGATTAAACTTTCTTTAACTTCCTCTACTTTGTCCAAAATTATACCTGAAGATATAAATATAGCATCTTCTTTCATAAAATTTTGTACATCTTTTGCAAGTATTTTTATTATATCAGCTATTATATTTGCAACTATAACATCAGCTTTATCCTTTATTACATCTGTTAAATTACCATGCATTACAGATACATTCTCTTCAACTTTATTTTCAAGCACATTTTCTTTTGCAACTTTTACTGCAACTTCGTCTAAATCTACAGCTACAACTTCTTTTGCCCCTAATTTAGCTGCTGCTATTGCAAGAATTCCGCTACCACAGCCAATATCAAATACTTTAGAATCTTTATTTACATATTTCTCTAATTCTCTAATACACATACTAGTAGTCTCATGTGTTCCTGTACCAAAAGCCATACCAGGGTCAAGTTCTATTATCAAATCCCCTTCTTGCATATTATAATCTTCCCATGTAGGTTTTACTACTACCCTTTGTCCTACTTTTGTTGGTTTATAGTATGCTTTCCATGCATTTGCCCAATCAGCTTCATTTACTTGGTCTAGTGACACACTTCCTTCACCTATATCTATACCAAAATCTCTTAAGCCTAAAACTTTTTGTTTTATAATTTCGACAAATTCCATCACATTTTTTTCTTCTGAAACATAAGTCTTTATTAATACATCTTCTTCTTCGTTCTTTTTAAATACTTCTTCTTCTACATAATCCCAATCTAATTCATTTTTCTTTTGAAATAAGAAATCTTTTGGGTCTTCTATTACAGCTCCTCCAGCTCCTTGTTCATATAGTATATTTGTTATTGCTTCAACTGCTTCTGTTGTTGTTTTTATAGTTACTTCTATCCAATTATTCATAAGTTTACCTCTCTTTTCTATATTAATTTTCCTATTTTTCCATAACTTTTATTATATCATAAATATCATACTTTTTTGTTTTATAAATTTTTTATTAGTTTATATCTATATTATAGTAAATTTACTTAATTTATAATAAATTGTCTAGCTTATTTTTAGCACTTTATTTGATTATACTTTTTCCTAAATGCATTTTAAACAGTGAGCATTATATTTATTACATACAAATCACCAAAATGTACATTTTAAACAAAAATTTTTAGTTATTTTATATGTTTCCTACAATAAAATCATCTGATATTATATAATTAAAATTTAAATTATTAAGGAGAACTATAATGTCAGAAGTAATATTAAAAGATATATCAAAACTTTATTCTAATGGATTTAATGCAGTAAAAAATATAAATATAGATATTAAAGACAAGGAATTTATTGTTTTAGTAGGCCCATCTGGTTGTGGTAAATCGACAACGCTTAGAATGATTGCTGGTCTTGAAGAAATATCTTCTGGAGAATTATATATTGGAGATAAACTTGTCAATGATATAGAACCAAAGGATAGAGATATAGCAATGGTTTTTCAAAATTATGCTTTATACCCTCACTTATCTGTTTATGAAAATATGGCATTTGCACTTAAACTTAGAAAAATGCCAAAAGATGAAATAGATAAAAAAGTTAAAGAAGCTGCTAAAATATTGGATTTAGTTCCTCTTTTAGATAAAAAACCTAAAACATTGTCTGGAGGTCAGAGACAAAGGGTTGCTCTAGGACGTGCAATAGTTAGAAACCCTAAGGTATTCTTAATGGATGAACCTCTATCTAACTTGGATGCAAAACTGAGAACTGCCATGAGAACAGAAATAACTAAGTTACATCAACAACTTGGAACTACATTCATCTATGTAACACATGACCAAGTTGAAGCTATGACTATGGCCGATAGAATAGTGGTAATGAAAGATGGAGTGGTACAACAGATTGCAACTCCACAAGATGTATACGACTATCCAGCTAATGTGTTTGTTGCAGGATTTATTGGAGCTCCACAGATGAATTTTATTGATGTGACATTGATAGAAGAGAATGAAGAAATATATGCTAAAAACGAATACATTAAGATAAAATTAAATAGAGAAAAACACTATGATTTAATAAAAGACAACTATATTGGAAAAGAAGTTATTATGGGTATTAGACCAGAGGATATACATATAGAAGATACTTTTATTAAAGCTAATCAAGATACTTGCTTTAAGTCAACAGTTGAAATAAAAGAACTTATGGGAGCAGAGACTTATGCTCATTTAAAATTAGATGTAAATACAATAACAATTCGATTTGACAGCAAAAATAGAGTTGATGTTGGTGATAACTTAACACTTTCAGTTGATAATAATAGAATACACTTATTTGACAAAGAAACTGACTTAGCTATAAGATAAGAGTATAATCTTATTTCTAAGGAGACTTTATGGAAGACTTGAAAAGTTTTTTTGAAAAACAACTCAATAAAAAAATAAATATTTACCCTTATAAAAATCAAAGTTTAGATGCCAATAGTCATTTAGTTACTTTTAATGATACTATTTATGTTATTGATTTTTTAGATGAAAATAACTTAGATAATCTAAATGGTCACTTTTATTTAATTTATCAGCCACATATAGATTTTGAATATTTAAAAGGTATTTTTTATAACTTATATGATGATATAAATATAATGCAACATAGTAGTTTTTTTGTAGTAAACTCTAAATATAACTTAGATATTAATGTAACTACACAAAATATAATTGAAACTGAAACTTATCAAAGTACTTATATTTTTTATCTTGGTGAGTTAGATAACAAATCTGATTTTAATTTTAGATTACAGTTATGCTCTGATTTACTATCTCATATTGTAAAAGATAATGCTAAAGATAAATTTTTAAATTTATTTGACCTTATTAGATATAAAACTTTAGACTTAATTAACAAGGACGATGTACTTAATAGACTGATAGACTTCAATAAGATAAAATCTATTGATGAAGAGCTTCTATCTACAGGAATAAAATTTATAAATAATGACTTAAACATCTCTAAAACATCTAGTGATATGTTTTTACATAGAAATACACTGGTGTATAGGCTAGAAAAAATTAATGAAATACTCAACCTTGATTTAAAAAACTTTGAGAATGCAATGATTTTTTATCTAAGTGTAAAATCTTATTTTCTATATAAAAAAATTTAACTACTAAATTAAGCAGAAATTTTGTATATTAGTTCAAATTTCTGCTTAATTTTAATTCAAAATATTGTATACCTATAAAGTATTCTGTACTTCAAGTTTATGAATATCCAATCAGTCATATTTTGCAAATAGTATTTTTAAATTTATTAAATACTAGACCTATTAAATAAATCCACTATCTTACTTTTCCTAATTCTTTCTTTAAAACAAAATTCAATAAAAAACTTATTGTACCTAAAATCACCATAACATATCCTAATATTTTAAATTGTCCTGATGTTATGGTTGCTTCAAATACCATTCCAAGTAGTACAGTAGCAAAAATAGAACCTAAATAACGGCTAGTTTGAAACAGACCAGAGGCTGTACCTATGCTCTCAGGAGGACTTTCTTTAAACATTGAAGATTGTAATGCTACATTACCAATTCCATAACTAACACCTGCTAATGATAAAATAATTCCCTTACCTATTACTGGTATATAAACAAAAATTACTGAAAGAAGTACTGCACTAATCAGCATAAAAATTGATGACATCATAAGAGGCAATCTAGTTCCAGATTTGTCTATCCATCTTCCAGTCAATGGAGATATAAATATACCTATACCAGACATGAACAACATAAATAGACCAGTTGCTTTTGCACTATAATGTAATGCATCTTGAAAATAACTAGGAAGACCAAAAAACAAAATATAATTAAAGAAATTTAATATAATAAACTGTAAGTAAACCTTTGACAATTTAGGGTTATTTACAAATAGTTTAATATCTATAAATGGTAATTTTGTTCTCAGCTCATGCCAAATAAAAAGACATATCAATATTACACCTAATACAAGTTGTTCTAAATTAAAAGACTCTTTCATAGATAGCAAGAATAGTAATAAAAAAATCATAGCAATTGAAAATAGAAGTATACCAATAATATCTAATCTTGATAAAACATTTTTTAAAGTCTCCTTTACACCTTTTTTCTCTTTTGCTTCTTTTGGAAATAAAAAATATCCTAAACATATAGAAACCACAACAATAGGTATATTTATGAGAAATATAGCATGCCATCCTCCTAAATCCAACAATAATCCCCCAAGTGTTGGACCTAATCCTGCTGTAGTTGAAGCAAAAATGGTTAGGACTGCTAAGGCAGAAGATTGTCTTTCCTTTATATTATTTTGTATAAGAGCAACCCCAGATGGATATAGGGTACTTGTTCCAATTGCCTGAATTACTCTTATAAAAATCAATATAAAGAATGATTGAACAAATGGTACTATAGATGCTGATAAAATTACCAGTATCAAACCACTCAAAAATAAGATTTTTCTACCTATTAAGTCTCCTATCTTACCTGAAACTGGTTGTGCAATAGCACTAGCTAAATAAAATGCTGAAACAATCCAAGATACAGTTGTAAAACTAATATGAAAATCATTTTGTATACTATGTAAAGCAAGTGAAATCATAGAAGAATTAAGAGGATTCAGCATAGTTCCTGAACCTATTGCTATCAAAAAAAGTGTTCTTCTAGTGTTTGTTTTACCCATATATCACGCCTCCAATAAGCAATTCATTTCCCTTATAAAAAAGCAGCTCCTATAATCCCTGCGTCTGAACCTAAAGTTGCACATACAATTTTTGCTATATCTTCTTTTTTGTACAATATGTATTTTCTTACCAAATCTTCTATCCCATCAAGTATTATATCACTTGCTTTAGAAACGCCTCCTCCAATTGATATAATTTCTGGGTCTAATGTATTTATTGTATTTGCAAATGTTTTTGCTAAATAAGATTTAAATCTAGTTATTACTTCAATTGCAACTATGTCGTTTTCTCTATATGCATCAAACACCATCTTTGCATTTATTTTTTCTAAATCTCCTTCTGCTAAATCTAAAATCCTGCTTTTTCTACCTTCTTGTATAAGTTTTTGAGAATATTTTATAATGGCAGTTGCTGAACAAAAAGTTTCCACACAACCATTATTTCCACAATTGCAATCAAAATAGTTTTCTCCTATTACTTGATGACCTATTTCTGAGCCTAATCCATGTGCTCCAGAAAAAACTTTTTGATTAATTACTATTCCTCCACCTACTCCAGTTCCTAAAGTATATAAAACTCCAACATCTGCACCTTTCATACTTCCAAACTTTGATTCTCCAAGTGCTGCTACTGTTGCATCATTTTCTCCATGAATTTCAACATTTGGAAACCTTCTTTTTAGTTCATTCTCAAAACTTTCTCCATCCCATTTTAAGTTTACACAAGTTACTAAACCTTTTTTATTTATAAACCCAGGTACTCCAAATCCAATAGACTTTATCTCTTTCATATTTAGATTGTTTTCTTCTAACAGTTTATCAATCATTATTTTTATATCATCTAGTATTCCTTCAAAGCCCTTTTTAACCACAGTTTTACATTCTGTTCTAAAAAGTATCTTTCCTTGATTATCAACCACACCTGCTTGTATGCCTGTTCCTCCAATGTCTACACCTATATAATACATCTTTTTCACCTTTCTCTTTTAAATTTTATTAATATATATATTTTATCATGTTTATATTATATTAAAATGTAAAACCATGCAAATTTTTAATAATATCTTTAATACAAAACAAAAGCACCTTCCCATAGTATATTTTCACTATGAGAAGGTGTCTATTTTTATAAATTATTTCAATTTATTAGATGTCAAAACAAACTATATTTAAATCAATTATTTTAAACTCTTATCTTGACTTATTTTTTTGTACTAAACAATATTTTTGCAACTATATATCAACCAAATCTTAAATATATTTTTTACAAACATAAATTAGTTTTCCATAACATAATAAGTTGCTTTTATTATTCACCAATCTATACTAAAAATCTTATACACATAATATATATTTCTTTACATATACATATATTTGACTAAATACATATTTCTTTACATACATATCTAGCCTATTACCTAACCATACATACATATTTCTTTACACATGCACATATCGAAAGCAATTTTTTACGTAAATTTTTCTAACTAAATTATAAGCAAATATGCAATTTGCAAAAGTTTTAATTCTTACAAATAACTTTAAAACTTAGATGCTTTGGCTATACAATATGACTACTTTACTACCAAAATTTTAAGTCTAGGCAATTCCAATAATTATCCCAGCTTTTGAGTTTTTCCAGTACTTAATATAGCACTAAAAGCATCTAACTTTATTTCATAGATTATAATTGAGTTTTCTTCATCATTTGGCTGTGCCACATCCGTTCCCACTGGAATCACCCCTTTCTCTTATTTGATTATATTATAGCATATTATATATGTAGGGACAAGCATTTTTCAGAAAATTATTTATATTCAGTTTTATTTTTTTTAATAAAAACTATTTTTATATATTTATAAAATTAAAAATAGCCAATATAAAAATCATATTATATTAATTCAAAATCTTATAACTAAATAATTTAGATTCTAAAGAATATGATTACATTATATTGGCTATTTTAACTACTTTTTCTTAAACATATCTTCTATTTTCTGTCCGAATGTTTTTTTCTTTTCGTGGACGTTCGACCCGCACTCCTTCGCAAATTCTCTTAATAGATCTTTTTGCTTATCATTTAATTTTTTAGGAATCTCGACTACAACTTTAACATATTGGTCTCCTCTTGAATTACCTCTAATTCTAGGAATTCCTTTTTCTTTAAGTCTAAATACAGTTCCAGTTTGTGTTCCTTCTGGCACACTATACTTAACTTTTCCATCCAAAGTAGGTACTTCTATCTCATCACCTAAAGTTGCTTGAACAAATGTAATTGGCATTTCAAAGTAAATATCATTTCCATCTCTAGTAAACAGTGGATGAGACTTTACATTAACTACAATGTACAAGTCTCCTCTTGGAGCACCTTTTTCTCCCACTTCACCTTGACCAGCAAGTTTTATCATTTGACCATCATCTATACCTGCAGGTATATCTACTTCTATAGTCTTAACTTTTCTTGTATTTCCAGTTCCATGACATTTGCTACAAGGAGATTCAATTACTTCTCCAGTTCCATTACAAGTACTACAAGGTCTTGAGCTTGCTATATTTCCAAATGGAGTTCTTTGAACAGTTCTAACTTGACCAGTTCCATTACAAGTTGAACAAGTTTTCTTTGATGTTCCTGGTTTTGCTCCAGTTCCATCACACTCATCACATTCTTCACTTCTATTTAACTTTATAGACATTTTTTTACCAAATGCAGCTTCTTCAAAAGATATAGTAACATTTTGTCTTATATCTGCACCACGTTGAGGACCTCTTCTTCTTTGTCTTCCACCTCCGAAGCCTCCTCCAAACATGTCGCCAAATATATCTCCAAACATATCTTCAAATCCACCAAAGCCTTGGCCATTAAATCCACCTTGGCCTCCAAAGCCTCCTTGACCATTTAGCCCATCATGTCCAAATTGGTCATAAGTCTTTCTCTTTGTATCATCTGAAAGTACTTCATAAGCTTCATTTATTTCTTTAAACTTTTCCTCAGCCTCTTCATCACCAGGGTTTCTATCTGGATGGTACTTCATTGCTAACTTTCTGTAAGCTTTTTTTATCTCTTGAGCTTCTGCACCTTTACTGATACCTAAGACTTCATAATAATCCCTTTTTGTACTCAAAAATTGACACCACCTTCATTTTACAAAATGATAGCTTGTAGAATAATAAACTACAAGCTATCATTAATTCTTATATTCTACTTTAAGTTATATAATCTATGATATATTATATTCTTTATGATGTATATTGTCCATATATCTTTAATATCTATATGATTTTCATAAATAATCTATTCTTCAATTATCATTTGATGTTATATTATATAGCTTATTTATCTTCATCTACTTCTTTAAAGTCAGCATCTACTACATTGTCATCTTTAGGTCCATTATCTTGAGCTTGCTCTGCACCTTGGGCTGCTTGCTGTTCTTGTGCTGCATTTTGGTACATTTCTTGAGATACTTTTTGGAACTTAGTCATTACTTCTTCTGTAGCTTTCTTAAGCTCTTCTGCTGTAGCATCTTGATTGTCTTTTACAACTTTTAAGTCTGCTATTGCTTTTTCTATATCTTCTTTATCACTTGCACTTATTTTATCTCCAAGTTCATTTAAAGTTTTTTCAGTTTGATATATAGTAGATTCAGCTTGGTTAAATGCTTCTATTTTCTCTTTCTTTTGTTTGTCAGCTTCTGCATTCATTTCAGCTTCTTTTATTTTTTGTTCTATATCTGCTTCTGATAAATTAGTGTTTGACGTTATAGTTATTTTTTGTTCTTTTCCTGTACCTAAATCTTTAGCTGAAACATTAACTATACCATTTGCATCTATATCAAATGTAACTTCTATTTGAGGTATTCCTCTTTGTGCTGGTGGTATATCAGTTAATTGGAATCTTCCTAAAGTTGTGTTGTCATAAGCCATACTTCTTTCACCTTGAAGTACATGTATATCAACAGCTGTTTGATTATCAGCAGCAGTTGAGAATACTTGTGACTTCTTAGTTGGTATTGTAGTGTTTCTTTCTATTATCTTAGTCATTACATTACCCATAGTTTCTATACCAAGAGATAATGGAGTAACGTCTAGTAGTAATAAGTCTTTAACATCTCCTGCTAAAACGCCTGCTTGTATAGAAGCTCCTGCTGCAACACATTCATCTGGGTTTATACCTTTATGAGGATCTTTTCCTATAAATTTCTTAACAGCATCTTGAACTGCTGGTATTCTTGTAGAACCACCAACTAGTAATACATCATCTATTTCACTTGTAGAAAGTCCTGCATCTTGTAAAGCTCTCTTAGTTGGTTCCATAGTTTTTTCAACTAAACCTCTAGTTAATTCTTCAAATTTAGCTCTTGATAAATCTATATTCAAATGTTTTGGACCTTCTGCTGTAGCAGTTATGAAAGGTAAGTTTATGTTTGAATTCATTGTTGATGATAATTCTTTCTTAGCCTTTTCTGCTGCTTCTTTTAATCTTTGAAGAGCCATCTTATCATTTCTTAAATCTACACCTTCAGCCTTTTTGAATTCATCTGCTAAATAGTCTATTACTATTTGGTCGAAGTCATCTCCACCTAATCTATTGTTACCAGCTGTAGCTAAAACTTCAAAAGTACCATCACCTATTTCAAGTATAGATACGTCAAAAGTTCCTCCACCTAAGTCAAATACTAATATTTTCTTTTCTTGGTCTAATTTGTCCATACCATAAGCAAGTGCAGCTGCTGTTGGCTCGTTTATTATTCTCTTAACATCTAACCCTGCTATTCTACCAGCATCTTTAGTAGCTTGTCTTTGAGCATCTGTAAAGTACGCTGGAACTGTTATAACTGCTTCTGTTACTGTTTGTCCTAAGTAACTTTCTGCATCTGATTTTAATTTTTGTAATATTATTGCTGATATTTCTTGTGGAGTATATGATTTTCCATCTATATTTACTTTGTAATCAGTTCCCATGTGAGTTTTTATTGAAGTTATTGTTTTATCTGCATTTGTAACTGCTTGTCTTTTTGCAGGTTCTCCAACTATTCTTTCACCATCTTTTGTAAATGCCACTACTGATGGAGTAGTTCTCATACCTTCATTATTTGCTATTATTTGTGCTTCTCCACCTTCTAATACTGCAACACATGAATTTGTTGTTCCTAAATCTATTCCTATTATTTTTCCCATGACTAAAAATCCTCCTTGAGTAATTGTATAATTAAATTTTACTTATTTGTGTATTTTATATTAGGCTAAATATTTTAACCTTAATTTATATACTTAGCAAGAAACTTTAACCATTGAAGGTCTTATAACTTTAGTTCCTAGTTTATATCCTTTTTGAAGTACCATCACTATTTGATTTGCTTCTACTCCATCTACACTCTCTTGCATAACTGCTAGATGTAAGTTTGGGTCAAATTCCTTAGATTCTGCTTCTATTTCTTCTACTCCAAATTTTACTAGAGTATCTATTAATTGCTTATGTACAAGGCTTATACCCTTATACATAGTATCTTCCTTATCTTCACATGCATCTAAGGCTCTTTCCATACTATCTATAACTGGTATTAACTCAGTTATTATTTTCTCATTTGCAAACACACCAATTGTTTCTTTTTCTTGTTGAGTTCTTCTTCTATAGTTTGCATATTCGGCTTGAAGTCTTTGATATTTGTCATTTAATTCATCTACTTCATCTTTTAATTTTTTTTCTGCTAATTTAGAATTTATATCTGTTACATTTTCATCATCAGCTTTTTCTTCATCAGTTTTTTCGCTTGACTCTTCACATTCTTCATTAACAACTTCATCTTCTAACTCTACTTGAGTTTCAGATTCTTGGTTAATAGAAGTATCATTTTCTTCTTTTACTTCTTGTTGCTCATTTTTTTTATCCAAGACTTTACACCCCTCAATTTAAAATTTCTTTACTTTCTATTAATTAATAAACTCATATAATTTATTATAGAGTAAATTCTAGCGTAATCCATTCTTGTAGGTCCTATGAAGCTTATTCGCCCAACTAAGTCTCTGTCTACATTATAAGTTGCTGTAACTATACTACAATCCTGTGCCAATTTACAATCATTATCACTACCAATTATTATATTTAGATTTTCTTTTTGTATTCCCTTTGATTTAATTATGTCAGCTATTGTTTCCTTTCTTTCTAACATATTTAAAAATGACTTTGCTTTTAACACATCATTGAATTCTGGATAACTAAATATATTAGTGGCTCCATTTAATGATAGAGAAAAATCTTCTTCTTCCATATTTGAGTTTAGGGCATTTAAAAGTTCATCTATAAACCCTGAATACTCACTTATTTCATATTTAATAAAAGCAATCAGATTATCATCTAAATCTGTTATACTTTTTCCTGAGAGCTTCTTTGTAAGATTATCAGAAATCAAATTTAACTTAGATTGATCTAAATATACATTAGTTGTAAGGTTAGCTTTTTTTAAGTCCCCTTTATCTGTTACAACTATAAGTAAAATATTATTGTCATTCATAGCAACTAACTGTATATGCTTTATGACGCTTTGATTTATCAAACTCTTAGTAACTGCTACAGTTGTGTAGTTAGTTAATTGAGATAATAGCTTAGACGTTTCATGAATTAATTCTTTTATATGATTTATGTTATGATTCATACATTGTTCAATAAGAATCTTATCATTATCATCCAATTCACTTTTACTCATAAGAGAGTTTACATATAACTTATAGCCTTTTTCAGATGGTACTCTACCCGCAGAAGTATGTGGCTGAATTAAATATCCTAATTCTTCAAGGTCAGCCATTTCATTTCTTATGGTGGCAGCACTAACACCTAAATCATGCCTTTTAGATATTGTTCTAGAACCTATAGCTTCAGCTGTTTCTATATAATCTTTAACTATAGCTTTGAGGATATTTAATTTTCTTTCATTTAATTCCATATTATTATACCTCCTAGCTGTTAGCACTCACTAAGTTCGAGTGCTAAAAAGATTATATATATTATATACCATTATAAATTTATTTTGTCAACACCTTAAAAATCATTCCATAAATTCTATAAATATACTATTAGATATTTCTCTTCCCTTTTGAGTTAATTGTATGCCCTCAAAGCTTTGGTTTATAAGGTTTCTAGCTAGTAACATTTCTATCTGCTTACTGTATTTTTCTCTAAAATCTATTCCAAATTTTTTTTCAAAATCTTTAAATTTTATTCCCTTATTCATTCTAAGACCCATAAATATCTTTTCTTCTATCATATCTTTTATAGAAAGATTTTCACTATCTTCTATTGGCTTCTCTCTTTTAATCAGACTTAAATGATAATCCTCTAAAGATTCTAAATTATTATATCTATTATTATCAATATAACCAGAAGCTCCTGCTCCAAGACCTATATAATGTTCACATTCCCAATATAAAATATTATGTTTACAATTATAGCCTTCTTGTGAGTAATTTGATATTTCATATTGGTTGTATCCTTTTGACTTTAAATAGTTTATTGTATACTCATACATTTCTATATCTATATTTTCATCTATAAGGTCAAATTGATTATTTTCATACATATTATATAGTTCAGTACCTTCTTCTAATATAAGAGAATATGCTGATATATGTGTTGGATTTAAATCTGTAACTTTTTCAAGAGTTTCCTTCCAATCACATAGTGTCTGATTAGGAAGACTATACATTAAATCTACATTAATATTTTTAAATCCTACACTCAGTGCATCCATATAGTTTTTCTCAAATTCTTTATAACTATGTATTCTTCCTATAAAGTTCAAATGCTTTTCTTGGACAGCTTGTAACCCTATGCTAAGTCTATTGATACCAACTTCTTTCATAGTTTCTAATTTTTCTAGTGTAAGTGTACCAGGATTACATTCTATAGTTATTTCTGCATTTTTATCTATATTGAATTTTTCTTTTATACTTACAAATACTTCTCTTATTTCTTCAGATGTCAAAATACTAGGTGTTCCTCCACCTATAAATATACTTGTTATTATATTGTTTTTGTCTAAATTGAAATCTTCTTTATTTTTGTATTTATCATCTCTATTTAATTTATTGCTGTGTAACTCCATTTCTATTTTCAAATCTTCTATATATCTTTTTTTTGAATCTAGGTCCATTTTATAAGAATTAAAGTCACAATACTTACATTTTTTCACACAAAATGGTATATGTATATAAAGTCCTAACATTTTATATTCCTCATTTCTTAAAATTATCTTAAAGCATCAGTTATTAAATTATAAATCAAACAAAATAACTCATCAAGCCACATATAAAACATTTTCACTATGTAATATCATAAAAAATTTGGATAAAAGTAGATTTTTACTTTTATCCAAATTTTTTAACTTAAAACAAATGATTATCTTTTCTTCATATAATAATAAACTGGTAATCCAAGTATGGTTATGAATATACCACCTAAGGATATTGCTGTTGAAGTCAATATTTGATTTATTATTACAAATAACCCACCTAATATAGCTATAATTGGTATTATTGGATATAAAGGAACTTTATATGGTCTGTGTAAATCTGGTTGTTCTCTTCTAAGCCTTATAACCCCAACAAAAGTCAATACATAAAATACCCATATTGAAAATATAGTTAAGTCTGTCAAAAGATTAAATTGACCAGATAAAGCATATATACATGCTAATACAGTTATAAGCAGTATTGAATTTACAGGAGACCCACCATAATTTACTTTTAATAAAACTTTAGAAGCTGGCAAAGTTCCTCTTTCAGCTAATGTATATGGTATTCTTGACCCTGTTAATAAATATCCATTTAATGTACCAAACACTGATATTAATATACCCACAGTTATTACTTTTCCACCTAAATTTCCAAATAATTTTGTTGCAACTAATGTTGCTGGTGAAGTAACAGTTGCTAATTCACTTGCTGGTACAACCCGAAGATATGCTACATTTATTATAATATAGACTGCCATAACTAATGATAACCCACCAACTATTGCTCTTGGTAAATCTTTTTCTGGCGATTTCATCTCGCCTGAGATAGCCCCAACATTTATCCATCCATCATATGCAAACAATGTTGCTATTAATACTTGTCCAAGTGCGCTTGATACATTAACTCCATCACCTACAAATGGATTTAATACTTCACTACTTTGACCTTTAATAAATCCAAAGATTATTATTAGAGCTAATGGTATCATTTTTCCAATAGTAGCTACAGTCTGAACTTTTCCTCCCAATGATGAACCTATTATGTTAAGTAATGATAAAAACAGTATTACTCCAATTGCTATTGGAAGCACAACTGACATATTGTTCGGACTCATATTTAAAAGTTCAGATGCTTGTTGGGCAAATATTACCCCTAATGCGGCTGATGTGCCTGGAAAAAATAATACAGTTTGCATCCATCCAGTTAAAAATCCTAGTTTTTCTCCATATATCTCTTCAATATAAATCATCATACCGCCAGTTTTTGGGATAGCAGCTGATATTTCTGTAGCTGTAAGTCCAGCAGTTATTGTTATAAATCCACCTAAAAGCCATGCTATAATACCTAGACCTGGAGCTCCATTAGTTGTAGTATATATTGCCTGTGGCTTAAAAAAAACTCCCGAACCTATAACCATACCTACAACAGTAGAAAGAGCTGCTGAAAGACCAATAGTCTTTTGTAGTTGAGTACGCATGATGTCCCTCCTCACTGTTTTATAAGTGCATAAAATATTAATTTTATAAATTTATGGTTTTAGTATTCCCAAAGTTTTTTTTTATATTAATTTACTAATTTTATATTAACTTACTAGTTTTATATTAATTTGCTATACATTTAAAATTATAGAATATCAATCTTTAAAGATTGTCTATTTTTTAAATGTGGATTATATTTTCTATCTTAAATTAAAGTTTAATCTTCTAGCTTAAAATGTGTATATATCTAATACTCTTTCTTTTAAAATTTCTTTTTCATTTAGTTCTGGATTATTGATGACAATTTCAAGCATCTTATTTAATAGATACCCTATATCTTTACCTGGTTTAACACCTATAGACATTAAATCGTTTCCATTAATAGCTAAGTCTTTAATATGAAAGCATTCATTTTGGCTTATTATATGTTTAAATTCCTTTTCACTCTCAATAAGGTTTAATATTTTCTGTTTTGCATATTTTGGGTTTTTAGCAAGTGTGTCAGCCCAATTAACTTTTATTAAATCTTCAAATAGTTCAATGTCTCCCAGTTTATTTAATAACTTTTTAATAATTTTTCTTTTTGGTTCTATTCTATAATCATGATATTGTATTAATATTAGAACTTTATTAATAGTATAATTATCATACTTAAGCCTCTTTAAAATTTGCTTTGCTATTTTAACAGACTCCCTACTGTGACTATAAAAATGGTCAATTCCATTTTTATCAGTCGTTTTAGTAATTTTTTTACCCAAATCATGAAATAACATTGTAAGCTTTAGATATAATTCATCTTCAATTACTTCAGTAGCTATCAAAGTATGTTTCCCAACATTATAAATATGATATGGATTATGTTGAATAACATCTTCTAAATCACATATTTCAGGAATTATAAATTTCAATAATCCTGTTGAAATTAATAAATTTAACTTAGATGAATCAGATACTAGCATTTTATTGAATTCTACTTGAATTCTTTCCATAGACACACATTTTATTAAATCTGCTTTTTTGTATATGCTTTGTTTAGTACCTTCAGCTATTTTAAAATTAAGCTGTGCAGAAAACCTAATCGCTCTAAGCATTCTAAGTGCATCTTCTTCAAATCTGTCTATTGGATTTCCAACGCAACGAATACACTTATTTTGTATATCCTCACAGCCATTAAATGGGTCAACTAATCCAGTCTTTGAATTGTATGCAATTGCATTAACAGTAAAGTCTCTTCTTGACAAATCCTTAACTATATCATTTGTAAATTCTATTGAATCTGGATGTCTACCATCACTATAGCTTCCATCTATTCTATATGTTGTCACTTCAAATGGCTCATGTTCAATCATGACTGTTACAGTACCATGTTGTATACCAGTTGGAATAGTTCTTTCAAATATCTCTACTACTTTTTCAGGTCTTGCACTAGTTGTTATATCCCAGTCATTTGGAATTCTTTCTAATAAACAATCCCTCACACATCCTCCAACTACATATGCCTCATAACCATTTTTTTCTAATTCTTTAATTATATAATCCACTTTTTTAGGAATTTCTATATTAGTCATAAATATCACCTTTTTTTATTTTTTCTTTAATATACACTTACTTATATTCTCTATGTGTTTAATTAAAATATACCACAAAAAAACTAGATTAATTTAGAAATAATTCTAAATTCACTCTAGCTTTTAAGTATTTTTATCTAAATTTATAAAAATTTAATAAATTATTCATCCAACTTAAGTACAGACATAAATGCTTTTTGAGGAACTTCAACAGAGCCAATTTGTCTCATACGCTTCTTACCTTCTTTTTGTTTTTCAAGAAGTTTCTTCTTACGAGATATATCTCCACCATAACATTTAGCAAGTACATCTTTTCTTAAAGCACTTATTGTCTCTCTTGCAATAACTTTATTACCAACAGCAGCTTGTATAGGTATAGCAAATTGATGTCTTGGAATTTCTCCTTTTAATTTCTCACACATTGCCTTTCCTCTAGGGAAAGCACGAGTTTCATGTACAATAAAACTAAGTGCATCAACTTGCTCTTTATTAATTAAAACATCAAGTTTTACAAGAGTAGATGCAACATATCCCTTAATCTCATAATCAAGAGAACCATATCCTCTAGTTCTTGATTTTAAGGCATCAAAGAAATCATAAACAACTTCATTAAGAGGAAGGTCGTAATGAAGCATTACTCTTCTCTCATCTATATATTCCATGTTTAACATATTTCCACGTCTTTCCTGGCAAAGTTCCATAACAACACCTACATAATCTTTAGGAACTATTATATCTCCTTTTACTATAGGTTCTTCTATCATTCTTATCTCAGCTACTTCTGGTAAATTTGCAGGATTTTGTATCATTACAACTTCTCCATCAGTTTTTGTAACTCTGTATATAACAGATGGTGCTGTAGTGATTATATCAAGATTAAATTCTCTTTCAAGTCTTTCTTGCATTATTTCCATATGTAAAAGACCTAAAAATCCACATCTAAACCCAAACCCTAGTGCTGCTGAAGTTTCAGCCTCATATTCAAGAGCAGCATCATTTACTTGTAATTTTTCAAGAGCATCTCTTACATTTTCATACTTTTCACCTTCTCCTGGATATATACCACAATATACCATTGGAGTAGCTTTTTTATATCCTGGTAAAGGTTCTTCTGTAGGATTATTTGAATCTGTTATTGTATCCCCTACACGACAACTTCTTATATCTTTTATACTAGCAGCAACATAACCAACATCACCTGCTGATAATTCACTAAGTTCAGTTTGCCCTGGAGCCATAACACCAACTTCAGTTACTTCAAACTTTTTCTTAGTATTCATCATTTTTATTGTCATACCTTTTTTAACAGTTCCTTCAAACACTCTAACATAGGCTACAACACCTTTATAAGCATCGTAATAAGAGTCAAATATTAACGCCTTTAATGGAGCTTCATTATCTCCTTTAGGTGCAGGAACATTTTTTACAATATCTTCTAAAACATCTTCTATATTTAAACCTGTTTTAGCTGAAATAAGAGGTGCTTCACTTGCATCAAGCCCTATTATATCTTCAATTTCATGTTTTACTTCATCTGGTCTTGCACTTGGTAAATCTATTTTATTTATTATTGGTAATATTTCTAAATCTTGGTCTATTGCAAGATACACATTAGCTAAAGTCTGTGCCTCAACACCTTGTGCTGCATCAACTACCAATAATGCTCCCTCACACGCAACTAAACTTCTTGATACCTCGTAATTGAAGTCTACATGTCCTGGTGTATCTATAAGATTTAAATAATATTCATTTCCATCCTTCGCCTTATACATTAATCTTATATTTTGGAGCTTTATAGTGATTCCTCTTTCTCTTTCAAGATCCATGTTATCGAGTAATTGACTCTTCATGTCTCTTTCACTGACAAGCCCCGTTTGTTGTATTAATCTATCAGCTAAGGTAGACTTTCCATGGTCTATATGTGCAATTATACTAAAATTTCTAGTTCTACTTTGTTTATTGTCCACCTTAAATTCCCTCCTCTTGATTATTCTTATAGTTATCATTTTATATTATATAAAAACTTTTTATATATCAAATTTTAAATTTTTGAATATAAACTAATTGGCATTAAACAAAATTATCCACATTATATGTGGATTATCAAGCCTAACACTAAATATTATATAATATCATAAACTTAAAGTAAATCCTATAAAAGATAGTTAATGTATTTTTATTTTATACAATTAAAGATACATAACTAAAATAAGGCTTATTTTAATCAATAAACCTTATTCACTTATTTACTACTTATTAAATTTTTCAACAATTTTGTGTATATCAAAATTTGGTATATCAAGCTTTGGTATATCAAGCTTTGTAATATCAAATTTAATACTTGAGAAATAATTATGTTGTTTTATTCCCAACATACTTTTAGCATTACTGTCAACTATAAATACACAAACTGATGTACCTATAATCATAATAACTAAAAATATAATTCTCATAATATACTTATATTTTCTTTGTTTACTTTTACCTTCTATATTTCTTTCTAATCGGCTCATTCAACATGCTCCTAATTATACTAAACAATCTAATTTTTTTGTTTAAAATATTCATCTAAAATTTCAGCAAGATACTTTGTAGTAGCCTTAGATTCTTCTATACTTGTTGCATTATTTCCAATTTCTATTAACATGTGATTTTTAACTGCAAATTGATTAAATCTAGCATAATCTTTTTCTACTATTGGAGACACCAAGCCTGGATATTTCTTTTCAGCAAAAGCAGTTATATCATCTGCTAAAGCTCTAAGCTGTGCTTTATTTTCATTTTTTCCTCCTACAACAAAGAAGAATTTAGATACTCTCTCTCCATTTATCATAGTTGTATATTTTAAATGGTCTTTTTCTTTAGTGGCTGGATTAGTTAAATCCCTAGCATCCCTATGTAAATCTATTGCTATGTCCACTGTATTATATTTAGGGAGTATACTTTTTATTGTTTTTAAACTACTTGCATAAGAGTTATTATAAGATGGATAGTCATGGTATTTAGTAGTATGGACTACACCCCATCCCTTACTGTCTAAAGCACTAGTTAATGCATTTCCTACTTCCATTACTGAATTTTTCTTATCTCTTGAATGATAATTTCCATCAGGTGAATTTGAATAAGTTTCACATCCATGAGTATGATATATCAAGATTCTTGGATTTTCTTTAGTCACTCTTAAATCATCTTTATAATCTTCACTAGATGCAGTACTAGTTTCAGTTGTATCTGAGTTTTTTGACTCAATGTCTGGAACATTTTCTTTACCAACATAAAGTTTTATATATTCTTTTTCACTTTCTTTCTTATTATCAGCTTTACTTACATCCTCAGATTTTTTATTTTCATCTTTACTTTCTTTACTTGTTTCTTTATTTTTATCACTCTTTTTATTTTCTGTATTATTTCCTTCGACTTTAGCTTCTGGATAAGATGAATTTACTAAAAATTTCAAAAAGTCATCTTGATTTAAAGCCAATGATTTTCCTGGTAAAATGCATGCTAATATAAAAGTCAAGGTTACTACTTTAATGCATTTTTTAAACATATTTGCTCCTCCTTATTTTACAATCTACCTGGATGTAAAGACCTATTTAGACCTTCACTTATTATTATAGATAGATTTTCAATTGTATCATCTATATCTTTTGGTGTTACGATTAAATTCTTATCATATGGGTCTAATGAATCTTTTATTAGATGATATTTTTCTTCTTCTTTAAGTTTTTTCAACATATTATAAAAACTTTCTGTTTCTTCTGACTGAGATATTAAATTATCTATTGCCATATCCAAAACATCTATAGTAAGAGTTGCTGCGTCAACCACAGTTGGAACTCCTATTGCAATAACATCCACTCCTAAAGTTTCTTTAGTGAGAGATTTTCTTGTATTACCAACACCTCCACCAGGTGATATTCCTGCTGTTGATATTTGTATAGTAGAGTTTACTCTTTCCATTTTTCTTGATGCTAGTGCATCTATTGCTACTACTCTATCTGGCTTCACTTTCTCAACTAATGACTTCACTACTTCACTAGTTTCTATTCCAGTAACACCCATAACCCCTGGGCTTAAAGCTGATACCTCAGTAAAATCATCATCATAATCCTTGTTATAATTTTTAAAGAGATGTCTAGTTACCAGTGTTTTAGATACACTTTTTGGACCCAATGCATCAGAAGTAATATTTCTATTTCCAAGACCAATTACTAGTGTCTTTTTGTTTTTGTCTTGTCCAAACACATCTACCAATTCATCTTTTAAATAACTTATCATTTCTTCTCTTGACTCATCATCATCAAATTTCATAAGATTACTTTCTAGGGTTATATATTTTCCTATATCTTTGTTCATTATCTCTGAACCTTGTTCATCTATTACTTCAACTTTTGTTACAATACAATTTTCTAATTCTTTAGTTTCTATTTCTACCCCAGGAATACTACTTCCTTCTTGAGACTTTTCACACATTTCACTAGCTTCTAAAGCTAAATCTGTTCTTACATTAATCATATAAACCTCCAGTATAAATTAAATGCTAATTATAATTGTTAACAAAATTTAGTATTTTATAACAAAAAACTATAAATTTATTTAAAACAAGTAAAATTAAGGCTTTCAATGTAAGAAAATCGAGTTTGGTCAGTAAATGGTCAGTAAACTTCCTTATCTATCATTTATTTACAAATATAAAAAGGTAGCAACTATTTACATAGGCGCTACCTTTTAATCTATTTATCACTTTCTTCCCAAGATTTCATTCATTATATATTTCCTCTAAAACAATTAAATGATAAACATATTTTTGAAAGTGTTTATTCAACTTTTTGAAGGGTTTAAAAATGTTCAATCATAAAAAAGGCTCTCTAAAGTACCTTTCTTGTTTTATTGGTTGAAGCCTAATACAGATAATATTTTAGCATCATAGTAAATAGGCATGTTCTTTGTTGCATCTTCTAAACTTTATGTTCATAGTAGAATGACTTGTTCACTTCATTTATTTCTGTTGAAAGAATGGTTCAGCAATTGCTAGCCACTCATTTGGAAGATAAAGAGAGAGATAACCATGATTATAACCTTTAGCTTCATAAATCCTACATGAGGCCACATAAGACTGAAACATTTTCGCAGAGCTTTTGACACACTTCATTTCTTTTTCTCCATACCAGTACATCACTTGTGCTGTGGTTTTTTTGACGCTATCCTTAAGTGTATATTGCATCATATAAGTACGATACATATTATATAATGTTTCTTTTCTGACATGTGGCATATCCTGCATATAATATGCTTTGATTTCATCTGGGTACTGCATATTTTTAGGTAATAGCTTTGGCATCATAGCAATTTGAAAACGACAGGCCTTCTCACTAAATAGAAGTCCTCCACAAAAACGAATACCAGCAATACAAAACCTTGCCATAGTAGGTCTTGGGTAGCATATACTACCATCAATAATTGCCTTTTGGGTAATATCAGGTTTTCGAGATAAAAGCTCCATCACAATTTGACCACCAAGTGACACACCACACAAAGCAAAAATATGACCACCACATTCTTTATCTATATATTCTACTAACTTGTCTGCTGTATCCTCTGTGGAAATATATGTATTCTCATATTCTTCTCCATGACCATCCAATGTAGGAAGTATTACATAATAGTTTTCAGACAAGACCTGTGCTTGTCGTAAATAGTTCCACCATGCGTTCCCACCTCCATGAATCAACATTATATGTGGACTTTTTTTATTTCCAAATTCATGAAATTTCATATGTCACCTCTCCTTATAAAAATAAAATGAATGTTATTTCTTCTTGTCATCATCCACTACAGGTGGAGAAGATATAATTGAGAGTTTTCGAAGCCTTAGATTCGATTTAGGTTTTTGATCTACATATGGTTTCAATAAATTAGCTATATTTTGAAGAAGATCTTTATATTCATTATCAGTCATATATAACAATGCTGAAGTAAAAAGTACATTATCTTTTTTATGGTCTTGATTTTTCCTGCTAAAATACTCATTCATTTCCTGCATTAACCCTATATGAAATGCTGTAGAAAGTGCAACAAATGCCTCACCTTCCATTGGCACTTCATCTTCCTTTAGTGCATAAACCTTTTCAATCGTACCACGCACACGATTTTCTTTGACTACTTCAATCATATTATTCTCTTCTAAAATTTTGACATGATGATAAACCGTTGCGCGAGGAATATCATTCAAATACTTCACTATATCAGATGTACGAACACTGCCATGAAGTCGAATATACTGTAAAATACGAAGTCTAGCAGGATTTAGAATCAATTTTACTACATCCATCTTATCATCCCTTTCTTTAATCTATAAAAATATTATAGTCTATTCAACTGTTCAATGTAAAAACGTTAAAAATCATGTTAGTTTTTCGATATTTATTTTATTGTTAATAATACATTTATAAAATCCATCATATATGTACATGTTTTTTCAATATAAATAATTAAATGATAAACATATTTTTGAAAGTGTTTATCCAACTTTTTGAAGAGTTTAAAGATATTCAATCATAAAAAAGGCTCCCTAAAGAACCTTTCTTGTTTTATTGGTTGAAGCCTAATACAGATAATGCCTTAGCATCATAGTACTTAGGCATAGTTTTTGTTGCATTTTCTAGTCTAGAAAAATTAAACTCTGCTGAAGTTCTATATAATACAACTTCAGAACCATCAAATTCATACCACTTACCGTCAATTTGCACATAGTTCCAAGTATGGTTTAAGGCTCCATCTTCCTGATATATCGAATTCATTCCCATTAGCCTTGTCAATACATGAAAGCTACTTGCAAAACTTCCACATGAACCACGTTTTTCAACAAGATTTCCATATACATTTGTATCATGTGCTATCCCACTCACATATTTTGACTCTATTACCAGTTTTGCAGCTCTATTCGCCTTTTCCATATCAGATGCATTTCTCCAATCGAAACTATTTAGGAAATTTCTAATTACTACAAGTTCATTTTTAGTCTGCTCATAAGTAAGCAACTCTTTGCCTGCTATAATTTTTATAGGGTCAAGATTTTTAAATATTACACTCTTGTATGGTTCACCTGCAAATGCAGCAGCGTATGCACCTAATCCTGCATATCCTTTATTTATATAATAATATTTGCCATCTGCTCTAAGTTCATTCCCATTTTCATTTCCACCATAATTAATGTCCCATCCAAATTTTCCTGTTGTATTAAGACCAAACTGCTCTAACATTCCTTTTAAAGGATACTCCTCGTTTGTATTGTTTTTGACTACGCCTGTATTAGTGTCACCTACATTATTAGTTACATTCAAACATTGTGTTATTATAGAAGCATCAATATTCCCTATTGATGTTATTTTAGTAGCACCTTTAAGTATACTTTTGTTACTTCCATTTCCAACTAATACAATTGGTTTACTTTCAGCTAGAGTTGAGCCAATTAGCGGATAAACTAGGTCACTGCCACTAGCTACATAAAATTCTTTAGCACCACCATAAAACTGTTGAACTATCTTTTTATTAGTCTCATATCTATCAATTCCACCTAATCTAGTTGCTCCTAATTTTTCTACAAGTTGATTACTCATAGTATTTGTTGAACCAAATGCAAATATTTTATCTCCTTTAATTTTAAGCTCAGGCATATCTGAGCCATTAGTAAGTAATACAGGTATCTCATTTTTAAATGCAACTGAAGCTGCACTTATAGCATCAGCTTCACCTTTAAATCCATTTGCTACCAGTACATTACCTGAAGTACCTTTTAATTCTAAAATCTTGTCACTTACCTTATAACTTGTACTAAGTCTATCTTTTCCTTCAATTCTTTCAACGTCAATATTTTTTTCCTTTAATAAATTCTCTACTTTGCTTCCTATAGAATTATTTCCTCCTATTATGTACACTTTTTTAACATTATTAAGTCTTTTTAATGTTGAGTCTGGTATCTCATCTTTCTTAGTCAATAATATTGGTGCGTTTTCAACTCCAGCCAATCCACTTGCTGATAATCCATCTGCTAAACTATTATCCACATTGATAAGGATGGCTTTAGTATAATTCTGCCTATCTGCAATAATAGCTGAAGTTTCATACTTATCTTTACCATTTATACTATCAATCGAACTTAGTGCATTTGATACTATTGGAAAAGTAGAAATCACTAACAAGAATGAAATTCCCATAGTTAATAATTTTTTACATATTTTCATAATATAAATACCTCCTAAATATTATAGTTCTACTTAAATAATATACTATAAAATGAAAAAAACATCTCAATTATTGGAAAAATTATCTTAATTAAACATATAAATTTATATTTTTATAAATTTTTTATTAAATTTACAAAAATGAGTAATTTCTTGCATTATCTTATAATTATTGGAAATACTATCAAAATGTATGTAAATAGTTTGTATTATATCAAAATATTTGTTACAAAAATGAAATATTAATTTATATATATTAAAATATTTAAAACACAAAATATACCAACCTAAAAACAAGATATTGCAAATTATTTATACACAATCTATAGTCTAAAAAATCAAAATAAAAAACATTATTAAAATATATAAATAATAATCCTTGATTTTTAGATTTATTTCTGTTAAAATCTAATATGTTGACGATGAATATGAGAAAAAAATACAGGGAGGTGAACACGGTGGCAAATATAAAATCAGCTAAGAAAAGAATAAGTGTTATCGAAAAGAAAACTGCTTTAAATAGAGTTAGAAAATCTCAAATAAAAACTGCAATAAGAAGATTCGAAGATGCTGTTGCAGCTGGAAACAGAGAGGATGCTGTTGTTAAGTTCCAATATGCTCAAAAGAGAATATACCAAGTAGCTTCTAAAGGAACTATACATAAGAATGCTGCAGCTAGAAAAGTAGCTAAATTAGCTCAAAAGTTAAACGGTATGAACGCTTAATTACCAGTTTATATTTCTTATATATAATAACCCCTATGCAGGGGTTTTTTATTTTGGAAATTTATACAATAAAAAATAAATAGTTAGACATATTATAGTTGATTATATACTCTTAGACTCAATTTAGCCTACTTGTACTTTGAACTATAACATATCTTGCTATTTATTTTTTATTAATATATAAGTTTTTTACATTGCTTGCCTTTTACAGTATCTACTAACCAACATTTCTACTGCTAAAGTATCCCTTATAAGTCCTGTTTTTATTTTATAATCGCTTTCTAATATATAGTTTAAAATTTCTATGATTATATCATCAGAGAAGTTTTTAGTCTGTTTTAATGCTTTTCCTATTACAAATTGATGCATTTTTAATTTATCTGCTATAAGTTTTGCTGAGTATCCCTCTAGTTGTAATTGTCTTACTTGCATAACTATTTTAAATTGTCTAGCTATCATAGAAAATATACCTAAAACAGATTCGCCTTCTTGTATCATATCATTCAATATTTTCATTGCATTAGAAGCACTTTGCTCTCCAATATAATCAATTAACTTAAATATATCATTTTCAACCTTTTTAGGAGATAATTTATCTATTACATCATTAGTTACACTATTTCCCTTTCCAACAAATGAACTAATTTTATTTATCTCGTTTTCTAAGTCTGATAAAGTCTTTTCACTACTTTTATCTCTATATCCTTCTTGTTCAATAAAATACATTATTTGAGAGTTTTCTATTATAACTTCATTTAGAGCAAAAGATTTTTTTATCCACTTAAATAAGTCCATATCAGAAAGCTTGTCACAATTAAAAACAATTCCATTATTACCTATCTTTTTAACTAAAGATTTTCTTTTGTCTATATCTCCATATACAACAAAAACTATAGTGGTAGTGTCTGGAGTATTATCTAAATGCTCTATCAAGTATTTTTCGTCGCTATCTGTAAAATTCTTTTTCTTTCCTTTTAGTAACTCAAAGTCTTTTACTATTACTATTTTTCTATCATCCATAAAAGGAAGTGTCTCTATAGAGCTTATAAGCTGATTTAAGACTATTTCCTTTCCATCTATTATATCTAAGTTAAAATCGAGCATTCCTTCGTTTAAATTCTCTTTAAAGACTTTTATTGCATTTTCTATTAAATAATACTCTCTGCCATAAAAAAGATACATTTTCTCAAGTTTTTTATCTTTTATATTCCTTATAATATCCTTGTAATCCATTTTCTTGCTCCTTTATCTCTTTTCCTTCTATGTAAAATATGTAAAAAAATACTCCTATGTAATAAATCACTACAATATAAAGTTTAGGGTTATCTATATCAATATATGCAAAATTTAAATTGCTGAGTTTATCTAGTAAAAAAAATATGATTTCTATCAATGTGCTGTTGAATAAAGCTATTATTTTAGCTATTACTACACTTATTTTAAATATTATTAAACTTGCAATACTCAAATACATTATTATACCTATAAATGGTACTATTATTAAATTTCCTATGATTGAAACCAATGGTATACCTTTAAATGTATAATATATTATAGGCAAGGTTAATATATTTGACGATATTGTCAATGATACCATACTTAATTTTATAATACTATTTATTTTATTGTAAAATATTAGTATAGAGAATGTAGCTAAAAAAGATAATTGAAAACTTACATTATATATAACATAGGGGTTATTTATAATTAAAACTATCCCTATTAGAGACAGTGTTGATATTCCATCCTTTTTTCTATTAATAAAGACTGATAAATAGAAAACCATAACAAATGCTATAGACCTAATTATAGATGGAGACGCACCTACCATTATACAATATAAAGATATAAAAATCGACAATATTAATAATTTATACAATTTATTTATACCTCTTAATAGAAAAGCAATTACAACACATAGTATGCTTGTATGAAGACCAGATATAGATATTACATGACTAGTTCCTGTCCTAGTGAACATTTCTTTTTGTTCATCTGTCAAATTTTCAACCTCTGCTAACAATATAGAATTTATAAAATCTGAATTTTTCTTATATAAATATCTATAAGTTTTATTTATGTAAAGCTTTATTTTACCTATTAAGTCATATATTTTATTTTTACCAATAATTTTATAACTATTTATATATATTATACCTTTATATCCAGTACTTTTTATATATCTTCCATAATCAAAATCTTCATATTTCATTTTACCTAAACTTTTAAATTTACCTGTAACATTAACTTTCTGACCAATTTTCAAATTTTTAGTTCTTGTGTAATCATTTATTAGGAAAGCTCCTACTTTATACTGATTATATCTAGGCTTTTCAAATCTTCCTTTGACTGTTCCTTGTATAGTTATTATCTTATCATTAAATTTTTCATCCTCTTTCTTCTTATTTGTGATAATAAAAGATACAGCTATCACAAATATTAATATAATTAGTAAAGGTCTTCTTATTTGAATCATAATCACTCCTCTATAAAACATATTATTTAGATTATTTTCAAATAAAGATTTTTTAAACAAAAGAAATTATTCTATAAACAAAAGAATACGTCAAAAGATTTATTAAAATCTTTTGACGTATTTTCACTTCTATATATATTCATTTATATAATTGTCTTTTTTAGAAAAAATGCAATTAAGTATTTCTATTGTTTCTTTTGAAATACCTTCTATATTATTTAATAAAAGTGCTTCTTCAACGTCTGTATAAGAAAATGCCAATTGTGTTAAAGCATTTATATCTAATTTAATATCAAAACACTCTTGAAGCCCTTCTGTGCATTCTTTATTTAATTTTTCCACTATTACTTTCTTATTTTGTATAGAGACTTTGAATAGTCCATTATTTTCTTCTATAAATTTATCTTCTATATATAATTTTATAGAACTATTAATATCCTTATCAATATCTATATCTTCAATAAATTGCTTTACATTTATAACTCTTCCCATCATAAAAGGTTTTATTTTTATCTCACAATCTTTAGGGTTGTCTAATATAAACCTTATCTTATCTATTGTAGGAGTAGCTATAGAAGCTATCTTACATTGAGTATTGTGATTATATATAAATTTAAGCATTGATTTAAGAGCATCTATGTTTTTATAAAATAGCTCTCTGACAAACATTTTATCTCCTTGAAGAAAATAAATTATATATCCATCTTTTTCATTACCTTCATGGATATATAAATGTCCGTCTTCACTTTGGATTTCTTTAAATAAGTTTTCATAATAATGTTCATCTTTTAACACATTACCATTAACCTCATTTAAAAATACTTTATCTATTTTAATTAAATCATCAATTTGTGATAAATCAGCTTTTATCATTTTTCCATTTGCCTTGAAATTTTTTAAATCATCTGTTTTGATAGTATATTCAATTTGGTCATAACAGTGCTCATATCCAAATCTTCTATAAAGTCTATAGTCAATTGGCATTAATATAGATACTAGTTGTCCTTTCTTATACAACTCATTTAAAGTAAATTTAATAACTTTACTCATATAACCAGTTCCTCTCCCCTCAGGAAGTGTAGAAACCCCTACTACATACGATGTATTGTATACCTTACTATTTAAGCTTAATTTATACTGGTTTAGCTGAAGAGAGGAAACAATTTTTCCTTCATCTAAAGCTATTACAGTATTTTCATATTTATATTTATCATTAAAATAGTATTTCATGAAACTTTCACTGTCATTAAAGCAATAACTCCATATTTCTTTTATACTTTCTATTTCTTCGTCTTTAGCATACCTAATCTCCATATAGTTTATTAAGCCTCCCTAACACTGTACTTTTCAACAAATCTACAAGGGTGGTAAGAAAGTTTAGCTTTTCTCAGACCTTCAATACCTAAGTCTTCTTCTCTATTTACAAATTCAACATCTTCAAATTCACTTACTAAAAATTGTTGGTTTATAAATGGATATAAGCCTCTTATATCAGGATTGGCTTTTTCTATATGAATTAATGCCATGTTTTTATTTAAAAGCTCTCCGATACTAAATGCTTCTAATTTTCCATCCACATATACACCAAACACTTTTACTTTATCTTTTAAAATATCGTAATTGTTAAATATCTTTTTGATACCAACCAATTCATCATCCATGCTTTCATCAAATTCGTTATTTTCTTCTTTGTTACTTTCCCATTCTTTCATTAATACTAAACATTCATTGAAGTTTTCTTTATCTAATAATCTTGCTTCATATCTACCTGCATATTCTTTTAAGAAATAATTTATGTGATTTCTCTTCTTTTGATTCTTTTTTCCAGCTAATGTTCTTAAACTTTCTGCATCATAGATATAGTCAAATAAATCTCTTTCTTCTATATACTCAAATCTATTTGGGTATTTTTCTTTTAGAAATTCTACCACTTCAGTAGTAATACCTCTTAAGTATATTTTTTTGTTGTTATGTGAAAAATACTCAAGTACAAAATCTACAACTTCTGGAAGTTTGTCTTTTTTAGCAAGTGGTAATATTGAGAAACTATCTCCTTCGTATTCACCAACTAAAACAGCAAAATCTTCACCTATATAATATCCTGTCTTATAAACATGTTGCCACATATATAAAGTACTAAAACAGTACTCACAAGCTTCATAATCTACTAAATCAAAATAAGGGTCTAGCTCCTTTTTTGAATTTAGTTCAATATCTTTGAAAAACATAAAATCCTCCTACCTTTTTATTGCTTAATTTTTTAAAATTTTATTTTGTATCTATAAAAACTCCAATTTAGTTATGGTATTAATTTCACTTATATTGTCTAAAATATAAAATAGGATAGTTCCCATATATCTTATATTACCCATCATAAAATTATATAAACATGTAATGACTGGAGTGATTTTTTATTGAGAAATAAAATTTTTTTATTAACACTTATTATAATATCACTTTTAAGTGGTTGTGACAAAAAATCTCTACTATCTATACATATGATAGATGTTGGACAAGGTGATAGTCTTTTAGTACAAACACCTACAAAGAAAAATATATTAATTGATGGAGGTGATGAAGATAGTGGAAATATAGTTACTAGTTACTTGAAACAAAAAAGAATAAAAACCATCGATATAATAATAGCCACACACCCAGATTCCGACCATATAGGTAGTCTTGATAATGTCATAAAAAAATTTAATGTAAACTCCATCTATATGCCTGAACAATCAACAGAAAGTGAAGCTTATCAAAACCTAATAAGTTCTTGTAATGATAAAAAACTATCTATTCAGTATCTATACAGAGATGATGTTTTAAATATTGATAACAATATAAATATATATGTATTAAGTCCTTCATATATACAAGAAGAATCTAATTTAAATTCAATAGTTTTTAAATTAAACTTTAATGACACCTCATTTTTATTTATGGGCGATGCTGAAGAACCAATTGAAAAAGAAATTTTACATTATTTTAAATTAGATAATATCAATTTTATAAAAATAGGTCATCATGGAAGCAATTCATCAACTACGTCAGAATTTATTGAAAAAATTCATCCAGATATAGCCGCAATATCATGTGGATATAAAAATCAATACGGTCATCCTCATAAGGAAGTTATCAATAATTTAAAACAAAACAATATATCAATTTATAGGACAGATAAAATAGGTGATATTGTTTTTTATAGTGATGGTAAAATGATATTTACAAAACACAAATATAAAATAGACACTTAACATAAGAAATAAAACTGTAACTACATAACAGAACTAGGCTAAAAGTATCAACATAAAATGGTTTTATATTGATGCTTTTAGCCTTTAAAATGTGTCTATAAAATTTATAAATAAAACATTTAACATTTATTCCCCTAATAATTCATTAACTATTACAGATGCAATTACTAGTCCTCCAGCAGATGGCACAAATGATACACTACCTGGTGTTACCTTTTTCCCATTCATAACTTTCTTTTTAAGTTCTATTGGTTGTTCAGTTGAATATACCACCTTTAATTTTTTAATTCCTCTATCTCTAAGCTCTTTTCTCATGACTTTAGCTAGAGGACAAGTGCTTGTTTTGTGTATATCAGTAACAACTATTTTAGTTGGGTCTAATTTATTTCCCATCCCCATAGAGCTTATTATTTTTAAACCTTTTTTTTCACATGTTTCAATTAAATGTATCTTTGAGCTTACCATATCTATTGCATCCACAACATAATCATATTTTTCAATTAATATTTCACTGCTAGTATCTTTATTATAAAGATTTCTTATTTTTTTTATATTAATATTAGGATTTATATCTAAAATCCTTTCTTCCATAACATCAACTTTATATTTTCCCACAGTTGAATGTAATGCTGGTATTTGTCTATTTATATTTGTTATATCTACATCATCAAAATCGACAATAGTGAGATTACCCACTCCAGCTCTTGCTAAAGCTTCAACAGTAAAACTACCTACTCCTCCAACTCCAAATACTATTACATTTGAATTTTTAAGTTTTTCTATCCCATCATCTCCAACTAGAAAACTAGTCCTCGTTGTAAAGTTATTTTCCATTTTTCCACTCTCCTACACTTTTATATACATAATATTAGTATTAGAAAATTTACATTATATAATACTAAATATTATATATCACTAAAAGTAAATTATCTCAAAATAATTTTTAAATTTAAAAAGGTATCTTTTAATATTAAAAGATACCCTTTATACTGGCGGGAATGCGTGGGAATCGAACCCACCTAAGAGGCTCTTAACCCCTCATACTAGTTTTGAAGACTAGAGGGCACACCGGCACCCATCCACTCCCATAACGAAACGTTTCTCAACGAAATCTATAATATCATATATTTTGACTCTTTGCAACAATTTTTATAGATTAATTTGATAGTAAATCATATTTTAAATAGTTTTTATCTATAGCAATTAATATTTATATATCTTCTTATTATATTTATAATTATATTTATAAACTTAAAAACTGGAAAGCATATTTTAATTATCTATAAAGAATTTTCCTCTATTTAATCAAAATATAATTTCCAGTATAAATACAAATTATTTAATTATTTTAATATACGTATATCTATAGTTTTTCTTCCCCAGTTATAAACTGTCTTTGAATCATTCATAAATATATCAATTTTATTTCCTTTTATTGCACCACCACAGTCTTCAGCAGTAAATACCATATCAAATTGAGGTATATATACTTTCGTTCCATATGGTATAACCTTAGGGTCTACAGCTATTGTTCCCCACTTAGGCTTTGTTCCTGTTGCAGTTATACTATGACCAGAATATGCAGTTGCTACAACTCTCATACTTCTACCATTGTTACTACTACTGCTACTTGAAGAAGATGAAGCCATCCTTCTTGAACTTTCTCCCCTTGATGAAGCTACTTGCATTTCTACTTTTGTTCCTTTATTTACAACTTTATTAACTGGCTCAGATGTAACAACTTTTTTCACAAATTCCTTTTCTACTTTCTTACCATTGTGATAAGTTTCTTTATATACTAATTCACTTTTACCAGATTTTCCTTCTTCTTTAACTTTAGAATCTCCTTTTGACAAAGAGTTATCTTCAACAACTGTAACTTCAAATGGAATGTCTTTAGTCTCTACAACTGTTTTTTCCTTAACATCAATTACTTCTATTTTATCTCCATTAGATAACTTTGAATTTACATCCAAACTAACTATATCATTTCCATCATAGCTAATGTTTTGAGCTTCCAAAAGGTCTCCTACATTAGATCTAAATGTAGATACAGTTCTCTCTTCTCCTTTTACTACCAATGTTACTTGTTTATTAAGTGCAGAGTATCCTGATAAAATTCCAACTGATAAAACAACCGCCATTGCCGAGACTTTAACATTACTCAATTTCTTTAAATTCATATAAAATTTCCTCCCTCAAATTTTTTACACTATATATTTTGCTTCGTAATATTCTGCTTCGTAAATTTCTTTTTTGTTTTTTGTGTAACTAAATTGTAACTATTTTTTCAAGAGTTGTCAACTTGACAAAAAAATAGAAATATGCATATATAGTATTTTCAACTATTAAAGCATATTTCTATTAGTTACAACAATGTCATTGTTTATTGTTGTTTTGTTATCGTTTTGTTACCTTTTATCTTTATATATTTTCTATCTGCCAATTGATAGGTTCTTTTCCTAGCTTTTCGAGAATTTCATTTATCTTAGAGAAGTGATTACATCCAAAAAAACCTTTACTTGCTGATAATGGACTTGGATGAGGTGCTTCCAAAATATAATGCTTACTTGTATCAATCAATTCTACTTTTTTACGTGCATTACTTCCCCACAATACAAAAATTACTGGGTCTTCACGGTCACTTAAAATAGAAATTACTCTATCTGTGAAAATTTCCCACCCTTTATTTTTATGAGAATTAGCTTCATGTGCTCTAACAGTAAGTGCTGTATTTAAAAGTAAAACACCTTGGTCTGCCCAAGGCATTAAGTATCCATTATTAGGTATAAAGCATCCTAAATCTTCTTTTAACTCTTTGTACATATTTAATAGAGATGGTGGAGTTTTTACTTGTGGTTGAACTGAAAAAGCTAAACCATGAGCTTGATTATCTCCATGGTAGGGGTCTTGTCCTAGTATTAAAACTTTTGTATCTTTATATGAAGTGTGTTTTAAAGCTTCATATATGTTATGCATATTAGGAAAAATTTGACGTGTCTTATATTCATCTATAAGGAATTTTCTTAAATTCAAATAATATTCTTTTTCAAATTCTTCTTTTAATAATTCATTCCAATCGTTTCCTAAATTAACCATAGTTATCACCAATTCCTTTCAGCTATTTTTATTTATTGTTTTATTTAGAAATTATGTCCTCTTGATTGTCATTTTTTTCATTAGTATTTATTTTTATGCTCACTCTGTTAGGTATACAAACTATACTTTGACTTGGTTTGTTTATAAAACCTGTATGTACACACACCTTATCAGGACATGAAGCATCTATTATCTCTACACCTTTGTCGTGAATTTTAACTATATTGTACCCTCCTCTATTTTCTATTTTAAATTCTTCTTTGGCATTTATTGAAACAGTCTTATACAATTTATTATCTACATAAATTTCAATACTTCCAGCATTTTTAGAATTTATAACAGTTATTATTCCATAACATGCTGTAATAACAATCAAAACACCTAAAATAAGAAGAATGTCTTTTTTCTTCATTTTTTGTCCTCCTATGAAATTATGCTATAATAAGATAATAACACAATTTCATAGGAGGAATATACCATGAATAAGAAAAAAATCACATTTATTTTTGTGATATTGATTTTAGCATTAATTTTATTTTCATTTTTTAGGAGTTCAAGTCAAAATACTAAATATAGTAAGACAAGCTATTACCTTGGTACAGTAAATGAAGTTACTATATTTAATACAAAAGAATCAAAAAGTGATAAAATTTTAAATGAATGTGATTCAATTTTAAGATATATTGATAACAAGATGAGTACTCATATACCAGGAAGCGATGTTTCTAAAATAAATGATAATGCTGGTAAAGATTTTGTCAAAGTTTCTGATGATACATTTTTTGTTGTACAAGAGGCTATAGAATACTCTAAGTTGTCAAATGGATACTTTGATATAACAATTGGTCCACTATCCAATCTATGGGCAATTGGAACAGACAAGGCTAAAGTCCCAAATGACTCTGAGATAAACGAACTTCTTCCTCTCATTGATTACAAAAATATTATATTAGATGAAAAAAATAAATCTATAAAATTAGCTAAAGAAGATATGAAAATTGATTTAGGGGCAATAGCTAAAGGATATGCTGCTGATAAAATCGTAGGCTATTTGAAATTAGAAGGTGTAAAAAAAGCTTTAGTAAACTTGGGAGGTAATATATTTACTCTAGAAGATAGCAAAAATAACAAACCTTTTAAAATTGGTATTCAAGACCCAACTAGCAAAAATGGAGAATCTATAGGAAATATAGAAACTACAAATAAATCTGTTGTTACATCTGGAATTTATGAGAGATTTATAGAAAAAGATGGCAAAATATATCACCATATGTTAAATCCATTTACAGGGTATCCTTTTGAGAACAACTTAAGTAGTGTTACAATAATATCTGATAAATCTATTAATTGTGATGCTTTATCCACTTCTACATTTGGACTTGGACTTGAAAAAGGCATGGATTTAATTAATAGTATTGATAATGTAGATGCTATATTTATAACCAAAGATAAAAAAGTATATTTAACTAATGGCATACAAAATAATTTTAAACTTACAGACAAGGCTTTTTCTATTGAAAAGTTCAATAAATAGTGAGTTTAAATAATGTCAATGTCTATATACATACAAAATACATAAGAACTTAAATAGTTATCATACAACTAATGAAAATTTAAGTTTTATATAAAATATGGTATATACTAAGTAATCTAAAACAAATTGTACTTATGTATATACCATATTTATAGTTTAATTTATATAAAACACTACCCATTATTCTTTAACTTTCGATAATAAATAACACCTACAACATACAAAACAATCCATAAAACAGATAGATATATAATGATTACCAATGAGTTGTATATATCTAAGGCATGTAGTACAGAGAAAACAAAAGCAGATATAGGAATTATTATCATACACACAATATAAGCATATCTTCCTGCTTTATCTCTATACATAACATTCCTTTCATCATGAAGATTGATGTCTTCTGCTTCAAGCTTTTCTTTGTATTCCTCTTTATGCTTATTCCAGTAAAAATATCGATAAATTGCAGAAATTCCACCAAATCCAAATCCTCCTGCTAATCCAGCAAACAAAGAACCTAACTTATTACCAGTCATTAAACAAAGAAACAAGAAAGTAACACCTAAAACTACAAATACAATTCCTATTCTTAAATTTCTCTTTTCCATGAACTATATCTCCTTCCATAAAAATATTTCTTCAATCGACATTTCAAAAAAATCAGATATTTGAAATGCAAGTTCTAAAGATGGATTATATTTTCCATTTTCAATAGAACTAATCGTCTGCCTTGAAACCTTAAGAATTTTTGCAAAGTCCTCTTGATTAAGACCTTTTTTCTTTCTTAAATCTTCTACACGGTTTTTCAAAAATATTTCCTCCTTTTTGTAAAGTTTCCTTTACATATATAATATAGCACTTGCTTTTATTTTTGTAAAGGAAACTTTACAAAACATATATAAAAATAGACATTTCATCAGAAATGCCTATCATTAAATATATTTACTTTTACAATTGAATTACATCTTGTTGTCTATAAACCTTATTTTTTGATGTTTTTTAGTATATCCCTACAACAACCTACATTTTTATATTTTCAATAAATAATACAACTAACTTTTTATAGTGACTTTACAAACAAATCCATTCTATTTAAAGCTTCAATTACGTTTTCTTTTTGAGTTCCTAAATTTATTCTAACATAGTTCTCACCATCTTTTACAAAATGACTTCCATCTTCTAACAATACTCCCGTATCTATAGCCAACTTATCTGTAAACTCACTTGCACTTATACCTAATCCACTTATATCCATCCAAGCTAAGTAAGATGATTCCATCTTCATCAATTTTATCTTACTATATTTATTTACCCAAGTTTCTAAAAGTTCATAATTTGATTTTATATATTTATTTACACCACTTAACCACTCTCTACACTCATCATAAGCTGTTATTAATCCTATTATTCCAAACACATTTGGAGAAGTTATAGAATTTTGTTTTAATTTATTTCTAAAAATATCTCTTATATCCTTATTTATGACTATTGAATAAGAAGTCTTTAATCCTCCAAGATTAAAACCTTTATTTGGTGATGTCAATAGGATAATATTTTCTAAAAGTTCCCTTTCAAGCTTAAGAATAGAATTAAATTCTCCATAATGAATATGCTCTGCATGTACTTCATCTGCAACTAAAATAACATTATTTTCTTTACATATAATTGCTACTTTCGTCATTTCTTCAATTGACCAAATTCTTCCTGATGGATTATGTGGTGTACAAAACATCATTAGCTTAGGTTTATTTTCTTTAATTTGAGATTCTAATCTATCAAAATTTATATAATATCTATCATTTATCACATCTAATGTATTACAAACTACATTTACACCCTGCTTTTTAGCTGATGATTCAAATGGGTCATAAACTGGTGTATTTAATATTATACTATCTCCTTTTTTACAAAAAGCTTGTACTACATAGTGAAGTGTTGACACAGTTCCATAAGTCAATGTAATCCATTCTCTTTCTACATTTACTTTATGCATATCTTTTTGCCATCCAATAACTGAATCATAGAATTCGTCATAACAGTATGTATATCCAAATACACCTCTTTTTACAGCTTCAATAAATTTATTTTCTATTTCTGTTGGTATTTTAAAATCCATATCAGCAATCCACATTGGCACAAAATCTTCTTTAATATCTCCAAATTTATCTCTTATAATGTTCAAATCCCACTTTCTACACTTTTCACTTACTCTATTTGGTCTATCATCAAAATTATACATTTAAATTTACCTCGTCTTTTCTTATTATTATAAAAATACTTAGCTACAATTTATTTTTAATTTACAACTATTAAATCTTTGGTAGATGTAGTCAATCTCATACAGCCATCTTGAGTTATAAGTACATCATCTTCAATTCTTACTCCTCCAAGTTCTGGTACATATATACCAGGCTCTATAGTTACAACCATACCTTCTTTTAATACTTCATTTGATTCTGGAGCTAATGCTGGATACTCATGAACCATAATACCTACACCATGACCTAGATTGTGTCCAAAATTATCACCATATCCATATGAACTAATTATATCTCTTGCAACCTTATCTATTTCACCAGTAGTCATACCTGACTTTAAAACTTTTATACACTCTTCATTAGCTTTCTTTACTATATTATATATTTTTTCCAGCTCCTTATTTGTAGTTCCCATACAAATAGTTCTAGTAATGTCTGAACAATAATTATTGTACTTTGCTCCAAAATCGAATGTAACAAAATCTCCATACTCTATAATTTTTTCACTTGCTTTTCCATGAGGTAAGGCTCCTCTCAAACCAGATGCAACTATAGTATCAAATGACTCTTTTTGTCCACCTAATTCTTTTATAAATCGTACAATTTCATTTTCTACTTGCATTTCACTCATACCAACTTTTATAAAGTCAATTATATGATAAAATGTAGCATCTACTATTTCACAAGCTTTTTTTATATATTTTATTTCATCTTCATCTTTCTCTTTTCTTAGAGTAGATAAATCAACTGATTTTAAAGTTACATTTAATTTGTTACTCATACTTTTATATGAGTCAAAAGATACTTCACTTCCTTCAAAGCCAATTTCTTTTATATTTTGATTTCTACAAATATCATTAATTATGTCAAAATACCTTCTATTTTTATCCATTAATATAACATCAAATAAATCTGATTTTCTTTTAACTTCTTCAAAGTATCTAAAATCTACTATTATATATTGTTTATCTTTTGTTATAAAAACATAGCCTGATGAACTAAATAAATTTCCAATATAAAACTTATTGGTAGAACTATTAATAAGAATTCCATCTATATTATACTCTTTAAGATACTTTCTTATTTTTTCTATTTTATTCATAATTTTATCTTCACCACCCTTAATTAGTCATATAGGTAAGGCTGGTAATATTGTTTCAATCAATATTACCAGCCAAGGTTATTCTAGATAGTAAAATTTATAAATTAATCAATATAATCTACAACAAGTTTACCATCTTTTATTAATTTATTTCTGTAAAATACATTCCCTACAGCTATGAATATAGCACCAACTGCTATACCTATTACATATCCAAATAAGTTATCTACTAAAGGCCATGCCCATATAGCCGACTCTGGGAACCACTGAATTGCCCCTAAAATTATACCTGTAATAGCTCCTATTATACTTCCTACTATATTTAAAGGTATAACAAAACCTGGTCTCTCAAGTGCAAATGGTATCGCTCCCTCTGATATACCCATAAATGATAGGAATATAGAAGTTTTTCCTGCTTGATAGAATTGTCTATCATATACTCTTCTTCCTACTAATCTTTTATCTAATAAAGTTGTAAGTCCTAATCCAATTGGAGGAACAACTATAGCTATTGTTCTTGCTGTTATTGGTAATACATTTTCTGTAGTCAAACCAAGTGCAACGAATCCTGCTGCTTTATTTATTGGTCCACCTAAGTCAAATGCTGTAGCTGCTGCTAAAGCTGTTGCATATACATACTCTCCTGCTGCTCCTGCTGCTGTTAAGAAGTTTTTCATACTTTCATTAATTAATCCACCAAATGGAGTTATTATAAATATCATCAATACCATACAAGTTAATGATGCTATTAGTGGTATTAAAAATGTTGTTTTAAAAGCTAACCAGTTATGAGAAACTTTTATAGATTTATTTAACCATTTTACAAAATATCCTATTATAAATGCTATTAATATTGCGCCTAAGAATCCTGATGCAACTGGTACAACTTCTGTCCATTGTCCATCTACGAATTGTGGTACCCCTACAGGTTTATTAGCTACATATCCACCTATAAATCCTGCGATTAAGGCTGTTTTTCCACCTATAGAATTTGCACAGAATGCTGCAAATAGTGGTATTGCAAATCCAAACAGAGTAAATCCGAAGTTTGACATTAATTGTGCCATGTTTAAAAGACTAAGCTTAAATCCTGTAAATTCACCTGAGTTCATAGCATCAACTATACCTACAGATGGGTCAAGTCCTAATATTGCATATGGTATTAATTGAGATAAAGCTCCTATAAGTCCACCCATTACTAAGACTGGTATCATATACGATATACCTGTCATTATATGTTTACTAACTTCTTTCCACTTTCCATTTCCCTTTGATTGAGTTGGATTAGATGGAGTAGTTTTTCCTGCGTTATTGCCTCCTGTTGTAGAAGCACCTGAACTGTTTATAACTTTTTTCTTGATTGCCATTCTATTTCCTCCACAGTAAATTTATTATATTCCTAAATCCTCTTCTATTTCCTTTATAACACCTTCTGCATTCTTTATAGCTTCTTGTAATTCAACCTCATAAACTTCACAACCATCAAATCTTTCCATACCTTCTGGTGTTATTGCTACTGCATGTATTATCATAGTTGCTCCTAATATGTCTTCTCTTGTTAATTCATTTTGCACACCATCTGCACCTTGAGTTTCAACTTTTGCTTCATAACCTAATGCCTTTGCAGCTTGCTCTATTGCTTCTGCTGCCATAAAAGTGTGAGCTAGTCCCATTGGACAAGCACATAATGCTACTAATTTTTTATTCATTTTAAATTCCTCCTATTTACTTTAATTATTTTTTTATTTTAACCTTAGTATTTATCTATAAACCTAAAGCTTCATTTATTAAATTAGCGATTTCTTCCACATTATCACTCTTTAAAAGAGAATCTTTAAAATCTTTATTTATTAATTTTCTTGAAAGAGATGATAATAATTTAAGGTGTATGTTTTCTTTACTTTTTCCTGGCATAAGTAAACTTATTGCCAATTTGACATTGTCCTCACCTTCGTTCCAAACAACATCATCATTAAACTTTAGTACCACTACTGCTGGATTTTCAATTGCATCATTTTTAGTATGAGGTATTGCTATAGATTCTCCTAGATTTGTAGTAAATTGCTCTTCTCTAGCTATTAAACCTTCATATACTAGATTTTCATCTTCTGTTAAATTTAATTCTTTAGCTTTCTTTGCTATAAATTTTAAAACCTCAACCTTAGACTTAGCCTCAGTATTTAAAAATACATATTCTTTGTTAAATATGTTTGTTCCCATTGTTAATTTCCTCCTTAATTACCTATTAGTGCCATTAATTTATCAAAGTCACATATTTTAATAATTCCTCTTACACCACCCTCATCTTTTATAAAATTGTAAAGGTATTTAAATATTGAAAAATTATGTTTTTCTTTAGTATTAAAAAATACCATAAATACTAGTTGAACTTCTTGTTTATCCCAAATTATTGGATTTTCAAGTATTCCAACTCCGATTATAGATTTTTTATCTCCCTTCACTATTGTGTGAGGTATAGCTACTAGATTTCCTATTTCAGTTGATGAAATATTTTCTCTTTCTATTATGCTTTTTATTGAACTTTCTTCTATAAAGTCTCTTTCTTTTAACTTGTTTGAAAGCGAAAGTATAACTTCTTCTTTTGTATTTGCTTTTATACTGAAAAAAGCTCTTTCATCAAACATATTACTTATTATTTTTCTTCTTTCTTCCTTTTCATAAAAGGCTTTGTTTACGTTTTCAATTACGCTATCATCAAAAATATTTTCTATATATAGTACTGGCTTTTCATATCCTTTTAATTCAACCGTCGATACTACCAAATCAACATCTTGACTTATTGCCATATCAAGATATCTAAATGGATAAACACCTACAACATTTAAATCACTTATATTTTGCTTTAATTTTTCAGAAAGAAGCTGACCTGTACCTATACCATAGTGACAAACTATACAAATTTTCTTACTTGTATTTTTTTTCATTCTTTCATTTGAAGCAGCAAAATGAATAGCTATATATCCAAGTTCATCCTCATCTAATTTTAAATTAAATTCAGTTTCTATCTTATTTGATAAAAACACAGCTAAGTTAAAAGCTATTGGAAATTTCTCTTTTATTTGATGAAGTAGTGGATTATTAGATTTTATATTAGCTTTTGCTCTATTTAAAAACCTCTTTATATGGTCAGATATCGCTATCATAAACTCTTCATCTTTTGTATAATCACTTCCTGAGATAAGTAGTATATCTTGAAGAGCACTACTTATAACACAACTTATTCTTTCTTCAATTTCACTTGCATTTTTTATTCCCTGTGCACCTCTATATGCTATTACACCAGAATAATTTGAAATATAAATTACTTCATCTTCAATAAGTTTAAATCCAACCTTATCAGATATTTCTTTCATAAGCTTTTCTATAAAACTGTAATTATGAAATCTATATCCTGTATCTATTAAATTTATATTTTTACTATGACCTCTCTTACTTCTAAACACAGAAACTATTATTTTTGAAAGTAAAAGATTAAAATCTTTATCTGAAATTATTGTTTCTTTTTCTCTTAAATGCTTTTCTAAAATACTTTCTATGGAATTTATATCGTTTTCACTGATATCATCCAAAAATACTTTGATTTTACTCTTCTCATCCAACTTTATTGCATAATCAGTAATCAACTGTCTTATATTAATTTCTTCACCATATATATAGCTTCCATAATAAGGTTTAGATTTTATAACTAAGTCATACTTTTCAAGTTTTCTTTTAAGCTTACTAGACAATTTATTTATGGCTGCTATACTTAGATTTAATTCTTCTGCCATTACTTCTATACTCATATAATTTCTGTTAATCAGCATACATATTATATTTGATATCCTTGCTTCTTCAGAATCATCCAAGAAACCATTTATATATTTATTTGCTTCTTTAACAGCCTTTGCTATGTTAGTTTTAGAGCCACTTAACTTATATCCTATGCCTCTTGAAGAATCGATTTCTAAATCATACTTACTCAAAATACCATTTAAATCTGCTATATATCTTTTAATAGTTTTAGTAGATACATCTAATTTAATAGCTAGTTCATTTGATGTCATATATCCATCTTTATTGCTTAAACTTTTTACTATTACTGCATGTTTCTTAGTTATCATTGTATCACCTTCTCTTTGATTTCAATTATATATCAAATAAAATTTTAGTTATATATATAATATGTCTATATAAGGGACATTTTGTATTTATATATTATTACATAATGTAACTATTGCCTCCGCATAGATACCTATTGCAGTTATAAATCTATCTAAGCTAGCAAATTCATTTGCACTATGAACATTTCCAAAACTACCATCAGGAAATTCACACCCAAATATTACTGAGTTCTTCATTTCAGCTGCATAGCTTCCTGCACTGGTTACTCTAACAACACTTTTTGAGTCTCCAGAATACTTTACATATATCTCATGTAAACTCTCTACAAGTTTTGAATTCTCATCTATATAATTTGCTTGCTTTAAATTTTCCCCAATAAACTCAAATTTATTAATATTATTTCTTTTTATATACAAATCAAATTTTTCTATTATCTCTTCAACTGTCAATACTTCAGGATATCTAACACTTAAAATTACTTCAAGCTTTCCATCTTTTATATTTATTATTGTCGGAACCATTGATAGAATTCCACATTTCCCTTCAACATTTAAGCCAAACAGTTTTCCATCTATATTATCTTTATTTATTAGCTTATACAAGTCTTTTGCCCAATCCTCATCAAGATTTTCTGCTAAAACTTTAATTGTATCTAATATGGGGTTTATTGCTTTTTCAGGTTTAGATGAGTGTCCACCTTTCCCATTCACAATATACTTACCATCATTAAAACTTATTGAAACATTATTAAAATCAGAATTTATATAGTCATTACTTAAATTTTTAATATTTTTTATATACACTTTATCTGGAATTGTATTAAACTCTATTCCACCACTTAAATCTAGATATTTATCATCTATATCCAGCATTAGCTTTATTATTGCTCCACCCTTTTCTCCATTTAGTACAGGAAATTTAGCATCTGGGGTAAATCCATATACACCATGTGGTTCTTTGCTATAATAGTGCTTTATGCACTTAAATCCACTTTCTTCATTTCCTCCAGCAATTAATCTAACTTTTCTCTTTAAATCTATATTTAGACTTTTTATCATTTTTAATGCCAAAAAATTTGCTATCATAGGACCCTTATTATCTGAAACACCTCTAGCAACTAATTTATCACCTATAATATCTAGCTTAAATGGCTCACTATCCCATCCTTCTCCTGGATTTACAACATCACAATGTCCAAATATATCTATATAATCTTTACCATCTCCATATTCAATATAAACAGCATGATTATCTATATTTTTAACAGTGAAATTGTTTTCTCTACCTAAATTTTCAAACCAGTTTAATGCATCATATACACCTTTTCCAAAAGGCATATCTTTAGATACAGTATTTTTATCATAAAAGGAAGGTATACTTACCCATTCCTCCAACAATTTCAAGAATTCTTTTTTATATTTTTGATTTTCTTCTTTAAATCTCTCCATGATTATCACTCCAATTTAAACCTTTATATTATATATCATAGTTTATCTTGTTTCATAACTCCTTATACTTTATGTCATTTCAAGGGACAAAACTTTTTTACTATTGATTTTATAATCTATTTATATATAATTATTTGTAGGATAAATTTAATATCATAGGAGGAACAATATTATGGAACCATTATTTTTAAAACCTATTTTTATGGATAGAATATGGGGTGGCACTGCACTTAGAGATAAATTTAACTATGAGATAAAATCACCAACAACAGGTGAATGTTGGGCTATAAGTTCTCATAAAAATGGAGATTGTCTGATAGAGAATGGAGAATATAAAGATAAAAAGCTATCTGAATTATGGGAGAAAAATAGAGAATTGTTTGGTAATACACCTGGAGATAAATTCCCTTTACTTACAAAAATACTAGATGCCAATGACAATTTATCGGTTCAAGTTCATCCAAATGATGAATATGCTCAAAAAAATGAAAATGGAGAATTAGGTAAAACAGAGTGTTGGTATGTAATAGACTGTTCTGAGGATGCAGAAATTATAATAGGTCACAATGCAAAATCTCGTGAAGAATTTATAGAAATGATAAATAATAATGAGTGGGACAAACTGCTTAGAAAAGTTAATATAAAAAAAGGTGACTTTTTCTATGTTCCAAGCGGAACTATACATGCTATATGTAAGGGAACATTAATTTTAGAAACTCAACAAAATTCAGATACCACTTATAGAGTTTATGATTATGATAGAACCGATAACTTAGGAAATAAACGTGAACTTCATGTTCAAAAATCAATAGAAGTTACAAATGTTCCTCATACAAATTTTGATACTGATTATAAAACTGTATCAACACCAAGCTTTAAATGTACAACATTTGTATCAAATGAATTTTTTAGTGTTTATAAATTAGACATTTTTGGAAAATGTAATTTTACTCACAACACACCTTTTTCTTTGTACAGTGTACTGGATGGAGCTGGTAAATTGATACACAATTCTATAGAATATGATTTAAAAAAAGGTATACATTTTATATTACCAAATAACTTTGGAGATTTTGGCTTTGAAGGTAATTTAGAAATTATATGCTCTCACATATAGATACAAAATACATTTAACTTTAACAAAAGCTAGACTAACATAAAAAATCATTTTTATGATAGTCTAGCTTTTCTTTTATAGTATACTATACTAAATATAGGATATTTTATTTTTACAATTATAATAAATTTTTAATAATATATATCAGAAAATTCTATTTTTATTTTTTCTTGAAGATTATATATTCTCTTATCTTCTGTATAGTACTCATTACTAAAACTTTTCATTGGCAGTGAAATTAAGAATTCTGTACCCTTATTAACTTCACTTATTACTTCTATATCTCCACCATGAAGACTTACTAGGTTCTTAACTATAGCAAGTCCTATTCCACTTCCTTCAGTGTTTCTAGATAAAGTCTTGTCAACTTGTGAAAACTCTTCAAAAATCAACTCCAATTTATCTTGAGGTATACCAACGCCAGTATCTTTAACACTTATGATTACTTTATCTATTTTATAATAAATGTTTACGTATATCCATCCTCCATTATCAGTAAATTTAATACAGTTTGATAATAGATTTAGCATAATTCTCTCAATTTCAGCCTTGTCTACATAAACATTGATTTCTTCAAGCTCTGTATCAAATAGAATTCTTATATCTTTTCTACTTGCATACTCTTCTATATTCATAAACAAATCTTCTATTACAGATACAATATTGTATTTTGCAAGTTTAAGTGTATAAAACCCAGACTCCATCTTTGTCAAATCTATAATATTATTTATCAATCTTTGAAGTCTATAGGAACTTTGTCTAACTAAATCAACATGAGATTTAATATTATTATTATAGTCTTTTATTTTTTCGCTTCTATAAAAAGAATCTACCAATTGATTTGAACTTGATATAACATTTAATGGTGTTTTTAACTCATGAGACATATTTGCGAAAAACTCAGTTTTTATTTTATCTGTTTTAAATCTTTCAAGCAACTCTTTTTCAGCTTGTTCAGAGTATTTTTTATGTGCTAAATCTTTTATAATAAGCATTATATATCTAGTGTTATATATCGCAAAAGGTAATGCACTTAATTCTACTTCTACTATATCATCATAATTATTTATTAATTCATATTCTAGTAGAAGTATACTTTTATTTTCATTTAAAACTTTAGTCATATTTTCAGTAAATTTTATTTTTTCTTCAGTATTTGCATTCATTAATATCTTAATATTAGAATCTTTTACATCATCTATACTTGTAAAAGATAGCATATCTAAAAATGACTTATTTGCATAATTTACACTTAAGTCTTCTCTTAACAAGCATATACCATCAGGTAGTATATCTATAAATCTTGAATAAGATGATTGACTTTCTTCAAGTTTTATTTGTGATATCTTTCGAGAAGTTGTATCACGTATTACAATAATAGTTTTATAAGTTCCTTCATTATTATAATGAGAAAAACTCATCTCTACATATTTTACTTCACCCTCTATTACATACCTTTTTTCTATACTTTCTTCACTTTTACATATTGATGAAAAATCGATATTTTCTAACGTCTCTTTAAATATTTGTCTACATGCATTATTTACATATATTTTATTACTACCTTCAAGTACTACTATACCATCTCCAACACTTTCTAAAAAGTCTTCACTTCTCTTATTTGCTTCAATAAATTTTCGTTCATATTCCTTTTTCTTAGTTTTATCCTTTAATACACATAAGACTCCTTCTATTTGTGTAGCTATGATTAAAGGAGCAAATATAGCTTGGTAAACCTTATTATCACTTGTATCAATAAATTTTTCTATATTTTTTTTATTGATAAATACATAATTAATGCTTTCTATTAAGTCATTAAAATTTTTAACTTTATTACTTAATTTACCTTGTTCTTTATAATCTCCAAAAATATTTCTAAAACTTTTATTTGCATATGTAATTTCTCCATCCTTACTAAACACAACTATACTATTTACAGCAACATCTAAAGTAGACTGTAATCGTAATTCTCTTTTTATAAGTATTTCTTTAAGTTCTTCTATTTTTTCTGTTTCATATATTAATTTTTTGTTTTTTTCTTTCAAACTTTCCGTTTTTATTGTTAATTCTTCATTTGTATCATGTAATTCCAATGCTGTTTTCTTAATATTCTTAGATACTATATAATTATATAAATAGTATAATGATACATTTATTATTATTTGTGATAACATACCTTCTATATGCCTATTACCAATTACTATATGTAGTAAATTTGGAACTCTTGATAAGATTGTTATTATTATTATTCTATTAAAAAACTTTTTTTCACTATATTCCCATTTATTTACGTTTGAACTTGAGTTTAGTTCAATTCCACTCATAATAGAGGCAATTATCATAAATATAGATGTAACAACCCCTAAGGTATAGTGTAATGTCCCTCTGTCTAAAGAGTTACAAATTCCAGATATTATGAATAAAGATGATGTTGTCAAAACTACAGCTACTACAAATAAAATTATGCTCGAATGAATTTGTTTATTATCTTTAACAAATTTAAAACTTAAATACACACCTAGTATAGGAAATAAATCTGTTATTGCTGATATTGTAATGTTAGTTCCAATTATAACTTCTTCTCTAGCACCTAAACAATTAAATAAATATATACACTCCAATACTCCAGTTGCTGCAAATACTAACCCCAAAAATGTAGAAAATGAATCTACCTTAAATTTTGTAGTATTAAATATAATCATCCCTGTAGCTATTAAGAATGTAGCATATACAGCATGCAGTAAAATTTCATATTTATTTGTATCTTTTATAATAAATAACAAAAGCACTGAGCCCATTATTATAAATAAAAGGCTCATGTCTTCTCTTTCTTTTATATCTGGTTTCACAGCAGGTATTATATTCTTCAATACTTTACACTTCCTCTTAATTAATATTTTATACTAATTAATTTATACGATACTCGACATTATAATTCCTTCTTTATACCTCAAAGCAAAAACAGACATTTTCCGCTAAAACAAAATTCTTTTGTTTTCTATTCTCTTAGTTATTTTATTTCTATCAAAGTTTTCTAATATAATCATACAATTTTTTCTACTAGAATCTATCAAATCTCTGTATTCTCCTAGTGTTATTTCCTTATTTTCTTTTATATAATTTATTAAAGTATTCTTTGCATCTTCATAAATATCTTTATCCATTATATACAAATCATCCAATTTCTCTACTTTGTTACCTATCATTGACTCTAATACTTCAGCATAGTTATGATTTCCTTCAGAAACTTCATCTATTGTCAATATTGAAGAAACTCCACATGATTTTAGCCTTTTTTCTATTTTTTTTGCTATTTCTCTTTGTTTGTCATTTAAGATAACTTCAAAATCAAATAATGATATTATATTATTTTCTATTTTTATAATATTTTCTGTAGATAATTTTTCTAGTAAAATATCCATTTCTCTAGTCTTAAAATTACTTTCTACCTTGGACCTTACTTCTTCTTTTAACATACCTTTTCTCAATCTATACTTCTTATGGTACTCACTTAAAAGATTTATCGTGCTTTCCTTCAGTTTATTATATTGATTTATATGCATGTACATGTTTCCAATAGGCAATACTTTATTTTCTGATATAAGTATCTCAATAGCTCTTTTTACATGTTCTTCATGAGCACCACTATAGCTCATTATTGCTTTTATATTTGGATAATTTTTTAGGTTTCTCTTTAAGTATTCTTCTATTATATCTTTAAGTTCACCTTTTTCTTTTATTTTTAATGCCTCTATAGCTTTTTCATCAAATCTCTTATGCTTTTTAGGAGATGGGTCAATTATCACACCTCCACCTATAGTTTCCATTGGAGAATAGCGTCTGACAACAAAAGTATCACCCTTCTTAGATACTATACTTTCTTCAAGTCTTAGCTGAACATATCCATTCTCTCCATTTTCAATTAAATCTTTATCTAGTGGAACTGCTCTACAAAGTATTTCTCTAGTACCATGATACAATCTCAATCTATCCCAATGTCTTATCCCTTTTTCTAAATGATTTACTAATGATAATTTTACATCTAACATCATTGATTCTTCTAATGAATTTGGAGCCGCCAAGACATCTCCTCTTTTTATATCATCTACCTTTACATTTGATATGTTGATTGCTGTCCTTTGTCCTGCATAAGCTGTATCTTTATTTTCCCCATGAACTTGTATACTTCTTATCTTTGTTTTTAATACTTGTGGATATATAACCAAATCATCCTCTATACTTATCTTTCCTTCTATTAAGGTACCTGTTATTACAGTACCAAATCCCTTTATAGAAAATACTCTATCTATATTAAGTCTTGCTGGAGAATTTTCGTTTTTATCTTCTATTGCCTCACTCATCTTATCTATTTTTTCAATAAGAGTATTTATTCCTTTTTTAGATACAGAATCAACTTCAATTATTTCTGCACTTTCAAGAAAAGTACCTTTTATTTTTTCACAAATATCTTCTTTTACTAGTTCTCTAAATTCTTCGTCTACAGTATCAGATTTAGTCAAAACTACTATTCCATTTTTTATATTTAAAAAACTTAAAATATCTAAGTGTTCAACTGTCTGTGGCATAACGCCCTCATCTGCTGCTACAACAAGTAAAACTATATCAAGTCCTGATGCTCCAGCTAGCATGTTTTTTATAAATTTTTCATGTCCTGGTACATCTACGATACCAGCTCTTCTATTATTTGGTAAATCAAAATAAGTAAACCCTAGATTTATTGATATACCTCTCTTTTTTTCTTCGTCTAATGTATCAGTTTCTCTTCCAGTCAATGCTTTTATAAGAGTTGTTTTTCCATGGTCTATATGACCTGCTGTTCCAATTACTACGTTTTTCATTTTTTGCCCCCTATCAAAGCTTAAATGCTTCTAATTTTCAATTAAAATTAACAGTATTACTATCTCAAATTTAGTTAATTAAAGGCTTTTCTTAATTCCTCAACTACTACATCAAATTCATCATCAAATATAGTTCTTACATCTAAAACATATTTATTATCATATACTCTAGCTATTATATGAGCTTCACTGAGTCTTAATTTTTTTTCTAAAGACGAAACATTCATATGCTCAGGAGTTATTGTTATTACCTTTGTGGCTATCGTTTCAAGAGGCATAGACCCTCCTCCCACCTGAGAAAATCCATCTTCTATGTTTATTTTAGCATTTAGATTCAAGGTAGTTATTTTTTCAAATAATTTGTTTGCCTTTGCTTCTAATTCTTCAATGGTATATGTCAACATTTTTAAAGTAGGTATGTTTTCCACAGCTTTTGTTTCATCTAGGTACATTCTTAAAGTTGCTTCAAGGGCACATATTGTAAGCTTATCGACCCTAAGAGCTCTAGTAAGTTGATTTTTCTTCATTTTTTCTATATACTCTTTTTTCCCAACTATAATACCTGCTTGTGGTCCACCAAGCATTTTATCTCCACTAAAAGTAACTACATCCGCACCTTGTCTTATAGAATCTAATACAGTTGGTTCATAAGATAATCCATATTTTGATAAATCTATAAATACTCCACTTCCTAAGTCTTCTATTACAGGTAACTTATATTTTTTACCCAAATTAACTAGCTCTTCTATAGATACACTCTCTGTAAATCCCATAATTCTATAGTTACTTGTATGAACTTTCATCAATACATTAGTTTCTTCTGTAATAGCTTCTTTATAATCTTTTAAGTGTGTCTTATTAGTTGAACCTATTTCCACTAATTCTGCACCACTAAGAGCCATTATACTTGGAATTCGGAAAGAACCTCCTACTTCCACTAGCTCTCCACGTGATACAATTGCTTCTCCTCCTTTGGCCATTGTACTAAGTACAAGAAGCACTGCTGCTGCATTATTATTAACAACTAGTACATCTTCTGCACCAGTAAGTCTTTTTATTGTATTAGTTAAATGAGAATATCTTGAGCCTCTTTCTCCATTATCCAAATCATATTCTAAGTTTGAATATCTTGAAGCAGCACACCATAATTCATCTTTTATATCTTCACTAAGTAAAGACCTCCCCAAGTTTGTATGAATAACTGTACCAGTTGCATTTATAACTTTTTTTAATGATAATGAGTAATTTAATTTAACTCTCTCTATTGAAGATTCTATTATTTCATCAAATTCTATTGTTACAGAATTAGATGCATCTTCTTTTAATCTTAATATAAATTGTCTCTTAAAATCTATCACTTCTCTTACAGATTCTAAAACTAAACTTCTAGGATATTCCTCTATTATTTCTACTATTCTATTATCACTTAATACTTCATCAACTGAAGGTAACATTGCAAATAATTCTCTTTTGCTCAAAATAATCACTCTTTCTCTATATATAATATTTTATAAAACTGTAATATATTTTTCCCCTTTTTTCACTACAGAACCTATGATTTTTGCTTCTATTGCTCCATTTAACTTCATATCTCTTACAAGTTCTTCTGCTAGTTCTTCTTTTACAGAAATCAATAACCCTCCAGAAGTTTGTGGGTCATATAGAATATCTTGAACTGCAACTTTTACATCTCCTACAACTTCTACATCCTTTGATACATAATGCATGTTTTTATACATTCCAGCAGGTATGATTCCCATTTCTGCCATTTCTATAGCACCCTCGATAATTGGAACATGCTTTGAATCAATTTCAAGACTTACCTCAGAAGCTTTAGCCATTTCTAAGGCATGCCCAAGTAAACCAAATCCAGTGATATCTGTAACTGAATTTACATCAATTCTATCAAAACTCATTGCTGCATATTTATTTAAATGTATCATTATTTCTACTACTTTATCACATATATGTTGTTCTACCATACCTTCTTTCATGGCTGTATTTAATACACCCACACCGATTGGCTTTGTTATAACTAACTTGTCACCAGGCTTTGCAGTGGCATTTGATAAAACTTTATTTGGATTTACAATTCCAGAAACTGAAAGACCATATTTAGGTTCTTGGTCATCTACAGTATGCCCTCCAACTAATAGCGCACCACTTTCTTTTACCTTATCAAATCCACCTTTTAATATTTCTGCAAGTACATCCATATCATGACATGATGGAAAACAAACAATATTCATTGCAACTAAAGGCTTTCCTCCCATAGCATATACATCTGATAGTGAATTTGATGCAGCAATTTGACCAAACACAAACGGGTCGTCTACCATTGGTGTAAAGAAATCCAGTGTTTGAATAAGTGCCATATCATCATTTAATTTATATACAGCAGCATCATCTGCTGTATCTAATCCTACTAATAAATTTTCTATATTATCATTTTTAGGCAGTTGAGATAAAACTGATGCCAGAACCTCTGGCCCTATTTTAGCTGCTCATCCACCTGCTGTTGTCATCTCTGTAAGTTTTTTTTGTTCCTTCTTCATAAAAGTACCTCCTTTACTAAATTTCCACATATACACACATATACATACATATTTATAATACCATATCTATAAGTGAGTTTTGTATTATATTTTTAGTCTGTACAAATTAAATCTTTTAGATTTTCGTATTTTTTATCTCCTATACCATTCACATTTTTTATATCTTCAATTGAAGCAAATTGTCCATTTTCTTCTCTATGTTGTAAAATTTTATTAGCTGTAGCCTCTCCAATTCCAGGTAAAGCATCCAGTTCTTCTAATGTTGCTGTATTTATATTTATTTTTGATTTATCAGATAGATTTTTACTATTTTTACTTTCAGATTCATTTTTAGGTTCGTTTTTTAGACTTGATTTATTAGAATCACTACTACTTGTAACAGATATTGTTTCTCCTATTTTAGGTATTATATAATGTTGTTCATCTTCTAACTTTAGTGATAAATTAATTCCATTTAAATCAGCTTCTTTTGTTGTTCCACCTAATAATTCTACAGCATCATAAAGTCTCTTATCTGATTCTATAGTTACAATCCCCGGTCTATTTACTGCTCCACTTATGTATATAGTTATTTTATTAATTTGAATATTTTTATCTATTTTCCCCTCTTCTTTATTATGCTGATTACCTTCATTTTTAACTATTTTGTCTACCTTATCTGTTTTTTCATTATGTGAATTATTTTTACTTACAACATAAATATCTTCTTTAAAGATATCTAGCTGATTAATGATTATTGCTGATAATGTTAAAAAACATATGATGGAAAACAAAATAATTTTTACCTTTTTTTTCATATATTAATCACTCCTTTATTTTAATTATTGACAAAAATATGCTATACTAAAAGATGAATTTAAATTTTGGAGGCTCACAATGAAAAGAAATTTATCGCTTTTATTAATCTGTTTCTTGATATTTGCTTCATTTTTAGGAAGTTCTGATATATCTTTTGCAGATGATGAACCAGCTATAGTTGCCAAACATGCCGTTTTAATGGACTATGAAACTGGAAAAATATTATATAATAAATCTGGAGATTCTAAGCTTTATCCAGCTTCAACAACTAAGGCATGGACAGCTTGTTTAGTTCTGAAAAAGGTTAAGGATTTAAATCAAGTAATAGAAATTAAAAACCTACCTCAGATAGAGGGTTCTAGTATGTACCTGAAAGAAGGAGAAGCTTTCACTGTAAGACAATTATTAAACGCTCTTTTAATTCATTCTTCTAATGATGCTGCATTTGTATTAGCTAGATATGTTGGTGGAGGAGATGTACAAAAATTTGTTGACCTTATGAATTCTGAGGCAAAAAATATTGGAGCTACTGGCACTCATTTTAACAATCCTCATGGATTACCAGACCCAAATCATTACACTACAGCTCATGATATGGCTCTTATGGCTAGAGAAGCTATGAATAATGATGTTTTTAGACAAATTGTAAAAACTAAGTCACTTAAGTTTGATGCTACAAAAGCATACCCTTATGAAAGATATTTTGTAAATACTAATAAATTTTTAACATCACATGATAAGATTACATATAAAGGTCAATCTATAGATATAAAATACGACATAGTTGATGGCATAAAAACAGGATATACTGATGCTGCTGGTAAATGCCTTTTATCTAGTGCAGTAAAAGATGGAAGAAGAGTCATTGCTGCTGTATTTAATTCAACTAATTATGATTTATATTTAGATTCACGCATCTTAATTGATTATGGATTTGATAATTTTAAATGTGCTACTATTGTTGATAAAGAAAAATATACTGATACTAAAAAAGTATTATTTACAAAACAGCATGAATTAATTTATGAACCAAAACATAGTTATAAGATAACTTTAGGACAAAATGAATCTCAAGGTGACTACAATACTAAAACTGAACTAGATAAAATTGATTTGCCTGTAAAAAAAGGTACTAAGGTTGGTACTTTAAATATATATAATAGTGGTAAACTAGAAAAGAGTATAGATTTAGTTGCAAAAAACAATCTTGATAGTAGTCTTCCATTTATAACTGAAAATAAAACTTTGATGATTTTTATTAAAATTATTATAGCTATTTTAGTACTCTTAGTTATATTTATAATAGCTTCAAATATTAAAAAGAATAATAAAAAAAAGTCTAGAGGAAAAAGAAATATGAGAAAATAACAATTATTAATGATAAAACTTAAGTGTATTTCTTATTATAAAAATAGACGATATATTTATTTGCTTTTTAAAGTTTTTAAATTGAAAATATAAATTCTAAAATAAAAAAATTTAATTAGAAATAGATTAGGGGTTCTTAGGAGCCTCTTTTCTTTTTTTATACAAAAAAGGAGATACCCAAATTTTTATTTTGAGACATCCCCATATAATTACAATTAATCATAATCTTAAACGAATCTAATTTTTAAATTTTCCTTTTTATAAAATATCATTTTTTAAATCATCTATACTGTATAAAATAACAGCCTATATATCAAATTGAAATGTAAAGTTATCAATTAATCTAGTTTTTCCTATGAAAACAGCACTTGCTACAAGTACAGAATTTTCTATATGTTCAACAGGTTGTAATGTCTCACTATCTACAATTTCAACATAATCTATTTTTGTTGAATCTTCAGAATTTATTTTAGATATTATTAATTCTTTTATTTTTTTTACATCTAGATTTCCTTTTGCCAGTTCTTCTTTTGCTAAGCTTAAGCTTTCATTTAAAACTAAAGCAGTTTTTCTTTCTTCTTTTGAAAGATATGTATTTCTTGAGCTTTTTGCTAAACCATCATTTTCACGAACTATAGGGCAGCCTATTATTTTTGTGTCTATATTCAAATCTTTAACCATCCTTTTAATTACTGCTAATTGTTGAGCATCTTTCTCTCCAAAATAAGCTTTATCAGGAGTTACTATATTCAGAAGTTTTGAAACAACTAGACAGACACCACCAAAATGAACAGGTCTTTTAGAACCACAAAGAAAATCTGTAAGTCCAGACACATTTATGGTAGTACAATGGCCTTTCAAATACATTTCTTCTGATGATGGATTAAAGACTACTGATGCACCACTATCTATACAGTATTTAAAATCTTTTTCTATATCTCTCGGATAGCTGTTAAAATCTTCGTTTGGTCCAAATTGAGTTGGATTTACAAATACACTTACTACTACCTTATCATTTTCTTTTACAGCTTTTTTGATAAGGCTTTGATGTCCTTCATGTAAAAATCCCATAGTAGGAACAAGGCCTATAGAATAGCCAGCTTTTTTCCAATCTTTAATTATATTCCTTAGTGATTTTATTTCTTTTATAAGCATTTTGTACCATCCTTAATCTTAGTATAATTTTTCTAATTCAGATTCATTTATTGAAAAGCTATGTTTTTCTTGTGGAAATGCACCAGTTTCAACTTCTAGTATGTAATTTTTAATTGAATCTTTCATTATATCTCCTATATTTGCGTATTGCTTTACAAATTTAGGTACAAAATCTCCAAACATCCCCAACATATCTTGATAAACTAAAATTTGACCATCACAATTAATTCCTGCTCCTATCCCTATTGTAGGAATTGAAATAGAATTAGTCACCATCTCAGCTATTTTAGCAGGAACTCCTTCAAGGACAATAGAAAATGCTCCTGCTTTTTCTATTAATTTAGCATCTTCAATGAGTTGTTTTGCTGTTTCACTAGTATTTCCTTGAACCTTAAATCCACCAAATGAATTTACAGATTGAGGTGTTAGTCCTAAATGGCCCATTACAGGTATTTGAGCATTTACAATGTTTTTTATTTGTTCTATAACGTTTGAGCCACCCTCTAATTTCACAGCATGTGCCCCACCTTCTTTTACAAGTCTGCCAGCATTTTTAACAGCATCTTCTATAGAAACATGGTAAGATAGAAATGGCATATCACTTACGATTAAGGCATTTTTTGCACCATTTTTTACAGCTTTTGTGTGATATATAATTTCATCTATAGTAACAGATAGAGTGTTTTCTTCACCTTTTACTACCATTCCTAATGAATCTCCTATTAAAATACCATTTATGTTACATTCATCCATTATTTTTGCCATTGAGTAATCATAAGCTGTAAGCATAGACAGCTTCCTTCCTTCACTTTTAGCATTTTTAAAAGTCAGTATAGTATTTTTCATTGTTTTTTCCTCCTAAAATTTTGTAAATCTCTTTGTATTTTTCAGATTTACTTATTAAATTTTCGACTGCATTTTCTATAGAAATATTTTTTGTACATTTTAATGAATCTTCATTTTCCAAGGCAATTATTTTTAGTAGATTTAAGGAGAGTATTTTGTAAATATCTTCATCTTTTTTATCTAATGCTGATAAATGTTTTTTTATTGGTGTTATATCCCCACGAACAACAGGTCCAGTAAGGGATTTAGTAAATCCATTATCAAGTATGTTTTCTATATTTATTTTGACCAAAGGATTTATAGCTTTTAAAGCTTCTTCTTCAGATAAACCCAATTTAATAAAGTAACTTACTCCTACATCTAGTAAAGATAACACTAAATTTGAAACTAAAACATTAGCTACATGATAAGTGGATGAAGTATTTTTATCTCTTATAAAAAACTGATTTCCTAAGCTATTTATAAAATTTTGAATAAATAAATCATCTTTTTCATTATCACCTTCTATGGAAAAACAAATGTCTTTCATTTTTTTAATATCAGTATTTTTATTGGAAAATGCAAATATAGGATGGACAGAATAAATTAATGCACCTGCTTTTTTTGAACAGAACAATATACTAGATTTTAAAGAACCACTTGTGTGGCAAATGTATTTATGTTTTAAATTAAATTTGGAAAGTTTTTTGTCTATGATTTCAATAGAATCATCTGATGTTGTAATAAATAATATATCATTTTCATAAATAATGTCTTTCAAGTTACTATAAATCTTTGTTTTTGTTAAATCTGTTGATTCTAATAAAGATAATTGATTTCTTCCATAAAAGCCTGTTACACAATAATCTTTTGACAAAAAATAATTTGCTAAAGATGTACCAACTTTTCCAGAACCAATAAATCCTATTTTAATAGTATCACCTCCAACTTGTGATACAACATCTTAATTTCCAATCTCATTCATGAAGATATGAGTTATATAAGACAAAATAATTAAAAACATTTAAAGTATAGTTCTTATAACAAGATACCATCCATGAATATTCTACCATTTAAATAAAAAATTGACAATTAATTCTACAAAAATTAAGTAAATGTGTTTTTATTTATGTTTTCTTATTTTACTAAAAATGTACTTAACTTAAAAATAATTAAAATAATATTTTTATCATATTCTTCCATAATCTCTTTAACATTTTAGTTTTGTTAAAAATTAAAAATGTGCTCCTTCCTTCTATATTGTGATATTTTAATTATCACAACTTTTGGGAAGAATACACACTTTATTTTACACACTCAATTTATATTGAGTATGTATTCTCAAACTTATTAAATTATATATTTATGTATTTTTCTGCTTTTGCTTATCATTAAGTTTACATTTTGAACAGTTTCCTAGACATTCATCAACCATATCTAGACATTCATTAAATGCTACTTTACTACTATTTTTATGTCTTACGATTAATATATCTTGTTTTTTAGCCTGAGACTCAACTGTTCTAGACATCTTATGTGAAACTGTTGATGTAAGTATAACAACGGCATCAGGTTTTCCTATAGAGTTATTTAATTTAGATGACATAGTAGTGTATACTTTTGTTTTATAACCTTTTTTCTTGGCCATAACCATATAATCTTTTTCCATTCTTTCATGGCCACCAATCACTAATAAGTTCATTAGACTGCCTCCCGCCTTATTTGATATTGATTTTCATTATTATTTATATTATATATAATAATATCTAGAAATAAATTTGTCAACACTTATTGATATTAATTATCATTTTAATAATAGAAGGTTTTATTTTTAGTAACTTTTCAGTGTTAATAAATTTAAATTTATTGACACTAAAAAGTTATTGATATTGCATTATAAATAATGTTTTATATAATAAAAAGCTGTGAAATTTGATGATATCACTCATCAAATTCACAGCTTTTAAAAACTTAATCTATTACTATTATTTTAAATTCTTTTTTATTCCTTTGTTTAATATACTTTCATAATCGATAAAGTCATAAATATCTTCCTTAAATACAGCTGAAAACTTATGTAATTCTTCTAGTGTTAAATCTTCTATTGCTTTTTTATTGTCTTCACAATATATCACAATACTTCCAACTATTCCATGTGCATCTCTAAAGGCAACATTATTTTTAACTAGATAGTCAGCAACTTCTGTGGCATTTAAAAAACCATTTTTAACTGCTTGTTTCATTTTATCTTCATTTACCTTTAATGTAGCTATCATTCTTTCCATTATTTGTATACACATTTCAAGAGTGTGTACACTATCAAAGAATCCTTCCTTATCTTCTTGCATATCTTTATTATAAGCTAGTGGTATACCTTTCATAACTGTAAAAAGACCAAATAAATTTCCATATACTCTACCAGTCTTACCTCTTATAAGTTCTGCACCATCAGGATTTTTCTTTTGAGGCATTATACTACTTCCAGTAGTATATAAATCATCTATTTCAACAAACCCAAATTCTTGTGAACTCCAAAGTATCAATTCTTCACTAAGTCTACTTAAATGCATCATTATGATTGAAAAATCACTCATTAGTTCTAATAAATAGTCCCTATCACTTACACCATCCATAAAATTATCTACAACTTTTTTAAACCCTAATTGCTCACAAGTTATATTTCTATCTATATCATGTGTAGTTCCTGCCAAAGCTCCACAACCTAAAGGTGACTCGTCCAATATCTCTATAGCATTTTTTATTCTTTTTTCATCTCTATCAAACATACTATAATATGCCATCAAGTGATGTTTAAAAGTTACCACTTGTGCTCTTTGAAGATGAGTATATCCTGGCATCATTACTGAATTTTTATCAGCAACATCTTTTATAGTTTCTTTAAATCCAGATATTAACTCCACTAAATCGCTTGCCTTTTCTTTCGCATATAATCTCATATCAACTGCAACTTGGTCATTTCTACTACGTGCTGTATGAAGTTTCTTCCCAACATCACCTATTCTTTGAATTAAGTTTATCTCAGTAAAACTATGTATATCTTCATAATCTCCATCTAATGCCAATTTTCCATTTTCAATATCTTCAAGTATTCCATTTAGACCTTCTGTTATAGCTTTTCCCTCTTCATCTGTTAAAAGCCCACATTTTACTTGCATATAGACATGTGCTATACTTCCTTCAATATCTTTTTTGTACAGCACACAGTCATACCCAAAAGATTTATTAAATTCTTCCATAAGTTGATTTTCAGCTTTTCTAAAGCGTCCACCCCATAATTTCATATTTTTCACCTCATATTTTAATTTTTTATATTTTAATTGTAATATTTTTACTTTAGCTAAAAATAAAAAATCTCTTGGTCAAAAAGACCAAGAGACGAAATATTCCGTGTTACCACTCTAGTTGATAAACAATGTTTACCCACTCTATTCTCTTAAGGCGAGATTACCTATTACCATACTGAATTTCAAGTAATATTCTCCAAAGCTCTCTTCAATATAAAGTATTATCATTAGGCTTACACCATCCCTAACTCGCTGAGACTTGCTTTATATCTACTCTCTTCTTCACTGAATCTAAATTTTTATATTTTACCTATTTGTATTATAATTACTATCTATAAAATAGTCAACCTATTTTTTCCTTTAAATGCCTTTTTTAAGAACTAAGTGACTCTTCTAACTCAAAAAACTTATAAATTGCTTTTGCAACTCCACTCTCTTGGTTGCTGTCTGTCACATAATCGGCCTCTTGTTTAATCAATTCTTCTGCATTTCCCATAGCTACACCAAGACCAGCAAATTTTATCATTTCTATATCATTGTAATTATCTCCAAATGCAATTATATCTTCTCTATCTATGTTCATTTTTTCAGCTAAAATTTTAACCGCATTGCCTTTATCAACACCAATATTCATAACTTCAATATTATTTGGCCAAGAAGAAGTTATTTTTATGCCTTGAACTTTTTTTAATTCTTTTCTTATTTCGTCTAAAATAGCTGGATTTTTTTCTTCTATTATTACAAACTTTAATATGTCATTTTTAGAAATCTCTTCTCTTAAATCATCTCTTACAATGACTTCTGTTTCAGAACCCAAAAACACACTTATTCTATCTTCACGTCCTTCTATTTTTTTTGAAAGCATAGAATCTATACTATTACATTGATAGTAAATATTGTATTTGTCTAGCACATCTAAAATATCTAGACATGTTTTTGTATCAATTTTATTTGAATATATTATATTTCCATTTTGTTCCCTTATCAATGAACCATTACAAGCTATTATTGGCATATCTTCTTTAAGAAAATCTACATTGCATTTAGCTGAATCGAAAGCTCTCCCTGTTGCTAAAGTTACATTAATACCACTTTTAATAACTTTTTGTAGTGCAGTTTTATTTTCATCAGTAACTTTATGGTTATTTCCCAATAAAGTTCCATCCATATCTGTTACAATCAATTTATATCCCATCATCCAACTCCATAACATTTTATTGTATACTTATATTTCCTTAATCTAATTTAAAGAATTACCCTTATTAAATTATATCATAACTTTACACTTAAACTATTCCAATTTATAAAATTAATAACATTCCTATACCTCCATATCAAAGCAAAATAAATCGTTTCTTGTAGTATTTTTCTGAATATTTTCAATTTATAGTCTTATAACGCTAGAAATTTTACAATATATGATATATAATCATATTAAATAAAGTGAGCTATTATAATATTTATATTCGTTTTTTACTATCATGTATTTTCACAATATTTTAAATCTAGCAACTTTTTTAACATTTATTATTGACTAAATAAGGAGTGATAAACTATGAAATTAAAAATTAACAAAGCTATTGAAATGCAGTTGAAAAAAAGTTATGCCATAGAATCTGGTCATTGCGAAAATGTATTCGAGATAGATTGTGGCGAAGGTATAAACACAGTATCTTTCTCAAATAAAGCTGTGGAAGCTTTTAATGCTTTAGAATTTGATATGATAAGAGGATACCCGCATTCAATTAGTCTAAAAGACAATATAGTTGATTATTGGAAAGACTTTACAACACTAACTACTGATAGAATTTGTCTAGCGGATGGTTCTATACATGTTATTTATCTTTTAAATAGATTATTTATTGAAAAAGGAGATAAAGTTTTAGGATGTTCACCTCAATTTTCAGAATACGAAACAGACATAAAAATGCATGGTGCTACTTATGACTATGTTCTTTTAAAGAAAGAAAATAACTTCAAGTTTAATGAAAAAGAATTTATTGAAAAAATAAACTCAGAATATAAAGTAATTTACATAGATAACCCAAATAATCCTACTGGACAAGTTATACCTCTATCATCAATTGAAAATATAGTAAAAGAGGCAGAAAAATATGATATAGCTGTTATGGTAGATGAGGCTTATGGTGAATATATGCCAAAAGAAAATTCAGCTGTAAAACTTTTAAATGATTATGACAATGTAATTGTTTTAAAAACATTCTCAAAAGGTTTTGGTTTAGCAGGACTAAGAGCAGGATATGCAGTCCTTCCTGAACAACTTGTTAATCCTATTAAAAAGATTTCTACTCCTTACGAAATATCTGAAATCTCTCGTAGTATTGCAGCTAATTTATTAGACGATGTTCAATTTATAGAAGAATTAAAAGAAAAAACAAAAGCTATAAAAAATCAACTATTGATTCCATGGAAAAACCTTAACATAGCTGAGACTAGTGATACTGTATCTATAATGACAGTTGAACATAAAAACAAAGATATAGATTTACAACAAGAATTTGCAAAATTAAAAATAAGAGTTATATCTGGTAGCGATTTTACTGGACTTGATAAAAACTTTATAAGATTTAGAATGCCTGAAGAAAAAGAACTTCCTGAAGTTATAAAAGCATTCCAAATAATCGATAACTTAGAATAAATCTAACTATATAGGGGACATATTGATTTTATCAATATGTCCCTTTAGTTTAGTATTTTTAATTATTTTACAGTATTTCTATTCATTAATTTATTAAGTTCCATCAATATTGATGAAAGTAATGCTAAACCTAAACAAATTCCTAATTCATATAAACCAAATACTGTTGGAATAGAGAATATTCCTCTCAAAACTGGCATTAATGTTAAAGAGTAAAGTCCAAAACATATTAAAACTGCTCCTATAACATATTTATTACTAAAAAAGCCTAGTTTTACTATTGTCTGATTATTAGAACGTGCAGGCAATGTTTGCATTATTCTCGCTAATATTAAAGTTGAAAATGCCATCGCTACACCAAGTTCTGGTGATACTTGTAGCCCTATATATTGTGCAATTATTGTAACTATACCAATTATACAACCTCTTATAGCCACTGCTTTTAATGTTCCTCCTGCCAATATACTTTCATCTGGATGTCTAGGAGGTTTATTCATTATATTTTTTTCTGATTTTTCAAACCCTAATGCTATTGCTGGTAAGGAGTCATTTACTAGGTTTATAAATAAAAGTTGTAAAGCTGTAAATGGATTTGACCATCCTGCAAATACTGCAAATAAGATAGCCACTATGGCACCCAAGTTTCCTGCAAATAAATAAGTTATTGCTTTTATTATATTGCTATATACTGTTCTACCAACTTCAACAGCATTTACTATACTTGCAAAGTTATCATCAACTAATACCATAGCAGAAGCATCTTTTGCTACATCAGTACCACTTCCCATACCTATACCTATATCTGCTTGTTTTAAAGCTGGTGCATCATTGACACCATCACCAGTCATAGCAGTTATGTTATTCTTATGTTGCCATGCTTTTACTATACGAATTTTGTTTTCTGGGGAAACTCTGGCATATACACTTATATCTTCTAATTTTTTATTTAATTCTTCTTCACTTAATGCATCTAACTCTTTCCCTGTAAGTGCTAAATCTCCATCTTCCATTATACCTATTTCTTTTGCAATTGCTGCTGCTGTTGTTTTGTGGTCTCCAGTTATCATAACGGTTTTTATACCAGCACTCTTCGCTTCTTTTACTGCATCCATTACTTCTTCTCTTGGTGGGTCTATCATTGCCATTATACCAACCAATGTCATATCATGTTCATCATCAATTGAAGGTGTAAAACCTTCTTCTGGGACATCTTTTATTGCAAATGCTAATACTCTAAGTGCTCTATTTGAAAACTCTTCATTTCTCTTCTTGTATTCTTCTATTATCTCATCTGTTATGTCTACTTTTGAGCCATTTTTTAAAGCATATTTACATCTACTAAATACAATATCTGGAGCACCTTTTGTAAACATTATATAATCTCCATATATACTATTTACTGTAGACATAAGCTTTCTATCTGAATCAAATGGTATTTCATTTATTCTAATATATTTACTTCTTAATTTATCATAATCTAAATCGTTTTTGCTTGAATAATTTATTAATGCAACTTCTGTTGGGTCACCAACTTCTTTTCCATCACTAGTTATATGAGAATCATTACATAATGTAGAAACCATAGTCAACAATTTAGCATGGTAAGAATAATTTATATTTTCTTTATTAAGCTCATCATTGTTAGTTCCATACATATAACAGTCCACAACTGTCATTTTATTTTGTGTAAGAGTACCTGTTTTATCAGTACATATAACACTTGTTGAACCTAAAGTCTCGACAGCTGGTAATTTCCTTATTATAGCTTGTTTCTTTGCCATACTATTTGTTCCAACAGCCAGTACTATAGTAACTATTGATGATAAAGCTTCTGGTATTGCTGCTACTGCTACTGCTACAGAAAACATGAATGAATCGAGAATAATTTGTGTCATTTCTCCATTCCCAGCCATCATGTAATTTCTTGCTACCTGAATTATAAATATTAAGAGTGCAAGTACTACAATACCTACACCAAGCTTTTTACTGAAAGCTTCTATTTTTTGTTGTAATGGTGTCAACTTATTTTCGGCAGTTTCTAAAAGACCAGCTATTTTACCCATTTCAGTCTCCATACCTGTTCCAGTTACTACAAATGAACCTCTACCATAAACTACTACAGCACCACTAAATACCATGTTTTTTTGGTCACCTAAACTTACATCTTCGTTTATTTTTTCTGTATGTTTTAGAACTGGTTCTGATTCACCAGTTAACATCCCTTCTACAACCTTTAATGATTGTGCTTCTATAAGTCTTCCGTCTGCTGGTATGTAATCACCAGCTTCTAAAAATACGATATCTCCAACTACTAAATTTTTTGCTGGAATTGTCATTTTCTTATTGTCTCTTATTACCTTTGCATTTGGTGCAGATAAATTTTTCAAACTTTCTAATGAACTTTCTGCTTTTTTTGTTTGTACAACACCTAAAACAGAGTTGATAATAATAACTGCAAAAATTATTATGGACTCTACAGTTTCACCTAAAAATATTTGTACTAAAGCAGCTATCAATAGAATTATTACCAGTGGGTCTTTAAAACTTTCTAAGAAAAGCTTATACGTAGGAACCTTATCTGCTTCCTTTAATTCGTTAGTTCCATTTTTTTCTAATAGCTCTTCTGCTCTTTCTTTGCTCAAACCATTTAAGCTTGAGTCTAAATTTTTAATTATTTCTTGATAAGTACTTTTGTAAGACATTTGTTGCCCTCCTCTTTAATAAATTTATTTTATGTTTGGGGACTCTTATGTATACTTGAAATTTGAAATTTTTCAAATAAAAAATTCCTTGAATAAAAAAAGCCCCCAAAACAAACATACTTAATGCTTATTTTGAAGGTCTTGCTATCAAGGAATTCCTTGCTAATTAACCGAGTATTTCTACTGTCCTGACGATTAATTACCACTTTCGTGTAAGCTACTCCCCTTCGAGTAGTTATCTTTAATTGTATTTACATTATAACACTTTACACAATTAATAGTCTAGCTTATTTTTTATTTTAACCTAAATTTAACAAATTATGGCTTAATCTATATGCAAATATTCTTCTAGAGTTAAATTGTTCATTGCAAAGTTTTTACTGTGTTCAGTTCCAACATATCTATAGTGCCATGATTCATACATGTATCCTGTTATATTTTCTTTTCCCTCTGGATATCTAAGTATAAATCCATACTTATATGCATTTTCATACAGCCACTTAGCTTCTTTTGTATTATTAAATTTTTTATTTGCCCAACAAGATTGGTCGTCTCCTCCAATATCAAATGCAAGTCCAGTTTGATGTTCACTTTCTCCTGGCTTAGCTGAAAATCTGTTTGCTTCCTTCTCACCATTTTTTTCTGCATATGAGTTAAATAATTTTTCTTGATATTTGTAACTTCTATATGTACTAAAGGCTTTTAGATTTAATCCTGCTTTTTGAGCCTCTTTATTCATTTTATAAAAAGCATCTTTTGCTTCATTACTTTCTTGTGGAGAATAGTCTTCAGGCAAGCTATACTTTTTGTTTGCTACTACAATATTATTTATTGATAAAACGTTCACACCTTTTCTATACTTACTTATTTCATATGCCATGATTTTATTTTCTCCACTAGAGATATTAATAAACATTTTTGCGAAAACTAGAAAAAATGCAAAAGCTATAATCAAACCTCTTTTCTTTTTCATATACTACACCCCCATAATTTAGATTTAATACCTAAAAAATTTAAAGACATTTTACTTCATAGTATAATCATATCATTAATTTATTGCAAATTCTTTAAACAATTCTTAAGAAACTCTTAAATTCTTCTTTGTATTACTAAAACTAACAATATTTTTTTCAAATTTTTTATATCACAGGTCCAGATATTGATTTTTTTTCCAAATGATGTATAATGTATTTATGGAAACTTTAAAGTACTATTTAGTACTTATCGTTTTTATATGAAAGGAGATAGCCAATTGACTGACAAGCAAAAACTTATTATAACTATTGCTCAAAGAATCTTTGACCAAAAAGGTTTTCAAAATACTTCAATACTAGATATTGTAAAAGAATGTAAAATGTCTAAAGCTACTTTTTATAAACATTTTGAAACTAAAGAAAGTTTTATCTGTGAAATAATTAATTATTATGATGAAAAATTTTTAGAAATTATACATTCTATTAATGAAAATAAAGATATCCATCCATCTGAAAAATTAAAAAGAAAAATAATAGCTGTATGGGGAAATATTTTTTCTAGAACTACTATAAATACTTATGTGAGGGAAAATTTCTCTGAAGTGCAACGTAAAACGACAAGTAAGTTACAAAAAAAATCTCGTGCTAATTTATTAAATGAATATAAGTTGAGTTTATTTGATAATTATGGCAACAAAATAGAAAACATTCTATTTGATTTAGTTTTCTTACTAGATGCTCTAATTCACCAGTTTACATATATTATTCATATACAAAAAAGAGAAATAAATGTATACTTTATTGCTGAATTTACTATCCAAATACTCGATTTAGTTGTAGAAAATGCTGATAACCTAAATCCTTTAATTGAAAAATCAATGTTTTTATATGAACAAGAAGATGAAGCTTACTCTTCTCTTTATAGTAAATCATTATTTTTTAAAACAATACAGGATATAGAAGAGCTAATCAAAACAAACACTTCTCTTATTGAAAACCCTAAGTTACTAGAAGCATCAAAAAAATTATATGAAGAAGGAAAAAATCAACTATACGATTCTTTAATTATGGATGCAATGATTACATATCTAGAAAAAGAAGACATTTTGAGACCAAAAGTACTTTTATTGAATAGTATTAAAAATCAGTTAAAAAAGGAGACGTTATAAACTATGGAAATACAAAGTAATAGCAAAAACAATAAAAAAGGAAATTTGATAATAGCAATCGTAATGACTGGTGCTTTTATAAGCTCTCTTAGTCAAACATTACTGGCAACTGCACTTCCCAATATAATGTCAGATTTTAAAATTACTGCTGATGTTGGTCAGTGGTTAACTACAATTTATCTACTTATTGCAGGTATCATTATTCCTACAACAGCTTACTTGATAAATAGATTTAGTACTCGAAAATTATTTATTACATCAATGACTATCTTTTCTTTAGGATGCATTATTGCGCTTTTCTCTCGTGATTTTTCAACTATGTTGATTGCTCGTGTATTACAAGCAGTAGGTTCTGGCTCTTTAATGCCACTTTTACAAGTTATTATATTATATTTATGCCCTATAGAAAAACGTGGTACAGCTATGAGTCTAGTCGGTATTACAGTAGGATTTGCTCCAGCAATAGGACCAACTTTATCTGGATGGTTAGTAGATTCATTTGGTTGGCATAGTTTATTTTTACTACTTTCACCTATAGCTATACTAGATGTTATACTTTCATTTATATTATTAAAGAATGTTGGAGAAGCCCAAAAACTAAAACTGGATATACCTTCAATAATACTATCTTCTTTAGGCTTTGGTGGTTTATTGATTGGGTTTACTAATCAAGGTAATTATGGGTGGACTAATAGTGCCACATATTTACCAATAATATTAGGAATTGTATCATTAATTTTATTTACATGGCGTCAATTAAAATCTAAAGAACCATTCTTAGAATTAAGAGTTTTTAAAAATAAACCATTTCTTATTTCTACATTATTAATTATGATTGTATATGCTTCAATGATGTCTGCTACATTAATGATACCTCTATATATTCAATCTGTAAGGGGATTCTCTGCACTTGCTTCAGGTTCTTTAATGATGCCTGGTGCTATACTAATGGTTGCATTAAATCCAGTCGCAGGACGTCATCTAGATAAATATGGTCCTCACGCTCTATCAATATTAGGCACTGGATGTTTATTTTTAGGAACTTTATCTTTTGCGTTTTTAGGCAAGGATACATCTTTAATTCATGTATCATTAATGTATTGTATTCGTATGATTGGTATTTCAATGGTTCTAATGCCATTAACTACATGGGGAATTAAAACACTAGATAGAGAACTTATATCTCATGCTACAGCAATTAATAGTACACTTCGTCAAATATCTGGTGCTATAGGCTCTGCTATACTTATTACTATAATGACAACTGCTACTAAAAAAGCTCACATGAGTTCAGCTATCCTGTCTAATATCCATGGAATAGATGTAGCATTTTCAATAGCAGCCACACTTGCATTTATTGGATTAGTTATATCAATATGTTTTATAAAAGAACGACAAACTATTAGAAGTTAATATAAAAAAAGGAGGTGTCTCAAAATGAACTTTTTAGTTTATGAGGCACTCTTTTTTTGTATGAAATCAAATATATTTTCATCATTTCAACAATGAAAAAAAGGCTTATCTCTATTTTGAGACAGCCCCTTTTTTTCAGTTTGAAAAATATTGTAATCTTATAATACAGCTATTACTTCTATTTCAACTTTAACGTCTTTTGGTAATCTAGCAACTTCTACACAAGCTCTTGCTGGTTTATTTTCTCCAAAATACTCAGCATAAACTTCGTTTATAGCACCAAATTCATTCATATCTTTTATAAATACTGTAGTTTTAACTACATTTGAAAAATCAGCTCCACTTTCAGCTAATATTGCTTTAAGATTTTTTAGAGATTGAGCAGTTTGAGCTTGTACATCTCCTTCAACTACTTCCATAGTTTCTGGTACAAGTGGAACTTGTCCAGATACAAATAATAAGTTTCCAGCTTTTATAGCTTGAGAATATGGTCCTAAAGCTGCTGGTGCATCATTAGTATGCAATACTTCATGTTTCATATTAAAATCCTCCTAATTGGTTAATCTACTATACATAAAATGTATCTTCATACACTATTATACTATTTTTCTTGTATATTATATACACTTTTTATTATAATTCTATAATTTTAAAACCTTTTTCTTCTATTGCTTTCTTTATTTTCGCTATATGGTCATAATCTATTGTTTCTAATATAAATTCCGCACTTTGTTTTCCTAGAGCTTCACCTGCTGATAATTTACCTTGATTAGCACTTAAAATATTTCCACCATTCTCACTTATTATTCTAGTTAATTCAGCAAAGTTTCCTGGCTTATCTTCCATAATTGTGCTAAATGAATATCTTCTTCCTTCTTTAGCTAGAGCAACACCTATTATTCTATATAATGTATTTATATCTATATTACCACCAGATATTATACACACTACATTTTCGTCTTTTGCTGGTACATATTTACCACTTAATATTGCAGCTGTACACACAGCCCCTGCACCTTCTGAAACTATCTTTTGACTTTCCATCATAAATAATATTGATTCAGCTATTTCTGTTTCTTCAACTACTACTATTTCATCAACTAATTCATTTATTATTTCAAAAGTTAAGTCTCCAGGAGTTTTAACAGCTATACCATCAGCTATTGTACTATCATTAAATGCTGTTGTTACTTTGCCGTTTTTAATTGACTCTTTCATTGAAGGTATATTTGCAGTTTGAACACCAACTATTTTTACATTAGGATTTAATGCCTTTGCTGCAACAGCAACACCAGATATTATTCCTCCACCACCAACTGGGCATAGTATAGTATCAACCTTATTATTTAATTGTTCGAAAATTTCAAGAGATATAGTTCCTTGCCCTGCTATAACATATTTATCATTGAATGGATGTAAGAAAGTTGCTCCTGTTTCTTTTTGTATTTCAACAGCTTTTGAATATGCATCATCATAAACTGCGCCATTTAAAACTACTTCTGCTCCATAACCTTTAGTTGCACTAACTTTTGCTAATGGTGCAGTTGCTGGCATTACTATTGTAGATTTTATACCAGTCATTTTTGCGCCTAATGCTACACCTTGTGCATGATTCCCTGCACTTGAAGCTATTACTCCACTTGCTTTTTCTTCGTCTGTTAAACTTGCTATTTTATTACAAGCTCCTCTTAATTTAAAAGACCCTGTTTTTTGAAGGTTTTCACATTTATAAAAAACCTTTGCGCCTGTTTTTTCGCTAAGTTTAACGCTTTCAAGTAAATCAGTTTTTTTAACTATGTCTTTAATGGTCTCTCTAGCTTCTTTCACATCTGTTAAGGTAACATTTATCATTTTATTCCACTCCCGTAAATCCAATTTTTATTTATTACTTTCTATATAATTCTATATCTTTTTTTTTTAAAAATCAACATGTAAACGATTTTTATAATTTTTTAATTAATCACAAAAAAACTAAAAATACAACAATTGAATACAATAAACACATATATTCAATTGAGTTACATTACACTAAATGATAATATTAAAATAATTTTTACTTTTTTATCAAAATAACAGTTTATTCTTTATTATTTTTACTAAAATTTATATTTATATTATTTTGTTTAATTAAAAATTGTTTTTTTTAATTTTCTTTAATAACATTAATATTACCAATCTAACCTAAAATATTTTTATAAACAACTTTAAACAAAAAGAAAGTTTTATTTTATACATTTTCATAATAATAAAACTATACCTTTTACAACAAATAAAATAAAAAAAATAAAATGCAAGTTAAATTAGAGTTTTATTTTATATAGTAATCATTTTTTATTAAAAGGTATTTTATCTTTTAACATACATTTTATAAAGCTAAATAGAGTTATTATTTTAATTTTATACTTTACTTTTTCTATAAACCTATTATAATTAAAGTATAATCATTTTAGGAACTTGTTTATTTTATTATAAAAATGTGAAACTTATTACATAAGGAGGAATTAAACATGAAAAATAATACTTATAAAGAAATCAAAAACATATATGGAAAAATAAGTCCTTTTGAATTTAAGGACAAATTAATAGATATTGCGAAACATACTGCAAATGAAAATCATAGAGAATTGCTTGATGCAGGTCGTGGAAATCCAAATTGGACTTGTTCAACTGCTAGAGAAGCTTTTTTCACTTTTGGTCATTTTGCGATTACTGAAACCCGTTCTAATTGGGATTTAGGTCATTTAGCTGGTATGCCTCAAAAAAAGGGCATTAAGGAAAGATTCTTTAAATATATAAATGAAAATATAGATATGCCTGGAGCGTACTTAGCTAGAGATATTATAAATTTTGGTATAAATGAACTTGGATTTGATGGTGATGAATTTGTTCATGAACTAGCTGATGGGATTATTGGTGATAATTATCCACTTCCAGATAGAATGTTACCTCATATGGAAAAAATAGTGCATGATTATCTAGTTCAAGAAATGAAATATGATATATCAGGTAAATATGGCGATGTAGAAATATTCGCTGTTGAAGGTGCTACAGCTGCTATGTGTTATATATTTGATTCATTAATGGCAAATGAACTTCTAAAAAAGGGCGATACAATAGCTTTAATGACTCCTATATTTACACCTTACCTTGAGATACCTAATCTTCCTCGATATGATTTTAAAGTTGTAAACATAAACGCCAATGCGGTTGATGAAAAAGGTGCTCATACATGGCAGTATACTAAGAAAGAATTAGAAAAGCTTCGTGACAATTCTATTAAAGCTTTATTTGTTGTTAATCCTAACAACCCTGCATCTATAGCTATGGATGAGACATCTTGTAATAATCTAATAGATGTAATTGAAAATTATAATAAGGATTTAATGATAATATCAGATGATGTATATGGGACTTTTGTAGAAGATTTTTCATCATTAATGTCAAAACTTCCTTATAACACGGTTGGAGTTTATTCTTATTCAAAATATTTTGGAGTTACAGGATGGAGACTTGGTACATTCGCTCTTCATAAAAAGAATGTTTTTGATAAAAAAATAAATGATTTAACTGGAGAATTAAAGAAATCAGTAGATAAGCGTTACAGTGATATGAGTCTTAACCCTTCTAGCCTTTCATTTATGGAAAGAGTTGTTGCTGATAGTAGACTTGTTGCTCTCAATCATACTGCTGGTCTTTCAACTCCACAACAAGTTCAAATGTCATTTTTCTCTGCATTTGCATTAATTGATAAAGTTGATGCCTACAAAAAACTTAATATGAGTATATGTCATAGACGTCAAAAACTATTGTTTGAAGCTTTAGAGCTTCCAGTTAATAAAAATAAAAATAATGCTGCATATTATACTCAGTTTGATATTGAAGAATGGGCTAAAATAAACTATGGAGAAGATTTATTCAGATTTATAAGTAAGAATGCATCTCCAGTAGATATACTTTATAGATTGGCTAATGATTATTCAGTAGTCTTACTTAGTGGAAATGGATTCTACGGACCTGAATGGTCAATTAGAATATCTCTAGCAAATCTATATGATGAAGCCTACACTAAAATAGGGAAAGCCATAAGAGAGATATTGAATAGTTATATTGCTGAATGGGAAAAAACAAAGAAATAATTCTAGTACACTGAAATATCTAAATTATGCGAATAAAAGAATTTATATAGACCTAAATAAATTTTTTTGATATAATCCTATCGGAATTATAAATTTTATTTGTGAAAGGCAGAGAATATTATGAGTATTAAGAAAAAAGTTGCCATAGTCTTTACTGGTGGAACTATATCTATGACAGTAGATGATAAAGTAGGTGCTGCTATACCAACTTTATCTGGGGAACAAATATTATCCATGGTCACTAACATTGATAAAGTTGCAGATGTTGAAGTTTTTAATTTTGATGAAATTCCAGGACCTCATATAACACCTTATAGAATGATGGAATTAAAAAATTATGTAAATGATTTATTAGCAAGAAAAGATATCACAGGAGTTGTAATAACACATGGTACTGATAGTTTAGAGGAAACTGCTTATTTTCTAGACCTTACAATTGACAACATTAAGCCTGTAATAGTTACAGGTGCTATGAGAAGTAGCTCTGAACTTGGTTATGATGGTTCAAGCAACTTATCTGCATCAGTTTGTACTGCTGTATCTAAAGATGCTATGGGTAAAGGAGTTCTTGTAGTTTTAAATAATGAAGTACTATTGGCTTCTGAAGCTACTAAAACAAATACACTTTCTTTAAATACTTTTAAATCTTTAACTAGTGGTCCATTGGGAATAATCGACTGTAACGAACTTGTCCTTACAAGAGATATTGTAAATAGAACAATTATAGATACTGATAAGGTAGAATCTAAAGTTGCACTATTTAAAGCATATGTTGGAGAAAATGCAGATTTTATAAGATTTGCTGTTGATAGTGGATATAAAGGTATAGTTATTGAGGCTATGGGTAGAGGTAATATTCCTCCTCAGATGCTTTCTGGTGTTGAATATGCTAGAGAAAAAGGGCTTCCTGTTGTTATAGTTTCTAGATGCCATTCAGGTAGAGTATTTGATAGTTATGGTTACTTTGGTTCTGGTAGAGATTTAAAAAATATAGGATGTATATTTGGTGGAGACCTTCCAGGGCAAAAAGCTAGAATAAAACTTATTTTAGCTCTTGGAAAGACTAATAATATTGATGAAATCAAAGACTTCTTTGAAAAAGGAATCTATTGTTAATTATATTATTGCGTTTAGAATTTAAAATAAATTATATCATAGAGTTTAAAATAAAATTTCCCCCTACTGCAATTTTTTAATTATATTGCAATAAGGGGATTTTATTTTATAGCTTTATTTTTTTATTTATTTCACAATTTTTTTATTTATTTCACAACTATATTAACTAATTTCTTAGGAACTGCAACAACTTTAACTATAGTTTTATCTTCAACTAGAGCTTTAATTTTTTCATCTTCTAAAGCCACTTTTTCCATATCTTCTTTAGATATATTTGAGCTAACAGTTAACTTTCCTCTGACCTTTCCATTAACTTGTACAACAACTTCTATTTCATCTTTTACTAGTGCTGTTTCATCATATTTAGGCCAATCTATATCAAAGACACTTCCTTCTTGACCTATCATAGTCCATAATTCTTCACCTAAATGAGGTGCAAATGGTGAAATTATAGTTACTATTGTTTGTACACCTTCTTTTATAACTGCTTCATTTATATTATCTAGCTCCTTATATTTGTACATATCATTTATTAATTCCATAAGAGCTGATATAGCAGTGTTAAATCCAAATTTCTCACTTAAATCTACAGTAACTTTTTTAAGTGTAGAATGTATAGTATATCTCATATCTTTATCTTGAGAACTTAACTCGCCAAACTCAACATCTTTTTTGAAGACATATGCTAACTCATCAACTAATCTATATACTCTATTTAAGAATCTAAAGCATCCATCCACACCTTGTTCTGACCAGTCTAAATCTCTTTCTGGTGGTGCTGCAAATAATACGAAAAGTCTTGCAGTATCTGCTCCATATTCATCAATTATATCCATAGGAGATACTGTATTGCCTTTAGACTTACTCATCTTAGAACCGTCCATAAGAACCATACCTTGAGTAAGTAAGTTTTTAAATGGTTCATCAAAGTCTACCATGCCCATACTCTTAAATGCTTTTACAAACCATCTAGCATAAAGTAAATGCATTATAGCATGTTCTACTCCACCTATATATTGGTCTACCGGATGCCATCTGTTAACTAAGTCTTTACTAAATGGTTCATCTTCATTTTTATTGTCTACATATCTTAAGAAATACCAAGAAGAATCAACAAATGTATCCATAGTGTCAACTTCTCTTCTAGCTGGTTTTCCACAGTGAGGACAAGTTGCTGACATAAACTGTTTTGAAGTAGTAAGTGGAGACTCTCCTTTTCCAGTAAATTCAACATCTGTTGGTAAAAGAACTGGTAAATCTTCTTTCTTAACTGGAACTATTCCACACTCATCACAATAAACTACAGGTATAGGACAACCCCAATATCTTTGTCTTGAAACTAACCAGTCTCTTAATCTATAATTAATTGTTCTCTTTCCTCTACCTTCTTTTTCTAATTTATTTATTATTCCTTCAAATCCTTCTGAAGCATCTAATCCATCAAATTCTTCTGAATTTATCATTTTATTATCTTCTGTTATTACATCTATTATATCTAGATTATATTTTTCAGCAAAATCTCTATCTCTTTCATCATGTGCAGGAACTGCCATTATAGCACCTGTTCCATATTCAACTAATACATAGTTTGCTATCCATAGAGGAACTTTTTTTCCATTTAAAGGATTTATAACATATCTGCCTATAAACATACCTTCTTTTTCTACATCAGCTGCTGTTCTCTCTATTTCTGTCATAGTATGCATTTTTTGAACAAAAGCTTCAACATCTGCTTCATACTCAGTACCAGCAACCAATTCTTTAACTAGTTCATGTTCTGGAGCAAGTACCATATAAGTAACTCCATAAGTTGTATCTGGTCTAGTTGTAAATACTGTCATAGATTTGTCAGTTCCATCTATATCAAATACTAAATCTGCTCCTGTACTTTTTCCTATCCAGTTTCTTTGCATTATTTTAACTTTTTCTGGCCATCCATCTAATGTATCTAAATCATTAAGTAATTCTTCTGCAAATTCAGTAGTTTTAAAATACCATTGTTCTAAGTCTTTCTTTAATACTGTTGATTTACATCTTTCACATGCTCCTTGAACAACTTGTTCATTTGCAAGAACAGTCTCACAAGAAGGACACCAGTTAACATAAGATTTTTTCTTATATGCAAGACCATGTTCTAAAAATTTCAAAAATATTTCTTGAGTAAATCTATAGTATTCTGGAGTTGAAGTTGCTACTTCTTTATCCCAATCATAGCTAAGCCCTAATAAATTTAATTGTTCTTTCATTTCTTCTATATTTTCCATTGTCCATTTATGTGGATGTATTCCATGTTTTATAGCTGCATTTTCAGCTGGCAAACCAAAAGAATCCCATCCCATTGGATGAAGTACATTATAACCTTCCATTTTTTTGAATCTTGCGACAACATCACCTATAGAATAGTTTCTAACATGTCCCATGTGTATCTTTCCAGACGGATAAGGGAACATTTCTAATGTGTAATAATTAGGTTTTTCAGTTTGTGCTGTATCCATTTTGTATTGGTTATTATCTTTCCAAATTTTTTGCCATTTCGATTCTACTTGTTTAAAATTATATACGCTCATATTTTGCCTCCTATTTTTAGTTGCGTTCAACTACTTTGTTTAATATTATTTACTTATAATTTCCAAATAATTCTTTGAAAATAAAAAATCCTCGTCACTAAACTTACGTTTAGGGACGAGGATAAATCTTCGCGGTACCACCCTAATTAGCCTACTTTTATAGACTCTCTTAGATAGCTTTTAATCCAGCCATGGAGAATAGGTTTTAATCTAGTAAGTTCAAAGTTATATAATATTAGTTCTCACCTTACACTAACTCTCTGAAAAAATATAATCTTTTACTGCTCTAGTCTATTCAATTCAATACAATTTTTCAAATTTTCTAACTATAATAACATATATTATCATGTTTATGCTAATGTGTCAATATCTATATAAGGTGCATCTTTCCATAATTTTTCTAAATTATAAAATCCTCTATTTTCCTCATTAAATACATGAACCATTATATCCCCATAGTCAAGAAGTACCCAAGTTTGAGTTCCTTGTCCTTCTTTTCCTCTTGGCTCTAATCCTAGTTTTGCTAATTCATCTTCAACATTACCAGCTATAGCTTTTACTTGTCTTTGAGAAGATGCTGTAGTAATAACAAAATAATCACATAAACTAGAAACTTTTCCTATATTTATTATAACTGTATCTTGACCCAGCTTATCTTCTATGGCATCATATGCTATTTTTGTCATTTGTTCCACTGTCATATAAAATTTCCTCACTTTCCTAATTTAAATACACTTAGTTATTCTAACATATTAATACGATTTTGTAACATAGTCAACTTTAATTTTATTAATATGTTTGCCTTTATATAAGATTTTTATAATAACTTTTCTTTAATTAGGTAGTTTCTTGCCATAACAGTTCTTGGATGTATTTCTTCTTTTTTATTAATGACAAACATTAAAGTATTATTAAATGAAGTTAAAAGTGCTTCGTCAAGCTTACCTTCATAGGCTAATTCTCTCAATGTATCTACAACTGGAAATTTTCTTCCTTCTTCAATTAAATCTGCTATGTAAATTATTTTTTCTAAAAGAGACATATCTTCTCTTCCTGTTGTATGGTATTTAATTGCATTTATAATATCTTCATCTTCTATACCAAACTCATATTCACATATGTATGACCCTATCACACTATGAGATAGAGAGCGGTTTCCATCTTCTATTGGGTCTAAGTATATTTCATACTTATTAACATAATCCTCTACTTCTTTATCACTTAAGTATTTCGCACAATCATGAATCATCCCCGCTATATAAGCTTTTTCTTTGTCACATCCATAAATTTCACACAATTTTACAGCACATTCTGCAACATTTTTTGAGTGACTAAGCCTCCCTACTGGTAGCATTTGATTTAATCTTTGGTTAATATTCTCTAAGTTCATTTAATCATCTCCATATTGATATAGTTTATTTTCATACAAATAATTTTCTACATTTTCGGGTACTAAGTAACGTATAGACTTGCCTTCATTTAGCTGTTCCCTTATATATGTGGATGATATATCCAATGATGGAACATAAACTGTTATAATGTCAGCATTATATTTTTTAGTCAGTTTCTCTATAGTTTCTTGTGACCTTAATAAGCTAATACCTGGTCTAGTCGCAGCTATAAAAGTAGCTAACTCAAAGTTTTGCTTTACATCTTTCCACTCTTCAACACTACAAATAGCATCTGCCCCTGTTATAAAGTAAATATCAGCATTTTTGTATTTTTTCTTTAAATATTTTAATGTATCGATTGTATAAGTCCTTTTATTTCTTTCGATTTCTATTTTTGAAACTAAAAAATCTTCATTGCTTTCAGTTGCTAGAAGTGTCATATTGTATCTATCATACTTATTTGTAGTGATACCTAATTTATGTGGTGGATTTCCTGATGGTATAAAGATAATTTTGTCAATTTCATACTTATCTCTAATAAACTCTGCTGTTGCTAAATGAGCATAGTGTATAGGGTCAAAAGTACCTCCTAATATACCTATTTTGATTTTGCCTTTATGGCGATTAAATTTCTCTAGTTTTTCAGTATTTTTCAATTCTGCCTTCTGAACTAGATTTTTACTTCTCATATTTTGTCTCCTTTTAATGTTATAATACTATTGTACCATTATTTTTTATTTCTTAAAGCTTATAAATTATTTTTTTTGGTATATAATCATATTTATATGGTAAAAAACACTTTAAAAAATAATTATTTAACATAGTTTCACTTAACTTTTTAATAAAAATAACTTTTTATTATTTTGTCTTAATTTAGATTAAATATAACGTATAATTATAAGTTTTTTATTAAATTTTATTAGTTACTTTTGTTAATATAATTACATATAAAAAAGGAGGTTATCTTTAGTTAATAAAAACATAGACAAATATAGTTATTTATAGTAAATCATAGTCAAGAGGTGATTATATGAAAAACAATAACTATAAACCAAAAAAGTTTGCAAAGTTAATTAATATTTCAGTCAGAACTCTGCAACGTTGGGATGTTGAAGGGAAGTTAAAGGCTTTTAAAACTCCAACAGATAGAAGATACTATACTTATGAACAATATTTAGAATATAAAGGAATACATAAAGAACAGGTAAATAGAAAAATTGTTATTTATACAAGAACTTCAACTTCTAATCAAAAAGATGATTTGAAAAATCAAGTGGAGTTTCTTAGACAATATGCAAATGCTAAAGGAATAATAGTAGATGAAGTTATTGAAGATTGTGGAAATGGACTAAATTATAATCGTAAAAAGTGGAATAAACTAATTGATAGTTGTATGACTAATGAGGTAAATACGATTATTGTAACTCATAAAGATAGATTCATTCGATTTGGATATGAATGGTTTGAGAGATTTTTAGGTAAATTCAATGTAGATATTATAGTTGTAAATAATTAAAGTCTTTCACCACAAGAAGAATTAGTTCAAGATATAATATCAATACTTCATAGTTTTAGTTGTCGCATATATGGATTAAGAAAATACAAGAAAAAGATTAGAGAGGATGAAGAAGTTGAAAAGAGCATACAAAATAGAAATTAATCCTACTACTGAACAAAAATCTAAAATACATCAAACGACTGGTGTTAGTAGATTTATATATAACTTCTATATTGCTCACAATAAAGAAGTTTATGAGAGTAAAAGTAAATTTATAAGCGGTATGGATTTTTCTAAATGGTTAAATAATGAATATATTCCTAATAATCAAGATATGAAATGGATTAAAGATGTATCTTCTAAGGCTACAAAACAAGCTATTATGAATGGAGATAAAGCCTTTAAAAATTTCTTTAAAAAAACTAAAAGTTTTCCTAAATTCAAGAAAAAGAAAAATCAAGATGTTAAAGCATATTTTCCAAAGAATAACAAAACTGATTGGACTATTGAAAGGCATAGGGTCAAAATACCTACTCTTGGTTGGGTAAGACTAAAAGAATTTGGATATATACCAACAAATTCAATAGTTAAAAGTGGTACAGTAAGTCAAAAATCTAATAGATACTATGTATCTATATTAGTTGAGGAAGATGATATTCAAGTATCTAAATGTACTAATGAAGGAATAGGTATTGACTTAGGAATTAAAGATTTTGCAATATGTTCAAATGGAAGTAAATTTAAAAATATAAATAAGACTTCAACTATCAAAAAAGTTGAAAAGAAATTAAAAAGAGAGCAAAGAAAACTTTCAAGAAAATATGAGAGTTTAAAAGTAAGAAATAAAAATATAAAAGAAGGAGTAGCTACTCGTCAAAATATCCAAAAACAGATAGCCAAAGTACAAAAAATTCATCAAAGATTAGCTAATATAAGAACTGATTATATTAATAAAACAGTATTTCAGGTAACAGAGCAAAAGCCAAGCTATATAACTATTGAAGATTTAAATGTTAGTGGAATGATGAAGAATAAGCATTTATCAAAGGCTATATCAAGTCAAAAGTTCTTTGAATTTAGAACTAAACTAACTGCTAAGTGCAAACAAAATAATATAGAACTTAGAGTAGCTGATAGATGGTATCCATCATCAAAGACTTGTAGCCAATGTGGAGAGGTTAATAAAGGTTTAAAACTTAAAGATAGAGTGTACAAATGTGAATGTGGATTATCTATTGATAGAGATTTAAATGCAAGTCTTAATCTTAAAAATGCTAAAAAATATAAGATAGCTTAAAATCAAAGTGATTCGCCCACACGTGGCTTAAAAGTACTTATATATGTACGGAGGGCTAACTTCGGAATTTAAGCCTTTGGAGAACTATACCAAATCGTAGTAGCTTAGGCAAGGCGAGGTTCAGTGAAGAAGGAAAAATCTCGATATGGATATATTTGACCATATTTTGAGTAGCAGGAATTATGAGTATAATTACAAAAATAGAACAACAAAAAAGAAATGATGATAGAGTAAATATTTATGTTGATGATAAATTTTTTATTGCTATATTTAAAGAACTTGTTTATACATTTAATTTAAAAAAAGGAAATGAAGTAAATGAAGAGGAATTAAAATCTATTTTAGATGATGAGATGTATATAAAAGCTAAAAATAAAGCATTAAATATTTTATCTCGTGCTGACCAGTCTGAAAAAAAAATGAAAGAAAAACTATCAGCAGATTTTGAGGAAGATACAATTGATAGAGTTATAGATTTTCTTAAAAATTATAATCTTGTAAATGACAATATATTAGCTCAGAAAATAGTTAATACCAACGTTAATTTAAACAAATGTGGTAAAAACAGAATTAAACAAAATTTATACAATAAAGGTATTGAGAGAAGTGCAATTGATGAAGCAGTATCAGAATTAGACAAAGATACTGAATTTGAAAATGCCATGTATCTAGCAAAAAAAAGATATGAGAGAGTAAAAAAAGAAGATAAAAAGAAAATATATCAAAAAATTTCTCAACATCTTTCCTATAAAGGCTTTGATTATGATATTATTAAAAGAGTTTTAAATAAACTTTTAAATTTTGATGAATCTGATATATAAGTATATTTTTAAATATACTAAGGAGGTAAATTATGAAACTAATTATTGGTGGTTTAAGCTTTTTATTAGGATTATATAATATATATCAATTATATAGAGAAGATAGTATGAGATAAGTATTATTTTATTAAAATATAATATTTATTATGGAGGGGAAATCAAATGAAAAGTCAAAAAAGATTTAAAATTTTAGATGTTGATATTTACCTACAACCATTCGAGTCTGACATAAAAAAAAGAATGAAACACTATGAAGATGTAAAAGCAAAAATATTAACTAACTGTGAAAATTTTAGTTCTTTTGCAAATGGTCATCTTTATTATGGATTCCATCAAACAAATGATGGATGGTTTTATAGAGAGTGGGCTCCAAATGCAGATAGTTTATCATTAATTGGTGACTTTAATAATTGGAGTAGAAAATCCCATCCTCTAAAAAAAATAGATTCTGGTAATTGGGAAATTTTCATACCTGATAAAAACAGCTTACCTCATAAATCCGAGGTGAAGGTACAGGTCACTGCAAATGGTGAAATATTTGACCGTATACCATTATACATAAAGAGGGTAATACAAAAAGATTCTGGTAACTTTAATGGGCAGATATGGCAACCAAAAACTCGATTTAGTTGGACTGATAATGAATTTGACTTAAAAAACATAACTTCTCCTTTAATCTACGAATGTCACATAGGTATGGCTACTGAAAAAGAATCTATTGGAACTTATAATGAATTTACTGAAAACATACTTCCTAGGATAAAGAAAGCTGGATACAATACTATTCAACTTATGGCTATCATGGAACATCCATATTATGCTTCTTTTGGATACCAAGTTTCAAACTTTTATGCAATTTCATCTAGGTTTGGTACACCTGAAGACTTAAAAAATCTTATAAATACGGCTCATTCAATGGGAATTGCTGTTTTGTTAGATTTAGTTCACTCTCATGCTGTAAAAAATACTTTAGAGGGAATAAATGAATTTGATGGAAGTGAGCATCAATTTTTCCATTCAGGTTCAAAAGGTAATCACCCTGCTTGGGGAACAAAGCTCTTTAACTACGGTAAACCTGAGGTAATTCATTTTTTACTTTCAAATATAAAATTTTGGCTAAATGAGTATCATTTTGATGGTTTTAGATTTGATGGTGTAACCTCAATGCTATATCATAACCATGGTCTTGGAGTTTCATTTGACAGCTATAAAAAGTATTTCAGTACAAACACAGATATGGAAGCTATAACATACCTTCAATTTGCAAATGAACTAATAAAAGAAATCAAACCTAATTCAATAAGCATTGCAGAAGATATGAGTGGAATGCCTGGAATGTGTATACCTATAAGAGATGGTGGAATTGGCTTTGACTATAGATTAGCAATGGGAGTACCTGATTTTTGGATAAAGACTATTTCAAATTCTTATGATGAAAATTGGGATTTAGGCAAAATGTGGCACGAGCTTACTACTAGACGCCCTGGTGAAAAAAACATTGGATATTGTGAATCTCATGACCAAGCATTAGTTGGTGACAAGACAATTATATTTTGGTTAGCAGATAAAGAAATGTACTGGAATATGGAAATAAACTCAAATAATCATATTATTAATAGAGCTATGGCTCTAAACAAACTAATTAAATTAGCAACATTTTCTCTAGCTGGTGAAGGATACCTAAATTTTATGGGAAATGAATTTGGACACCCTGAATGGATTGATTTTCCACGTGAAGGAAACAATTGGAGTTATAAATATGCTAGAAGACAATGGAGTCTTTCAGAAAATGATAACTTAAAATATAAACAACTATTAAACTTTGATAAATCTATGCTTGAACTTACAAAATACAGTGATATTTTTACACAGAATAGCTATGAACTTGTACATATGGATAATGAGAAAAAACTTTTAGTATACAGTAAGGATAAATATTTATTTATATTTAATTTTCATCCTAATCTGATGCAATCAGTAGACATATCAAAGTTCCAAGACAAAAAATACAAGACAGTATTAAGTACTGATATGATAGAATTTGGAGGAAAAACAAGACCAGAAAACTTAATAGACTACGATATCTATTTTACTTCTACTCCTCCATCTTCTAAAATACCTATTGCATCTCGCACAGCAATAGTACTTTTAAATAATACTATCTAGATAAATAACTACTAAAAGCCAAATAACAATTTTGATTTTGATACAAAATGTTATTTGGCTAATTTATTTTCTTGCTACTTAATTATTTTTTACATCTGACATTATAACTTCCAATTTTTAATTTGTGGCATTATATTCATCTTAACAGTCTGTGTCTTTAAAGCATTTCTAAATTTTTCAGTAGATATATTTTTAAACATTTTACTAGAAGCACTTTTAAGATTTTCCATAGAATCCCAGTGTTGTATCATAATCCATTTTTGATTTTTTTCGTCATATAAAAGCTCAGTATCAATAAATCCCGATTGAACAGAGTGAAAATTTATTTCTAAATCATTTACAATCTCTACAAATGCATCTTTTGATAAATGCTCTTCCACATTAAATTCTACTATTTCTGTAATAATTTTCATATACAAACCCTCCAATTTATATTTCTTACATCATAACAAGAAGTAAATTAAAGGTATTGTAAAAAATCGACAATATAATTATAAATAGTTATACTTTGTATTTTCTTTAATAGTTTTATGCTCATTAATAAATTTAATTGGCGATACTCCTGAAAACTGTTTAAATTCTTTAATAAAATGAGCTTGGTCATAATATTCATTTTCATAAATCAGGTCAATTAAGTCATTATTTTTAGAGTTATAAATGAGCTGATTGCTTGCCATTTTAAATCTATATATTTTCCTTAGTGTTTTAGGTGTATATCCAGTATATTTTAAACAAGCTCTTTCTAACGTTTTAATATTTATGTTCATATCATCACAAAACAATTTTATAGTGCTATATTGATTATTATATATAAATAAATCCAGAAGATTTACCATCTTATTTGCAACTAAATCTTCATCTAGTACAGATACTAATATTTTTTCTAAATGTAAAACTATATCTTCTATTGATGATATTTGATTTAATGTACTTTCCAATTTCCCAACAAAACCTTCTGATACTTGTTTTAAATCAACAATTTGACTCTTAAACTCTGAAATTGGTATCTTTAAAAATGGATAAAGCCCAAATGGATAAAAAGAAATACCCATAACACGTATATTTCCACGTTGAATAACAAATCCATGTTTATCTCTTATTCCATTAAAATGTATATTACTTGTATTATAATTTTTATTTTCAATCTTATATTCCATAACATCAGAAAGATTAATGATAATATCTACACTATCTGTAGGCAATAACTTATTATTTAGCAATATATTTGATTTTGTCTCAAGATACCAAATAAACTTTACCCAGGGTTTTAAACGAGCATTTCTAACTGCATACCTTGTAACTGATAACATCGTAATTAACCTCTATCCTAAATTTTTTTATCATTATATACTCTATCTTAATATTATACAATATAATTTATCCTATCAAAAACTTAATCTATTCTATATCTATCTTATACATTTTTTTAATGCTTTAGAAATAGGAAGTGCTATTATAAGACCTATTAATACCTGCATTAAATTGCCTGGTATTGAAGTAAGTGGAGTTATAAAATTACCATAAAGTATAACCTCTGTTACATAATATCCAAACAACATCCAAATTGATGAAACTACTACTCCTATTACATTAATCAAAAAATTTTCTCCATTCTTGCCATTTGCCCATACAATCTTTCCAAGTAAATACCCCATGACACCTCTGACTATAAATGTAAATGGAGCCCATAGAGTCCACCCAGATATCAAATCAAAGAGAGCCATCCCAATAGCACCAGATAAAGCACCTTTTTTACTTCCAAATACTATTGCTGATATAAATAACATTGCTGTTCCTAAATGTACAAGACCTCCATTTATAGATATTGGCAATCTTATATTTATAAATTTAGTTGCAACAAATACCAACGCTATTAATAGTGAAGTTTCCACCAAATCTTTTGTTGTAAACTTCTGTTTAGCTGTAGCTTCCATACCGTATCCCCCTTTTATATTGTGACTAAAAATAATATTTATTAAATAAATCTATTAAACTTCCATTTGCATCAAATTCTAGTTCTTTTAAACTTTTATCTAATACATTTAATATGTGAACTATTTTATCAAGATTAGCATTTTCCCCCATATGACCTATTCTCAAAATAGTATCCATATATTGATTTAATGATGTTGCAACAAGTGTATTGTAATTTTTAAGCATATAATCAGTAAGTTTTAATGCTCCTATACTTTCAGGTATTTTTATTGCTGTCACTGTATTAGAATATCCTTCTTCTAAAAATAATTCTAAACCATATTCCTTAACAGCTTGTCTTACACTAGAAGCTATTTTCTCATGTCTACTTAATACCTTTTCTACACCCTCTTCTAGTATATTGTCTAATGCTCTATCAAGACCCATTATGTCACTTATTGGCATTGTATAAGGGAAATATTTTTTTTCATAATATCCTTCCCATATACTTAAATTACAATAAAAACCTACTATGTCTGTTTTTCTATTTTTTATACAATTCTTTGCATCTTGACTTATACCAACTATAGTAAGACCCGCAGGTGCAGAAATAGCTTTTTGAGAACCTCCTAATATTACATCTATTTTAGATTCATCTACATTTAACCTTTCTCCCACCATACCTGCTACAGAATCAACTACAGTTAAGATTCCATATTCCTTCAATAGTGGACATATCTTACTTACATCATTTAATACACCTGTTGGAGTATCACAATGAACCACTGTTGCATATTTAAAATCATTATCCTTTTCTAAAAACTTTCTTAGCTCATCAACATCTATACTTTTTGTATATTCACTTGAAAAAAGCACATACTCCCCACCATACATATTTACAAAGTCTTTAAATCCCTCTCCATATATACCATTGTCAATTACAAGAACCCTATCATCCTTCTCAGTCAGTGATGCACAAGCTGCTTCAAGTCCCAATATTCCTTCACCACTTAATATGTAAATATCGTTCTTTGTACCAACTATATTTCCAAATTTTTCACATGTCTTCTTATAAAATTCAACAAAATCAACATCTATATCTGGGTTAGTTGTTTTCTCTGCTCTTATTAATCTTACATTTTCTCTAGTTTCTGTTGGTCCTGGTGCATAATTGATTTTATTATTCATATATATCAGCTCCTTTTTATTTTCTATACGATTATTATACAAAATTTTCATTTTTTATGGTACAATTTTAAGTTTTTTTAAAATTGTACCGATACATTTTTTCTAATAACAATCTTCTGAATATTAAACATACTCTTATTTACTACTTAAATCTATACATTTTTTCTGATAACAATCTTCTGAACATTAAACACACTATCACTTACCACTTAAATTGATAAGTTATATTGATAAGAATTTTATAACAATAAAAACGACAAAAAACAGGACATATGAACATTTAAGCCACTTGCCCTGTATTTGTATATATTATCAACCTAATTTAATTCTATTTTTATATTTTCTCTAATTCTGTTTAAAAATTAAATATAGCTTTCTATACATTTTTATTCACTATATCTTACTCTATCAATAAGAGATTCTTTGTTAAAACTTCTTCCTATTAAGTAAGTTGTTATAAATTGAGCTATAAGGATAAATACAACCATAAATAAAATTGGTACTATTGGTAAAGCGTATGTTGCATATGATAATCCAGTTTTTCTTAAAAATACAACTGCAAAGTATCCTAACGTACCTCCAAAGACGATACTTCCTATCATCATTCTAGAAGTGTAATATATAGCTTCTGAATTAAGCATTTTTACTAATTGCTTATTAGTAAGTCCAATTGCTTGAAGCATCCCAAGTTCTTTTTTTCTAGTAACTATACTAGTTATCATTGTATTTACAAGATTCATAAATCCAATAACACCTATTATACCAGTTAAAGTATAGCCCATTATTTTTATAAATGAGATTGTAGCCTTATTTGATTCGATTCTACTATCTATAAAATCCGTTTCTAAATATCCGTTAGATTTAGCAATTTTCTTTATAGTGTCTTTAACTTCTTGATACTTTCCTTCTTCAGTATATATTCCAATGGTACTTGTTGTATCATATTTCAAAGTTCTATCTATAAAATCTTTTCCTATCCCAAAACTTGGAGTTCCCATAGCTATTGCTTGAACTTTAAATTCTTTTTTTATCTCTTTATCTCCATCATATAGAGTTAATTTTATTTTATCTCCAGCCTTTACACCCATTTCTTTTGCTGTATCAAGGTGAGTAATGACTATTTCATCTCCTGTTTGTAACCTTTCAAAATTTATTTTTCCATCTATTAGATTTTTATTTAATGAATTCACATCATTTTCGTTTATGCTCTGTAAAAGGTCATGTTCAAATTCAACATTATAATCTTCCATTCCAATTTTTACAGAGTTTCCTAATTCAGTTTTTTTGACTCCCTCTATACTCTTTATTTGATTTAAAAAATCTTTACCTAATGGATTATTCATTTGTAGAATATTCAAATTATTTTCAGGATTCTTGTCGCTATTCATTTCATATCCAGTAAATCTAACTTCTATATCATAAGGGAAATGCTCTCTAGCCATCTTCTCAGCGTTAAAACTTTCTAAAGCAGTCGATACTGTTATAAATATAGTTCCACTTAATATAAGAGATGTCAATGTCATATAAGTACGCTTTTTATTTCTTTCTAAATTCGCTTTTGATAAGTTCTTTAAATTTATATTTTTATGCCCTTTTCTATTCTTTTTACCACTTATTTCATTTCCAGTATATCTTACTGCATCAACTATAGATACTTTTGAAGCTACTTTCATTGGTTTCAAAAGTGATAAAACAACAGATATAAAACTTATTACCACAATTAATAATAACACTGGTAATTGTGATGATTTTACATCTACATCCATAAATGATTTTATTATAATATTTGCAAGTGCATAGCCTAAAATTATTCCTACTGGTATTGCTATCCCAGCTAATATAAAGCCTTCCTTAAACACTATCGTTTTTACTTGTTTTTTAGTTGCACCAATTGCTCTAAGTTTTCCAAATTCTTGAACTTTGGTAACTATTGAGATGTAAAATATATTATATATTACCAAAATACTAGATAATACAATTACTAAGCCTATAAAAACTCCACCCATAATTGTTTCCATATCTGGTTTTAAAGCATTTATATAATTTTCATTTACAAGTACATTATTAGTATCTAATCCTATATCATTAGCAATCTTATTTAATTTTTCTTTTGCCTGTTCTATAGATAAATCGCTCTTATCTTTTAATCTAACATATATATTGAAATCTTCTTGTGACATATCTCTAGTATTTTTCATATATGTTTCTGATATAATAGCAGAATAATACTTTCCTGCTTCATATATTTCACTAGTTTCTAAGATTCCAGTTATTATAAATTCTTTTTCCATTCTTTTGTCGCTTTTATAATCATCATAAGCTACTTTTATTTTTTCACCTAATTTTTGACCATGACCTAATGCTTTTAAAGCTCCACTATCTAGTACTATTTCATTTTCTTTTGTTGGTAATTTTCCTTTTATAAATTCAAAATTATTTAATTTTAAGCCCTCTTCATTCATATATGATAATGAAATAGTTGTATCATCTTCTAGTTTCTCAACACCTACTCCATTCATTTTTCCAGTTAGCTCAATATCTGCGTGATTACTTAATATGTCAGCTTGTTTTTCATTTACATTTGCTAATACTCCTTGATAATTTCCTGCATACTTTATTGTATTTTCCTTTTGATATTCTCTTGTATCGACAATATAAATACCTATAGATGAAAGCATCAATGTTGAAAGTATTATAGTGATTATTATTAATATACTTTTTGATTTATTTTGTTTTACATTATTTTTTGCTATTTTAGTAGTATTAATCATTTTTGTCACCAACCTTTGATACCTTGCCGTCCTCTATAAATATAACTCTATCAGCCATTTGAGCTATACTATCATCATGAGTTATCATAACTAAAGTTTGACTATATTTCTTAGACATGGACTTTAGTATACTCATAACTTCATCTGATGTTTTAGAATCTAAGTTTCCAGTCGGTTCATCAGCAAGTATTATAGCTGGTCTTGTTGCCAAAGCTCTTGCTATTGCTACTCTTTGTTGTTGACCTCCTGATAATGTATTTGGTAAAACATCATGTTTATTTTCAAGTCCCAAAGATTTTAAAAGGTCTCTTATAAAGTTTTCATCCACAGCTCTTCCATCTAGACCTATTGGTAATACTACATTTTCCCACACATTAAGAGATGGAATCAAATTGTAACTTTGAAATATAAAGCCTATTTTTCTTCTTCTAAATACGGCAAGTTCTTCTTCTTTCAATGTAAATATGTTTTTATTATCAATGTATACCTTGCCAGATGTAGGTATATCAAGACCACCTATCATATGTAATAATGTACTTTTTCCAGAACCAGATTTACCTATTATAGCTACAAATTCACCTTCATTTATTTCTAAATTTACATCATCTAAAGCTTTTACTAGGCTTTCTCCTTTTCCATAATGTTTTGATAAACTTTCAGTATATAATATTTTCATAAAATTATCCCCTCACTCTAAGTTATGTTGCTCCTTAATCATTTACTTTTAATTTGTGGAGCTGTTTATACTTATATAATATATGTAGAGGATTACATTCTCCTTTCAGTAAACATTACATAGTTGTAAGAAACAAAGAAAATTTACTTCCTTTTCCTAGGTTAGAAGATACCATAATATTACCACCTTGTTCTTCTAAAATTTTTCTACTCAAATACAATCCTACACCACTACCTTCTATGGATTCAATTTCTTCATCTATTCCTCTATAAAAACGTTTAAATATATTATTAAATTCGTTTTTTACAATTCCTCTACCATTATCCTCTATTATGATTTTAAAATAGTTTACAGTCTCTTCTATAGATATATTTACTTCTCCATTTCTTTCTGTATACTTAACAGCATTATCTAGTACATTAAAAATACTTTCCTCAGTCCATTTTTTATCATGAGGTATAATTCTACTATTAAATTCACTTAATTTTAATGTTATATTTTTACTTCTTGCTTTAGGAGTTACACTTTCTATAGCATTTAAAATAGTACTTTTTATGTCATTATCTTCTTTTTTTATGCTTATCATACTAATCTCTAACCTTGATATGTTGACTAAAGAATTTATTAAATTTTCCAATTTATTTATAGAATTTTTATTAGTCAATAAAAATTCCTGTGCTTCATCTTCGTCTAAATCTTCTTCTATAAGTAATGTATTGTATAATTTTAATGATGCTAAAGGAGTTTTTAATTGGTGGGAAATATCTGTTACCAATGATTTTACACTTTCTTTTTCTTTTTCTAATTTAATAAACTTTATCTTTAAGCTCCTATTTAACTCATACAGACAGTTGTTAATCTTACTAAATGTACCCTCTTTAAAATATTCATTGTATTCTACTAAATATCCAGAACTATCTAACTTGGTACCTTCTTTTAAATAATTCTCTTGTGACATTTGCTCCACTATAAAATAAATCTTGCTTAATCTTTTGTTTATATATCTTATAAAATAATATATTATTCCTGTAACAGCTATAAACATTATTAAAAAAACAAAAATTGATTCTTTAAAAAAAGATTTTAAATATATGCCAAAGTTTTTATCATTTGACATTTTATTTTCTAGCCCATATCCGAATTTTTCAAGTGCTTTTTCTCCAACCTCTGCCTTGCTATAGTCAAAGTTATAAATAGACTTTATTATATCTACCTCATCATCTGGATATTTTTCAATCAACATACCTGCAATACTTTGAGTATTTTTTATTTGATATTCATATAAGTCATATAGTCTATTGTATTCAAAAAATATAAATACAAGTGTTACTACAAGCATAGATAAAATAGAATATATAACAACCTTTTTCATTATATAATCTTCTTTAATGCTCAAATTATCTTTGATATTTATATCTTTTAACATTTTTTTATACTCCTTTCTCCCCATATATATCCCACTCCTCTTACTGTTTTTATATACTTAGGTTCAGAAGGATTTTTTTCTACTTTTTGTCTAAGTCTTCTTATATTTACTGCGACTGTATTATCATCTACAAAATTACCACTACTATCCCATAAAGATTCTAATAGTTGTTCTTTAGTCAAAGCTTGCATTGAATTTTCCATCAAATATCTTAATAGTTTAGTTTCCGTTTTACTTAAAATTATTTCTTCTTCTTTGTCATCATTTTTTATAACCAATTTATTTTCTATATAATAAAAAAACAAATCATCACAAACCAATAAAGTATAATTCTTTACTGTGTTTACCCTTTTCATAAATGCATTTACTTTTGAGATTAACACCATCAAACTAAATGGCTTTGTAATATAATCATCTGCTCCTAAATCATAACCTGTAACAATATCCACTTCTTCATCAAGCGCTGTAAGCATTATTATGTAAACATCACTTTTCTTTCTAATCTCCTCACAAAAATCAAACCCACTTCCATCTGGTAGACCTATATCAGAAATAATTAAATTTATATCCTCCTTAAAAAAAATACCTCTTGCCTCTTCTATACTAAATGTATTAAAAACATTGTATCCTTCTTTTTTTAATTTAAAGCTAATCCCTCTATTTAAAGATTTATCATCTTCTAAAAGTAATATATTATTCATGCTTTTCCCCTCCATTATTATGTATACTAGCTAAATTATATCATACTAACTAAGCCATTTTATTTGACAATTTATAAATATTTTTTAATCACCAAGAAGATTTTACACACTTAGATAATAAAATAAACATACCAATAATAAGTTAATAATATATTTATTTTTAATCAAGAGTACAATTATTGATTGGATATTACTATACTAAATATAAAAAAACAAAGATAATCCAGTATTTAAACATCCAATTACCTTTGCTTAAGTTTATATTTTATCTAAGACTCAATATCTATTTATTAATAAATAGATATTGAGTCTATTTTATTATTTATTTCATTTTAATTTTTTCTTTTTTAAATTTATCTGGTTAGTGTTAAATAAGTAAATTAAAACACTTGAAGCTGCAAATATAAACATACTATCTTTTATACCTAAATCGCCTGTTTTAGGAGATTTCTCTTTAATTTCTGCTTTGGATGCTTTTATATTAGAACTTTCTCTAGCTTTCATTTTGTCTAAATTTTTACGTTTATTCTCATTTGAGTTTTTAGTATCCTCATTATTTATACTGTCTTCACTATCATTTAAATTGTCTTCATCACCATTTAATACTAAGTTACTCTCATTACTTTTAATTATCAATTCTTCCTTGGTTTTAATGCTAATTCTTCCATCTACACTCTTACAGATTTCTTTTTTATACTCTATATACTCAATTACTGCGCTTTCTAAACTTCCAAAATCTTTTAACATTGGCTCTTTTGATAAACAAGGAAATTCATCTCCACCTAGTGCTATATAATCATTAGTTGCAACTGTATACCCTTTATTCATGTCTAGAGATTTTCCATCTTTCATAATACCAGTTATTTTTTCTCCTTCTTTCTGCTTTGGGTCAAAATAGTATGAGATTCCACCCACTTGTAAAAAGGCTGAATTTTTTTCTGGATAAAGTTTTACTCCATGTTCTAAAACACTTTTAATTTGTTCTCCTGTAAGTTTTTTAGTAACTATAGTGTTGCTAAAAGGGAATACATCTGCAATACTTCCTATTGTTATATCCCCTTTTTCAATTGTATCTCTTATATTCCCCCCGTTAAATAGCGAAATATCTGCTTTAGTTTTATCTAATAAGATATCATTTATTAAATTTCCTAGATTCGTTTCTTTTGTCCTTACATTTTCATATGAGCCATCTAGAGTATTTTTTGTTACTCCTATCACTTTATCTAAAACTTTTTCCTGCTGTTTCTTTATTTCACCAATCTTTTCACTTACGTTAGAATCAAGCTTATACTCTAATGCTTCTTCTTTTTCAATTAATCTTGCTGATTTATTTTCTATTTTTATATGTTCTGTATCATTAGTATCCAATGTTAACTTTACTTCACCAATATGTTCTAGGTATTGCCCTGTACTTACAATCAGTGTATCACCAACCTGTTTACCATTTTCAAACTTAGTATGGCTATGACCATCAATAATTAAATCAATACCATGAACTTTATTTGCTATATCTATACTATTTGGCTTACTTAAACTATTAGTTCCAATATGTGATATTGCAACTATTACATCAGCTCCTTTTCTTTTTAATTCATTTACTTGCTCTTTTGCACTTTCTATAGGATTTCTAAACTCTAATCCTTCTACATTTTTAGAGCCTGTCTTACTTTTTGTTTCTTGAGTTGTAAGCCCAAAAAATCCTATTTTTATACCATCTATTTCTTTTATATCATTACTGTCAAATATGCTCTTATCATCTTCAAATATATTTGATGCTAAAAATTTTAAAGTTTTATCTCCTGAATTAGCAATTTTGGATAGCTCTAATAATCTATCCTTTCCATAATTGAAGTCATGATTTCCTGGAGTAATATAGTCATATCCAACACTTTTAATTAATTCAATTGCATCTTCACCTTTATTCATATTTACTATTGGTAACCCATGTAAGCAATCTCCTGCATCTACTAAAATTGAATTTGGAGTTTCCTTTTTTAATGTAGCTAGATTACCTATTTGTATATACTCATCACCTTCAGCATATCTTCCATGTATGTCATTAGTGTGAAAAATAGTTATTTCTTCAAAGCTCTCTAGTCCATAAGAAATAAAACTCTGGCCTGTTGTAATTAGAATTATAATTACTAAAATTAAATATCTTCTAATTTTCAATATAAGTTATCCTCCTAAAATTAGTTTCAGCTTTAAAATAAGACTCTTATTTTAAGATAAAGCTTTTTAGATAAATATTTAAATATACAAAGTTAATCATTTCGATTTTTAATATTTATCTATCAATTTAATTTTGTCCATATCCAACAGGTTTTAATCTAATTACATTTTTTCACACTTATATTTTTCATTTATTTTATATGTATTTTTTTAGAACCTTTTTAGCTGGTCTCTTTTAAAAGTCCATTGAGGAATTGTTAAATCCCCCTCAAAATTCAAGTTATACCAAGGACTTAAATTTGGTTGTTTACGATTAATAAGAAGCTGAGTTTGTTGAGCAGGCATATAACTTTGAGCTATCATAAAGACCTTTTCTCCAGTTTTTTCATTTTCTGCCATATCCATAATTATACTTGCATGTCCTGGACTGCCTCCAACTATAAAAACATCCCCTATTTTCATATCATCAAGTTGTACAGGTTTTAATTCTTTTTCAAGCGATAAAGTACCTGAATAAGCAAATACTATATCCATAAATTTTCTAAAACTCTCATATGATGTTGAATATTCACTTGCTTTATACCAACTTGAACCACTATCTTTTACTGAAATCCTATAACCTTCTGCCCATTTTGAATACTTAGCCTTAAAACCATCCACAAAGTCAAAACTTATTTCATCATATCTCTTATTCTGATACAGGTATTCTGCTCTCATAAGCATAATTGCATCTGCACATTGATGCAAATCTCTATCGCCAATATCGACATCGAATACACTATCATAGATGCCTTTTGATTCCTTAGTCCTACCATCGTAATACTTGACTTTCTCACCATAATTTTTCAACTTAGTATTCCTCAAAAAACTTTCAAAACTACCTTTTTCTACCTCAACCCTTTTAAATCCTTTTGGTGGTTCATACCTATCTTTTAATATATTTTCATCTTTATGTACTACAATAGCTTGCTCTTCTTTTTTAGAACCTTGAATTTTGTTAGAACCTTCAACTGTTTTTTTACTTTCCCCATTACTACATCCTACTAAAGTCAGTATCATCAATGATAAAATAATAATTCTCTTTGACAGTTTCATTAGACTTACCTCCTATAAATTTTTCAAAAATAAATGTAAAGTTATACTTATAGAGTTTTTGTATATTATTATACAAAATTTCTATTTACTAATATTTCTTGACTCAAATACACATTTATTGTTGTATTTAATGTTAAAATAATTATAATAGGATATCATAATAAAAACAAACAACAGATTTGTGTTAATTTTAGAAAGGGGAAAAAATGATAGATTTAACTTTACTTGGATGTGGTGGAAATGTACCCATGCCACATAGATTTCTATCTTCTGTATTTATGAATTATAAAGGTAGAAAAATACTAATTGACTGTGGTGAAGGCACTCAAGTATCTATGAAGTTGAAAAAATGTGGCTTTAAAGATATAGACTTGATTTGTATAACACATTTACATGGTGACCATATATTCGGACTTTTAGGGCTTCTATCAACGATTGGAAATAGCGGTCGTACAAGTGATTTAACTATAGTTGGCCCTATTGGAATAATTGATTGTATTCGTTCTATGAGAAATTTAGTAGAATATATACCCTATACTTTAAAAATTATAGAAAATCCTCAAGGTAGTTTTTCTTTAGATAATGAGTATTTAAAAAACATAGAGATTTCAACAATTCCTTTAGAACATTCTATAGAGTGTATAGGATATAGTTTTAATTTTAAAAGAAATCCTAAATTTGATATAAATAAAGCAACTCAAAATAAAGTTCCTAAAACAATATGGAAAAAGCTTCAAAATGGTCAAAGTATTGTTTTAAATTCAAAAAAATACACTCCAGACATGGTTTTAGGAGAATCAAGAAAAGGAGTTAAAATAAGTCTTACAACAGACACAAGACCTATAGACTCAATACCTAACTTTATAAAAGATAGTGATTTATTTATATGTGAAGCTATGTATGGTGATGATTTAGATATTTCAAAAGCTGTCAAAAACAAGCATATGACTTTTAGAGAAGCTGCAAATCTTGCAAAACTAGGAAATGTTAAGCAACTTTTATTGACACACTTTAGCCCATCATTAGATATGCCTAACATGTACTTAGAAAATGCTACTAATGTTTTTGAAAATACGATTATTGGTGAAGATAGACTTAGTTTACACTTAAACTTTGATGAATAATTAATTTTATAGCTTTAGTAAAAATTATCCGTAATAAAAATTTAGGAATGAGCTTACCTTAGATAAAATTATTTTAGGGTAAACTCATTCCTTTAATATTTATTACTATTATTTAATTATTAATAGTTGCTTAGATAAAATTATTTAGATACATTTCCAGCTACATTTAATACATCCCATGTTCTTGCAAATGGTGGAGCATAACATAAATCTAACATACCAAGTTGACTTGTAGTCATTTTTCCAAAGATAGCAGCTGCTAACACATTAGTTCTTTGAACAGCATCTTTAAAACCAGCTACTTGCCCACCTAAAATAACTTTTGTATCTGCATCATAAATAAGTTTTACATATATTTTATTTCTTCCAGGATAATAATGAGTTTGATTATAATCAGAAATAAATTTGGATTTGAAGTTTAATCCCAAAGCATTAGCTTGTTTCTCTGTAATTCCAGTTGAGGCAGCCTCCATATCCATAACCTTTATACAACTTGAAGATAGAGAACCTTGATAAGAGACTTCTTTACCTGCTAGATTTTCTCCTACTATCCTACCTAATTTATTTGCTCCAGTTGCTAAAGGTATATATGCGTTTTCATTGCTTACTATATTCTTTATAGTCGCACAATCGCCAGCAGAATATATATCTTCAACAGAAGTTCTTCCATATTCATCAACTATTATAGCTCCATTTTTTAATGTTTTTATATTTGTGTTTTGTAAAAATTCCGTGTTTGGTTTTACACCAGTAGCAATTATCACAACATCTGTATCTATTTCACCTTTATTTGTTATTACTTTTTCCACTCTATCTTTTCCAGACAATTCTACAACTATCTCATTCAAATGCAATTTGACATCGTGATTCCTTATTTCATCCTCTAAGACATCTGTAATTTCCTTATCAAATACTTGTGGTAATATTCTCTCTTCCAATTGAACTACTTGTACATCTTTACCCAATTTCTTGCATGCTTCAACTGCTTCTAATCCTATAAATCCAGCACCTATTATAGTTATTTTTTTTATTTCTTTTCCACTTAATAATTTTTTTAGATATTCTCCATCATATAAGCTTTTTAGTGTAGAAACATTTTTTAAATTTATATTTTTTATAGGAGGCATTATGCTTCTTGCCCCAGTTGCTATCATCAATTTATCATAGTAATCTTCGTATATCTCATCTGTTTTTACATTTTTTATTTTTATTTTCTTAGACTCAGTATCAACTGCAATAACTTCTCTAAATATATTTAAATCAATACCAGATTCTCTAAGTTTTTCAGGTGTTCTTGCCAATAAATCATTAGCATCATCAAAAAAACCACCTACAAAATATGGCAATCCACAAGCTCCAAAAGACACTATTTCAGTTTTTTCATAAACTACAACCTCATATTCAGGTTTAATTCTTTTTAATTTCGCTGCAGCACTCATACCAGCTGCAACACCACCAATTATTATTACTCTCATTTTATCTCTCCTTAGACGTCTAATTAATTTCTCTACTTATTTTAAACTTTTCATTTGATATCTATTCTATGTATATATTTTCATGGTAATTTTTAGTTATTTTTTTAACATTTTTTTATTTGAAATCAAATTTTATAAAAGTTATTCTTACATCTATTACCCTAATCCAAAGTCTTTAAACATATATTATACCCCATTTCCATCTATTTAATCACATTTTGATAAATTAAATCATTTTATTCTATCTCGGTAAATTGTGATATAATATTGACATTTTTTTAATATATTGATATCATTTAAACTTAGAAAAATTTATTTTTAGACAAAGGAGAAAAAATATTGGAAAGCTCATTCTTATCACAATTTCTTATGATTACAGATTTTAAAACGATTTTTTTCATAGTATTACTTATAGGTATATTTTTTATTGTTAGACAATTTGAAAAGAAAAAAATCAAATTTTCATTGAGAACAATATATGCTACAATAATTGGTCTTATATTAGGAATTATTATTCAAGCTTTTGCTGGTTTTCCTACTGATACAACTCAAATTACTTGGTTGCAAGAAGTAAGCAAATGGTATAGTTTATTTGGTTCTGGATTTATGGACTTATTAAAAATGTTAGTAATACCTTTGGTTTTCTTATCAATTATAAAAGTAATTATTAACATGAAAGATAATAATCTTGGAACTTTAACATTTAAATCTCTAGGAATGCTCCTTATTACTACGGCTATAGCAGCAATTGTTGGAATTGTTGTTGCAAACACAATGAAATTAGGAGTAGGAGCTGATTTATCTAGTTTAGGTGGAAATCAAGAACTTAAGGAAATAAACTCTCTTGTAGATACTTTAAGAGGATTATTGCCATCAAACCCTGTAATGGCTATGGCAAATGGAAATATTGTAGCTACAATAATATTTGCTACATTTATAGGTACCTCAATAAAGAGATTAAGTAAAAAACATTTTGAAACTATAAAGCCATTTATAGATTTTATAGAAGCATCTTACAAAATAATTGTTAGTGTCTCTATGACTGTTATCAAATTTATGCCTTATGCTGTAGTTGCACTACTTGCAAATACAATAACTTCACAAGGTATTAGTTCAATAATTTCTGTTTTATATTTTATATTAGCTCTTTATATATCAGTTGCAATATTATTTGTTATACATTTAATTTTTATAACTTTAAATGGTCTAAATCCTATTACTTATATAAAAAATTCAACTGAAGCTCTACTTCTAGCATTTACTTCACGTTCTAGTTTGGGAACATTGCCTGTTACGATAGAAAGTTTAGTACAAAATCACGGAGTTGATGAGGGTGTATCAAGCTTTATAGCAAGTTTAGGTGCAAATATGGGTATGAATGGTTGTGCTGGCATATATCCTGCTTTAATGGCTGTTACTCTTGCTAATATGGCTGGAGTAAATATGGATATCAGTTTTTATGTTATGCTGTTAATTGTTATAACAATTAGTTCACTTGGGATAGCAGGACTTCCAGGGACTGCTACAATAGCTGTTTCGGTTGTTATTTCTGGAGTAGGTCTTGGTTCTTATTTCCCACTAGTTGGTGGAATACTTGCAATAGACCCTATACTAGATATGGGACGTACAATGATAAATGTCAATGGAGCTATGGTATCTTCAATTACTGTAGGTAAATCAATTGGAAAAGTTGATAAAGAAGTATTCAATAAGAAAAATATTTCTTAAAAAGAATCATAAAAAATAAATGGCTGACATAGTACAAAGTTAGCCATTTATTTTTTATTTTATTTACAAAATGGAAAAAATTCTTTTGTAAGGTTTTGAGGATATACAGATATAAAAACAAAGTCATAATCTTGAGACTTTGCATATTCTAATATATCTCCATCATAATATCTAGGGTCTATCATATCCATAGTTGAACAAACAGAAGAAAAGAATGCTGCTGTTGGTACAATTAATGAGTCCTTAACAAATAACACTTTTAATCCTTCTGGATTTTCTATATTTTTAATTTTAACTAGTGGACGATTCCCCAATAAATATGTAAAATATTTATCTGATTGTCCATCCATTAAATTAAGGTCAGCATTAAAAGGATATGATAATATCAAACTCTCTTCAAACCTTCCTTTTAATTCAAATTTTTGAGATTTAGAATCTGTATAGTATGTATAATTCGTCTTAAATTTAGGATAAATTAGTGTAAAATCATCTATCCCACCATATAAAACTCCTGTCTTTCTTCCCATAGAACCAAGAAATGACCTAGGATATACAATCGAATTATAGTTTTCCTTATCTCTATAATAATAATTTTCATCTAATTTCATATTATATTTTTTATTAAGCTGTTCAATTAATTCTCCAAATGCCCAAAAAGAAGTCTCTACTTTCCAATGGTGGTCTGTTTTAAAGAATAAATCATCTTTTGAAATACCACTTTTTAAAATATTTTCTCTAAAATCTATATAGTCAACATTATCCTTTTTTAGTTCATTTAAAAAAGTATCTGCTGTCTCATTACTATAGGAATAAGGTATGCCTTTAGGAAACTGTGTTACTCCTTTTATATATTTATCTGGAGTCATTAAATAAACCAATTTAGTATTTTGTTTATCCATTTCCTTAGAGAACTTACTTACTCTATCTACCAATACATCAACTTGATTTGGAGATTTAGCAAAATATGTGTAATGCATTTTTCCAGAAGTATCTTTCACAACACTAAACTTTGAAAATTCATTTTTACCCATTAGTTTTTGCAAATATCCATAAGTTTCAATAAAAGTATTTTTATATATCACTTTGTCATTTACTGTATTATCAATGGATGATATAGTATCCTTTAAACTATTCTTATCATTAATTGAATTTTTTATTTCTTGTATCATATCTTTTCCAGAATAACAGATATTAGAGATAGAGAAGGTGAATAAAACAACTAAGAATATAATTGTAGTTATTAGCCTTACTTTAAAAAATCTATTCATACTTTTCCTCCTCAGCTAAAAATTAAAGTAAATAAATGGATTATAACTTCCAGTTACTAAATATGTCACAGAAATAAAGAACAATAAAATAGAACAAATTGGATAAAATAAATTAAATAATGTACTGTATTTAGCTTGTTCAACAACAAATTTATTAACTTTCTTTGCAATAGGTACACTAAAAATAAATGCAAATATAAAGAAAATCAAATATTCTTTCAAGAACATATATGTATAATCACTCCATATAACTCCACTTGCACCAAACATAGCTTTAAAATAGTTATATGCTTCATTTAAATTTGGAGCTCTGAACAGTACCCATCCAAAGTTTACTACTAGTAAAGTATAGATATGTTTTATGAGATTATGATTTTCAATCTTTTCAAACATTATGAATCTCTCTATAATTAAAAAAACAAAATTCAAAATCCCCCAAATCACAAATGTCCATTCTGCACCATGCCATATTCCAGTAAATAACCATACTATAAACATATTTCTAATCATAATGTCTTTATTTAAAACTCTAGAACCACCAAGTGGAAAGTATATATAACTCTTAAACCACATTCCTAAAGAAATATGCCATCTTCTCCAAAACTCAGAAATTGATTTTGAAATATATGGATAATTAAAGTTTTCTTCAAATTTAAAACCAAACATAAGACCTAAACCTATAGCCATATCCGAATACGCAGAAAAGTCAAAAAATATTTGTAAAGTATAAGCTATTGAACCAAGCCAAGCCAACGATGCAGCTATTGAACCTTGACTATTCATAGTGTAAATATAATCTGCTACTATTGCCATATTATTAGAAATTAATACTTTTTTACCTAAACCAGTTATAAACCTACAGGTTCCAATAGAAAATTTATTCCATGTTTCTTTTCTGTTATGAATTTGTTCTGCAACACTTTCATATCTAACTATAGGTCCTGCTATTAATTGTGGAAAAAAAGCTATATATAATCCTACATAAAAAGGATTCTTTTGAACTTCTCCATGTCTACGATAAACATCTATAACATAAGACATTCCTTGAAAGGTAAAAAATGAAATACCTATAGGTAAAACAATACTTGGAATGGCAAGTTCTGTATTAATAAGTGAACTAATATTTCTTAATGCAAAAGCTAGATATTTAAATATAAATAGAACACCTATATTATATATACACATCAAAATCAAAATAAGCCTTACTTTTCCTTTACTTTTTCTGTATCTATCTACTAGTAAACCAAATATATAGTTCATTATTATCGAAGCTATCATAATAACAACAAATTTCGGTTCTCCCCATGCATAAAAAAATAAACTAACAATAAGTAATATCATATTTTGGATTGTCCGATTAAATCTAAATAAATAATATAATACCAAAGTTGTTGGCAAAAAATAAAATAAAAAAATCAAACTTGAAAATAACATGCTATACCTCCTCTCTTTACTCAGTTTTTGAGTATTTTTTCCAATATAAGTATATTCCTAAGCATATTACTACTAAGGATATAAATAAAATGCGAATAAAATTCAAACTGTTATTTATAAAATTTACTGTTTTCATATTTTGTACTGTTGGTGATTGTTTAGGAGCTACTAAAGTATATGGAACACCATCTTTATCTTTTTGATTAATACTCCAAGACTGAGTCAATGCTATCTTCTTTCCAACTTTAAATTTGTCATCAACATTAACTTGTAAAATAATTTCTCCAGGTTGTACTTCATCATTTAATGTTAATTTACCTTCTTGAGATATATTTACATTGTTTTGTTTTTTTACAAATGAGTACTTAATTTTTGAACTATTTTCTAGTCCTGACACTTTATATTGACTTATACTTTGACCCAATACAGGTATTTGTACTTCTTCATCACCAATTATTTTAATATTATGCAAAGATTCAAGTTGCTCCTCTAAAAGTAAAGATACTTTTCCTATTGTAATAACATTATGTTCTTCATTAGATGGAATAAATGTAATTCCCCACCCATTAATATCTGATAGCACATTTGAATCTAACACGACATTATTTTTATCATTTATAAAACTGCTAAAATTTACATAAATTTTTCCCTCAAACTCACCTGGTATATCTATGCATCCATCTTTTATTTTATCTGAATATATTATATTTTGATTTTCAATAAATATTTCGCTACCTTCTTTTAACTTAAAGTCAAGCATATCCTTACTTTGTATATTTAAATTAATTCGCTGAGAACTTTTATTTTTATTTTGAATCTCAATATAAAAATTATGGAATCCATTCCAGTCCTCTTTTATATTTTTATAAATATATAGATAACGTTCTTTATTATTTTTAGAACTCTCTGTCTCTATTTTTATGCTTGTATTTTCATGTATAATGTTAGCACTTAAATTACTTTCCACCTTTTTAAAAGATAAATCTAAATTTTTATTACTTATTGCTGAACTTATAAAAATACTGTTTATAAAAAAAATAAACACTAAAATAAAATATTTTAAATAACACAAAAACACTTTTAAAATTTTCATTTTATCTCTCCTAAATATATTTCATGGGCTCAAACTCATCTGTGCATTCGTCTTTCTTTTCATTAGGTTTTGAAATTATAATTGTTTTATGTTGTAATATCCACTCCATCATTTCCTCTCTTAAAAATAAATTTTGCATTATACTATCAATATTATTTACCTTGTATAGAACACCTCTCACATCAGCTTTACCTTCACATAAATCACATTCAAGTATAATATCTTCATTAAGTTCTATTTCTATTTTTTGAGGATAAATATTTTTATTTTCAAAACTTAGTAATACATACTGATAATTAAAATTTACCAGTTTTACCTTACCTATATTTTCTATAGTGCGTTCAAAATCTGTATTAATTCTTGGACTTCTTCGCGATAAAGTTTTGGATTTTTCAATACGTTTTTTTACATTAATTTGCAAGTCATCAAAAAAACCTAATTGATTAGATATTGTCATTGGCAAAGTAGGTACCCTATCATGAACAATACACATCCAATTATCAAATTGATTATCTTCAATGTGTGTAATGTAACATGCATACTTCCATTTCGAGTTTATTTCCACAACATTAACTATTTTTGCCTTCATACTAGCTATATATATTTCATTTCCTGATTTTTCTCTAAACTCTATCTCAAATTCTTCTGGAGAAATATACTCTGGATTTTCCAACAAAAATGCAAATCCATTTTCTGATATATCAATCGTTTTTGAAGAAAGAATGTACGAATTTTGCTTTAGTTTAAAATCAATTTCAGCAACATAACGCTCAGATTTTCTCAATTGCTGTCTTCCTGATATAAACAACATTGCCATAATAAGGTTAAAAAGATTTCCAATTAACCAAAACAGTACAACTGAGTATGTCATTGAATTCATTTTAAATATTGATATAAACATCTTTAAGATTCCTATTATAGATAACACTATATAGATAAAATATGGTGCTCCCTGCAAGACCTTATATATTATTTTTTCTTCTGCTTTATTTTTATTAGTCACTGAAAACTTATTCTTAGATATTGCAAATGTTTCAAGTATTACTGCTGGCATTAAAGACTGAAACATTATAGTTTCATATATGTTAGTCCATCTTGTATTTCTTATATTTTGAGAAAATATTTTAAGAGATAGACTACTTAAAATATACATAGGCAACCAAAATATCAATACTTGAAGTAATGTGCATTTTACAACAATTACATTAAAGACTGAAAATAAAATGGGAGCCATTATATAAGTAAAGCGCTTTATACTTGCATACCAATAAGTAATTGAAGAAATATAACTTATTTTCTGCCAAAATCCTAAACCTTTTCTAAACAAAATATTTAATCGTCTGCCCGTCTGTATACATCCACGTGCCCATCTTTCACGTTGTTTAATAAGACTTTTTAAATCTGTTGGAGACAATCCTGATGCATGTACCTCTGGAATAGCATAGCATCTATATCCTTTACTTTGGATTAAAATCCCTGTTGCAAAATCTTCTGTGATAGAAAAAGTATAAAATCCTCCAACTTCGTTTAAAGCTTCTCTTGAAATAACTGTATTACTACCACCATAAATTACAGAATTGGTTTTATTTCTAGCTAACTGAATATCTCTATAAAAATAATCTTGTTCATTTGGTATTCTACCTTCAGAGTGTAAATTAAATTGAAATAAATCTGGATTATAGAAACTTTGTGGTGTTTGCACAAAACCAATCTTTTCGTATTGTTCTTTTTCTCCATCTTTTTTAGCTTGCTCATTTTTTAAAAAGTATGGTACTGTATCAATTAAAAAATCATGCATAGGTATCATATCTGCGTCAAACGTAGCAATTAAAGGAGAGTTTGTCTGTTGCATTGCATTATTTAGGTTTCCAGCTTTAGCTCCTTCTCTTTCTGTTCGAGTTATATAATTGACACCCATTTTTTCTGACAGAAGACGCATTTCCTCACGATTACCATCATCACATATGTATATATGCACCTTTTTCTTATCAGGATATTGCATATGAAGACATCCATTTATTGTTTTTCTCACCAAATCAACAGACTCATTATATGTTGCAATAAATACATCTATATGTGGATAAAGTTCTTCACTTATAATTGGCTTTTCAGGATACTCAATATTAGACATTCCATAATAATGTACAAACATTTCCATCATTCCTATTAGCTCCACTGAAAGTAGTATTATCGCACAAATTAATGCAAACGCCCCTTCTTCTTTGGGTATTGTATAAAAAATTCTCCACAATATATATATAATATTAGTAATAATAGTTAAGGTTATAAGTACCTTTTTTGAATTTTTCTTCACCAAATCACCTCTTTCCTATTAGTGCATTCAATATATCTTCATCCCAAGTACCTTCAACTTGATTATATATTCCAAATCCAGAAGCAAGTTCCCAATAAGCCCATGAAAAATTTCGTTTTTCAGCCTCTTCTCTTACTGCTTTTATCCAAGCTACTCTTGAAGCTTCTGGTGCCTCTTTTGTTATTCCAAACTCTCCCAAGAAAACTTTTACATTATTTTTATTAGCCCACTTCTCTACTGTATCAAATCTTTTCTTTAGATACTCAAGTTGTTCATTTGTTCCTTCCCAAGTAATATTACTTAAGTGCTCAAACCCTTTATGATAAATATTTCCTTGGAATGCAAAATCATTTGGTTCATAATAGTGAAATGAAACTACTATATTAGAATTTTTAGGAATATTCAAATCCTTTAAATAGTCAATTTGATAGTAATTATATGGACCTACTATAATTGTCCTTTTAGGGTTAGTTTTTCTAATTATATTTATAGCTTCTTCAAAGTATTCATTTAGTAACTGTGAAGACAAACTTTCTTTAGGTTCATTTAATAATTCAAATACCAAGTTTTTATCATAGTTTTTATACCTACTAGCTATTTGTTGCCATATTTTTAAAAACTTTTCTTTATTAGTTTGTGGTTCTTGCATAATTTCTTCAAAGTGATGTAAATCTAGCACAACTACTAAATCCTTATCCAATGCATACTTTATATGCCCATCAATCTTTTTGAAGAATTCTTCATCAATTTTATAATCATTAGAATCTGAGGTGTAATCAGAAAACCTTACTGGTATACGAACTGTATCAAAACCTGCCTTTTTTATATCATCAAAATATTTATTTGACATTTTAACATCCCAAGGAAAATCTTTTGGTGATTCCAATGAATTTCCTATATTTATTCCTCGTTGCATTGTAACTGTATCACTATTTCCCCTTATTACAAAACAAACGCCAACAAAAACTATACTTAAAAAAGCTGTTATACTAATACCTATTCTTTTTATATTACTCTCCTCCTAACAATTTCATTTTTGTATGATACATTTTAATAAGTTTATTCTATCCGCAGTAGCCTTAATATAATTAATACCCTATTATAACAATTTAAATTATATCATGTCATGTCTAATTATGCTTCTTTATAAATTTTTTCTCAAATATTCTTTAAAAAATAAGGGCAGTATATCTTAAAATAATTAAAATTATTTTAAGATATACTGCCCTTATTTTTTTTACAATTTATCTAACAAATCTAAAACTTGTTTTTTTATCTTATCATATCCACAATTATCTAGTGAATATCCAAGCTCTATATTTCCAAAACCTTTAATCTCAGCATTTTCTTTTTTATTTAACAAAGTTTGCATAAGCTCAACTTCTATATATTCTCTTCCCTTTTCTTTTTCTAACATGGTGAATAACTCAAAATCTTGTATGCCAAATCTTAAGTTTTCCATTCTAACACTTCTAACAGGCTTTAAGTCTTTTCCAGGATAAGCAAAGAACATATCTCCAGCTTTCCAAATAGGGAATTTATAACTTGCGTCTTTCCAAGGGTCTTCTGTCCATAAATTATAATCCCATCTTAAAAATCCATCAAGACCAAAATAATAAGTATACCACCCTATTATTCTATTTTCTACAAAAGGAGAACTTATAAAACTATTTGGTTTTTCTGGGAAACAACAAACAAACCAAGTCAATATTCCGCCTTTATCATGCATTTTTTTCTTTAGATTTTCTATATCTTTATAATTTTGAATAGTAAGTTTTAAATTTATTGACATATCATCAACTTCATCTTTGGCTCTATCTAAAAAATTTTGGTCATGAGTTGCTGATTTATATTTAACTTGATGAGTACTTACAGTAGAGTTTATAAATTCGATACACTCTTTTACGACCTCTGGATTATTTGGTTCATCAGCTATAATTCTGACGCTATCCCATAGATCACATTCTATTAAATGATTTAATACTAACCCTATATACGCTTTTAAATCATCTGTATTATTTATAAATTTAAACACTTTGTCTTTTTCATCAAAGTATCTTACTCTTATAGGGTCTTTGTAGCCCTCTATCGGGTTTCCAAACTCTCCAGCACACCAATTACCCAACAGACCAAATAAATCTATCTCCTGAGCCATTTTGTACTTACTAGCTATACTTATATATTTATCCATGCTTTCAAAATTACACTTGATATTTCCATCTAAATCTTTTGATACACCCACCATATTGTATTCGTATAAGTTTGATGGATTTTTATAAACTTTATAACAACTTTGACCTGCCCATGGATAATCTGAAACTATAACTGTTGCAACTTTTTCTCCTAAAGATGCTAGTTCTTTGAGATAATTATCTATTATCTCAAAATGTATATCAGACCACAATTCAACTTTATACATTCTAGCTAGACAACTTGGATGTTGCCATAAATCTAAAAAGAATTTACTTTCGTCTAAAGGCTTTAACACAACATTTTTTACTTCTATTGGCACATCAACTGTACAAACTTTTTCTTCATCTTCATATCCAAAGCTTTTAAATATATCAATACTTATATTAAAGTTATTTCCTAAAAAAGCCTCAGGTACTTGCCCTTCAATCCAAAACGTTTGAGGCAAATATTGCTCCACTAGCACATCTTTATCTCTCAAAATAGCATCATTTACAAATGCTTTTGTATCATCTTGAACATACCCTAATATATTTATACTAAAATTGTTTTCTAATCCATCAGACACATTTAGTCCTAATCTTACTCTATTTCCCAAGCCTTTCCATGATATAGCACTACTACCATCAATTGTGCAATTAAATTCTTCTGTAGCTTTCAACATAATTTGAAAGGCAAATTTTTCACCTCTAGCTACTACAATATTTAAATCCTTATGTTCCCAAGTTTCAGCTTCTATAACTGAGTATTTATTGTGTTTAAATGTGCAATCTTTCAATACATATGAAATTTCCATGTTTTAATTTCCTCCGCATCTATAAATTTTATTTTGTATTTTTAAAATAGACTATTTAACCTTTTATACCAGATAAAGATACACCTTCAACAAATTTACTTTGTAAAATTAAATAGAAAATAAATGGAGGTAAAAATGTTATTGTTGCTCCTGCCATCATTTGTCCATAATTCGTTATCTGGAATGTCTTAAGAGTGGATAGCCCTACTGTTAATGTCCTCATTGCATCTTTAGTTGTTGCTATAAGAGGCCACATAAACTCATTCCATGCTCCCATAAAAGTAAATATAGCTAGTGTAATTAATGCTGGTTTGATTAGAGGTAACACTATTTGTACTAAAATTCTAAGGTCTGAACAACCATCTATTTTTGCTGATTCTAAGAGTTCTTTTGGTACTCCTAAAATAGCTTGTCTCATTATAAATACACCAAATGCAGTTGGTATTGGCATAATAAGAGCCAAATAACTATTTATCCATCCTAAGTGTTTCATTATTATATAAAGTGGTATCATTGTAACTTGAGATGGTATAATTAAAGTCATTATCATAAATAAAAATAACTTATCACTACCTTTAAAATCCATCTTCGCAAAAGAATACCCTGCTAATGTACTAAATACTAAATTTAACAGTACTCCTGAAAAAGATACTATAGTTGTGTTTAAAAAATATTGCATAAATCCTTTTTTGGTAAATATATCTATATAGTTTTGAAGTGTTACTGTTGAAAAAGATATATCCAAATTGTACGAATTATATGTTACCTTTAATGATATTATCAACATATATATAAATGGTACTAAGCTTGCACATGCTATAAATAACAGCAACCCATCACTCAATAATCTCTTTGTTGTTTTCATATTATACCTACCTTTCTAAAAATCTGAACTGTCTCGTTTTACAAGCTTATTTTGTAAAATTGAAACTACTGCTATCAACAAAAATAATACATTTGCTACAGTCATTGCATATCCAGAATTGAAATTTTTAAAGTTTAAGTTAAATGCGTGCATAACTATACTCATAGTAGATATACCTGGACCTCCACCTGTCACAGTATAAACCAAGTCAAACACTTGTAACGACCATATTGTTCCTAAAAACACAACCATTATTGTAGTTGGCTTTAGTAATGGAACTGTTATTTTCATAAATTCTTGAAGTTTTGTAGCTCCATCAACCTTTGCCACCTCATAACAATGTTTTGGTAAATTCATTATAGCTGAAATATAAATTACCATAAAATATCCTATGTTTTTCCACATAGATATAAACATAAGTGTAGGAAGTGCTGTCTTACTATCACCCAAAAGTTTAGATGATTCTATTCCAAAAGCACCTAATAATTGATATATAATTGAACCTTCTCCATTTAATAAAGCTCTCCATACCATACCAATCAAAACCATAGATGATAATACAGGTATAAATATAGCTCCTTTAGCAAATGAAGCTATTTTACTATTTCCTTTTCCTGTAATCCAAACTGCCAAAATCAATGATAAAATAGTCTGGCAAGGTACTACTACAACAGCAAATTTAATTGTATTTATAATAGATACTTTTAATGTTTCATCTGTGAATAATTTTTTATAATTTTCTAAACCTATAAATGTTGCTGGACTAATAATATTGTACTTTGTAAAACTAAAGTATATTGACATTATTATTGGTAATACATAAAATGTCACTAAAATTATGCCCAATGGTAATATGTATATATATGGTTTAATATTTAGTTTTAATTTTTTTCTTGTTGAATTTTCTTCAAACTCTCTAACTAAGTTATTCATTTTTATCCTCTCCAATATAAATATTAGCATTGTACTTATAAATACAATGCTAATTTTAATCTGTAAAGTATTTTATAACATCTTACAGCCTTAAACTTTTATTGTGCTAATAAATCATTTGAATATTTTGCAGCATCATCTAATGCTTGTTTTGGAGTTTTATCTCCTGAAATCATAGTTTGAAGTTCTTTCCATAAATATTCATATATTTCAACACCATGTGGTCCTACTACTAATGGTCTATATACATCCTTATCATTTTCAACCATTTCTTTAAATCTTTCATCACCTTGATATGGTTCACCTTTTGTTATTGGTGCTCTTGGTATTGCTTTATGGAATTCTGTCATTGATTCAACACTTAACATATGTTGTATTAATTTATATGCAAGTTTTTTATCTTTTGCTGATGACATTAAAGATAAATGGTCTACTGCTCCAAAAGTTGCAGCTTTCTTATCTTCTAAACCAGTTACAAATCCCCAATTTAAATCTGGAAATGACTTATCAAATACACTTGTTGCAGCAGAAGACAACATTATAGTAAATGCTGCTTTTCCTGGTCCAAATACACTTTCTATCATTTCATTACTATCTTTAGATAAAGAATCTTCAGGTACATATGCTTGTAATTCTTTTAAGAAATTAGCCGCGTCTAAACCACTCTTATCATTAAATTTAACTGATTTTAAATCGTCATTAAATATGTCTCCACCAGCTTGCCATAAATATGGATACCAGTTCCAGTTCATGTTACCAAAAGTTTTAGCTCCCCATCCTTGAGCTAATCCCCATTGGTCTACTTTTCCATCGCCATCAGTATCCTTTGTTGCTTTTTGGCAGATTCTTTTAAAATCTTCCCATGTTTTAGGAGGTTTTTCTCCTATCTTATCTAGAATATCTTTGTTATAGTATAATACACCTGGATTTGCTGCTTGGAATGGCATTCCATACATTCCACCCATCATTTCAGATGTTTTTATGTAAATAGATTGTTCTTTATCTTCTTTAGTTGCATAGTTAGTTAAATCTTCTACTGCTCCACTTTGTATAAACTGAGGATACATTTCTGCATACATATACCCAACATCAGGGCCTTCATCAGCACTTATGGCTGTTGCAAATTTTTCTGAATAATTTTCCCAAGGAATTATCTGTAAATCTACTTCACAGTTATTTTTTTCCTCAAATTTATCTAAAATAGGGTCCCAAACTTCCTTCATATTATCTTCTACTGGTGGCATCCAAAGAACTAGCTTTTCTTTTTCTCCATCCTTTTTTGCATCTTTTCCACTACCACTTGAACACCCTGTTATAAGTGTTGTAGTCATAATTACCACCATAGCTAGTGAACACAATTTTTTCAACATACTCACTTTAATTCCCTCCATCTTGTTTGGTTTTTCTTTTTTCATTGTAATTCTACATAATTTTACTCCATTTAAAATATTATCAAAGCATGTATTTCTTGTCTAATCAGTTTTTTCTATATATATTTTTCTATTATAGTTTTTTTCTATAGCAACGTTGCTATTTTTATTTTTTATAGTAATCAATATAGTTAAGATAAACTAGAATTTTTTAGTGAAATTTTTGATTTTAAAATCTCTTTTATTAAATTGCTCCATAAAAAACAGACCATATAATTATATGGTCTGTTTTTATCTACTTAAAAAAATTTATTTTTTAGGTCTAAGTTCAGCTTTATCTCTTTTTATTTCTTCTAATATTTCTTTTAAATTATACTCAACACTAGAAAGTACATCTTCTGCATATTCAATTGAACCAATTCTTATCTCATTGGCTATTCTTTCAGCTCTGTCAACTATATCCTTAGCTCTTTGGTCTGCTTGAACAACAGGTTCGCTTGACTCTACATATGCTTTTACTACATCTTCAGAATTTTTCTTTAATTCTTCTATATTTTCCTGATATTCTTGTTGTATTCTTTCAGCTTCTTTTTGTGCTTGTTCAACTATGTTTGTAGCATCTTGTTTAGCTTGGCTTATTATTTTATTTCTTTCTTTATTTATCCAAACTGCCTGTGTTACTTCTTCTGGTATTAAAGTTCTTATATCATTAACTATTGCTAGAACTTCATCCTTATCTACAGTACATTTATGTGAAAAAGGAATTGTAGAAGCACTTCTAATTATCTCCTCTAATTGATCAAATAGTTCAATCATTTCTAAATCTATCTTCATATATCAATTACCCCCAGTAGTTTTTTTCTTTAATTCTTCCAAAACAATTTTTGGAACCAAATTTTTTATATCAGCATCAAAGAGCAAAACCTCTTTTATTAAAGATGAACTTATAAATGAATATTTTGTACAACTTGGTAAAATTATAGTCTCTATATCTGGATTAAGCTCTCTATTCATATGAGCCATTTGAAGCTCATAATCAACATCAGCACCACTTCTTACACCTCTAACTAATGCTCCAATTCCATTTTCTTGACAGTAACTTATTAATAGCCCATCAAAAGTTACAACTTTTATATTCTCTAGATGGCTTGTACTTTTTTTTATAAGTTCTACTCTTTCATCAAAGCTAAATAGACCTTTTTTATTAGGATTATTTAGGACTCCTATTTGTAATTCGTCAAATAACTTCGAAGCCCTGCAAATAATATCTAAATGTCCATTAGTAATTGGGTCAAAGCTTCCTGCAAATATAGCTTTTCTAGGTTTATTTTCCATTTTATGCCTCCACCTTATAAAAAGTTAATGTAGTATTTCCATATTTTTTATCTTTAGTTTTTTGTAACTTACATATTTTATCTGGAAATAAATCATTAGTATCATGCTCTACAACTATTATTCCATCTTCATTCAATAAATTGGAATTATCAATTTTTTCAATAGCTTCTATAAACATATTTTTATAATATGGAGGGTCCATAAAAATTATGTCAAATTTACTATTTTGTAACTTAAGCTTATCTATAGCAGTTTTAAAATCAAGGTTTAAAATAAAACTCTCATTTTCAACCCTTGCTTTTTTTATATTAGATTTAACAATTTCTATGCTTTCTTTACTAATATCTACAAAAGTACATGCTTTTGCACCTCTGGACAAACACTCTATCCCTAAAGAACCAGTTCCAGCAAACAAATCTAGAACTTCACTTTCCATTATATATGAATTTATTATATTAAATAAAGATTCTTTTACTCTGTCTGTTGTTGGCCTTACATCTTCATTTTTTGGAGTATTTAATTTTAATCCTCTTGCTTTTCCTGAAATTACTCTCAATATGACAATCTCCCTTCAGCACATTCTTACATCAATAATATTTTAACATAAATTAAAATTAATTTAATGAAATTTCTTCCAATGTATCTTTAAATTTATCTATAATTTCATTTTTAAGTGGAATATTCTCTTTCAATTGTAGATTATTATCTTCACCTAATATATATCGTGCTTCCTGCTGTGCTAACTTTAATATTTTTATATGCTTAAACAAATTTGCTACTTTTAATTCTGGAAGTCCATGTTGTCTAGTCCCAAAAAACTCTCCAGGGCCTCTTATTTCTAAATCCTTTTCTGAAATTCTAAATCCATCATTTGTTTCTTCCATTATAGACATTCTCTGCCTGCATACATCTGTTTTAGAGTCATAAATTAGTACACAATATGACTTATGGCTTCCTCTCCCAACTCTACCTCGAAGCTGATGTAATTGTGCAAGGCCAAACCTTTCAGAATTCTCTATTATCATTAGAGTTGCATTTGGCACATTGACACCAACTTCTATAACTGTTGTTGAAACCAGAATATCTATTTCTTTATTCTTAAAGTTACTCATTACTTCATCTTTTTCACTTGATTTCATTTTCCCATGAAGAAGTCCAAGTCTTAAATCTGAGAAGTATTCAGCTCTTAATTCCTCTACTAATTCAACAGCTGACTTAGCTTCTATTGCTTCACTTTCTTCCACTAATGGACATACAATATATACTTGCCTTCCCGATTCAACTTCTCTTCTTACTAGGTTATTATAAGCTCTATCTCTCTTGCTCTTTTCAATAGCAAGTGTTTCTATTGGCTGTCTCCCTGGTGGGAGTTCATCTATAATAGAAATATCTAAATCTCCATAAAGTATAAGTGCTAATGTTCTTGGTATTGGTGTTGCTGTCATTACTAGTATATCTGGATTTATTCCTTTTAATGAAAGTCTACTTCTTTGCATAACTCCAAATCTATGCTGCTCATCTGTTATAACTAGACCAATATTATTAAATTCAACTTTATCTTCAATTAACGCATGTGTTCCTATCAATATATCAATTTCATTATTTTTAATTTGTTCTAATACCGTATCTTTTTGTTTTTTTGTAAGGCTACCTATTAATAAGCCTACATTTATGCCAAAATCTTTTAAGGTTTCAGTAAGTGAAATATAATGCTGTCCTGCTAATATCTCTGTAGGTGCCATCAAAGCGCCTTGATAACCATTTAAGACACAATTTGCAAGTGCTAAGAGAGCAACTACTGTTTTACCACTACCTACATCACCTTGAACCAATCTATTCATTATTTTATCGGAATTCATATCATTTATAATTTCATCTAATGCTCTATTCTGAGCTTTAGTTAATTTAAATGGTAAAGAACTTATTATATTTTTTAAACTTTCACTTATTGTAAATTTTATTCCATTTTCTTTATTTCTTCCACTTTTAAATACAAACAGTCCCAACTGTAATATAAGTAATTCTTCAAATACAATTCTATATAAAGCTATTTTTAACGATTCCTTATTGCTTGGTGAATGAATGTTTCTAACTGCAAAATCTATGTTACATAATCTATATTTTTCTATAATTCTTTGTGGCATGTATTCTTGTATAATTAATTCCTTATCTTCAAGTACAGTCTTAATTATACTCATAATCTCTTTATTTGTAACACCATATGTAAGTTGATACACAGGCATAAATCTACATGTATTTTTAGGTGAATTAGTAAGATATTCTAATTCACATGATGTAAGTTCTAAGTTATTAAATCTTTTCTTAACTTTTCCAAAAACTAATATTGAATCTCCAGGTCTAAATGTATTTTTTATATAAGTTTTATTAAAAAATACTAACTTAGCCGAACCAGTTTCATCTTTTACATCAATCTTTGTTAAAGTCATTCCTTCTTTTGGACTAAATGTATTTATACTTGATATTACTGCTTTTATTGTAGCTTTTTCATCATTCTCCAATTGTGCTATTTTCTTAAGATTGTTTCTATCTTCAAATTGCCTTGGAAAATAATACAATAGGTCCTTTAATGTGAATATACCCAACTTATTTAGCTTACATGCTTTTTTAGGGCCTATTCCTTTAACATATTGAACATCTTTATATAAATCCAACAAATATATCACCTACTACACAAAAATCCTGTACAACCAACTTTATAAAAGCTACATGGTCATACAGGTTCTTATAATCATTATTCAACTGAAATTAAGTAATAATAAAGAGGTTGTCCTCCATAATATAATTCCACATCTACATCTTCAAATTTTTCTTCTAAAGAAGTACGAAGTTCATTTGCCTGAGATTCTGTAACATCTTCACCAAAGAATAAAGTTATTATAGCAGTATCCTCATCAACCAATTTTTCAATAAGATTTGATGTTACTTCATCTACATAATCCCCTGCTGATAATAATTTACCTTCTGCAATTCCAATTATATTACCTTCTTTAACATCAATTTCATTCATTACTGTATCCCTAACAGCAAAAGTTACCTGACCTGATTTAACTGAATTTAAAGCATTCATCATAGCTTCTTCATTTTCATCTTCACTTAATTCTCCATTAAATGTTACTAATGCAGCAAATCCTTGAGGTGTGTTTTTTGTAGGTATAACTATTATATTTTTATCACTCAATTCTTTAGCTTGGTTAGCAGCCATTATTATATTGCTGTTATTTGGGAAAATAAATATATTTTTAGCATTTATATCCCTTATGGCATTCATAAAGTCTTCAGTACTTGGATTCATAGTTTGACCACCTTCTATTATATGGTCAACACCAAAATCTTTAAATATATTTGCTAATCCTTCACCCATAGAAGTCGCTATGAATCCAAATTCTCTTTCTTCTTCTAAAGGCTCACTATCATTTTCTTTTTTTTCTTCTACTTCCAATATTGTATTTTCATGTTGTAACTTCATATTTTCTATTTTTATAGTTAATAATTGACCATACTTTAGAGCTTCTTGAAGCACGTCTCCTGGGTCATTAGTGTGTACATGTACCTTTATGACTCCATCATCTCCAACTACTGCTAGACTATCACCATAAGCCATCATTATATCTCGTATTTTCGTATCTTCTACTTTAGAACTTTCTAGTATAAATTCTGTACAATAACAGTATTTTATATCATCTGTGCTAGTGCTATTCTTTGGGAAGTCTATATTTGTTGCAACATTAGTGTCTAGGCTAACACTTTTTATTTCTATATTGTTACCCTTTATAGAAGCTAACATACCTTCATATATAAGTACAAGCCCTTTTCCTCCAGAATCAACTACACCAGCATCCTTTAGATTTTTTAGGAGGTCTGGAGTTCTTTCTAGTGAAGCATTTGACTCCTTTACAAGCATACTTAAAAACTTTACTACATCTTTTTCTTTTTTAGCAGCTTTTACTGCAAACTCTCCGCTCTCTCTAACTACAGTAAGTATAGTTCCTTCAATTGGTTTTATTACAGCTTTATAAGCTGTATCAGCACCATTTTTAAAAGCTTTTGCTAAATCATCTGTCGATAATTTACTTTTTCCCTCTATAGACTTAGCTATACCTCTAATTATTTGTGAAAGTATAACTCCTGAGTTTCCTCTCGCACCCATTAAAGAGCCTTTAGATAATGCTTTTCCGATGTCTGATATATTATCATTGTCTACTTTCGCTAACTCTTTTAAGGCATAAGATATAGTTAAGGACATATTGGTCCCTGTATCTCCATCTGGTACAGGGAATACATTTAATTTGTCAACTAAATCTTTATTGTTTTGGAGATTGTTTGCACCTGAAATGAACATCTCTCTTAACCTTTTACCATCTATATACTGAATCATTTCTTTCCTCCTATAAAATTACTTAACTCTTATTCCTTGTACATTAATATCAATTTTAGTGACTCTTACGCCAGTCATCTTTTCAACTACATATTTAACTCTATCTATTATGTTATTTGCAACTGTAGATATATTTGTACCATATTGTATTATAACATAAAGTTCTATTGCTATGGCATCTTCTTCTACTTCTTCTACTCTAACACCTTTAGTAGCATTTTCACCTTTTAATAATTCTACTATTCCTTTAGATTTAGATGCTAAACCTACTAGACCATAACTTTCCATTGCAGCTCTATATGTGACTTGAGCTATTACTTGATTATCTATTTCTATACTTCCATATTGATTCATTACCTTTGCACTCATGGTTGACCCCCTTAAGTTTATTTTTATTAAAAATGTTTCTTAATTTATTTTTTACTATTTTTACTTATTTATTATATAAAATTATAATCATATCATACTATAAATATGGTATAATTTAAACCTAGAAAAGTTTTTGGATAAAATTTCTTGTATTGTCTATATATTTAAAGAAAAATAATAATTATTTTTCAAATATATTTACTTTATATAAAATTATATATATAATTTTATATGATAATAAGAAATTCTTCAATATATGTAAGGCAAATATATATTTCTATTGCAAATTTTTGTTATTTATGATAATATAAATATGTTTTTAGTCTTTAAATAGTTATCATTTTAAGGAGGTGTGCGTAGATGGCAAAAGTATGTAGCGTATGTGGTAAAGGTAAGGTTTCTGGAAACCAAGTATCACACTCAAATAAACATAATAAAAGAACATGGTCAGCTAATTTAAGAAGCGTAAGAGCGATTATAGATGGAGCTCCTAAGAGAGTAAAAGTTTGTACTAGATGTTTACGTTCTGGTAAAATTGAAAGAGCTTAATAGCCACGTTTAAAAGCCTACTTCCGAAAGTAGGCTTTTTAAATTTAATCATTTTTACTCTTTCTCATAAATTTTAAAACTATGTTTGAAATCCATTTTGGTAACTTTATTGTTACTACTTTCATCAATACTCACCCCACACTTTATAGTTAAAATTATTTTAACAAAAAAATAATAATGCTCCACATCCAATAAGTATTAATGCGGTAAGTGCTGACCAAATCCAGCCAGGAAGCAACATAGATAAAATTACTGCCATTCCTGTTGCTAGACACAGTATTCCTAGCAATACCTTAGACTTGTTATTTCTCATGGAACACCTCCACATAGAACTTGTATCTACAAATATTTTCATATTTAAGTTTATGCGATAAGTTCCCATTTTAGACCGATAAACACATTATGTAATTTTAATTTTTTATACTGGAATTATTACTATCTTCTGATGCAGATTCTATAATATCTAAAATACCTCTTTTTTTACTTAACCTTTCAGGTCCACTATATAAAACTACTGGTATAACTTTTGGGAGTTTAAAATCTTTGCGCTCTATTTCTTCAAGACTCTTTTTCATTATAAAGCTTTTCCAAATTTGCTCTCTGTATGATTTTAACCTTGGTACAATCTCTGTATCCATTTCTGTTTGAAACTCCAACACTATATAGTGTGAAATTTTACGATTTTCAGAAAAAACTTTATAAATTATATCTACCTCCTTTCCTTTATATTCACATATGAAAGATGTTTCTAACTCTATATTTTTAAGAGTTAATTCCTTTGCTATTGAGACGCTTGTAAAATTTTGAATCAAACTTAAAAAACTTTCTTTATCTGAATACAGCCTTCTATATTCTTCACGTTTTTCTTTGCTTCTTTTTAAATTCATACAATTCCTCCCAGGTTATAGATTCTCTATCTTTTGATAAAAATAATCTATAAATTTTATTTTTTAATTTTCACTAGTGATTATTGACACTTATGATTAAAATATCCAATAAAGATATTTTTTTATATTTTTATTAAAAGATATAAATTTTTATATTTTAATGTATTGACATTGACGTTACGTAAAAGTGTATATTTAATTTATAGGAGGTATTACTTATGGAATATACAGTTCAGAAATTAAGTAAAATAGCTGGTATAAGTACTAGAACCCTTAGATACTATGATGAAATCGAGCTTCTTAAGCCACTTAAAATAAATTCCTCAGGTTATCGTATATATGGTCAAAATGAAGTTAATAAGCTACAACAAATACTTTTTTATAGAGAATTAGGCATCAGCTTAGAAGATATAAAAAGAATTATAAATTCACCAACTTTTGACAGTCTAAGTGCATTAAAACAACATCATAGCAAATTACTAGCTAAAAAAAAACAAATTGACTTACTGATAGAAAATGTAACTAAAACTATAGCATTAAAGGAAGGAAAATATATTATGACAGATTTAGAAAAATTTGAAGGTTTTAAAGAAAAGATGATTGATGAAAATGAAAAAAATTATGGAACTGAAATTAGAGAAAAATATGGTGAAGATGTAATCAATCAATCAAATAAAAAATTTAAAAATATGTCTAAAAAAGATTATGAGGATTGGCAAGATTTAAGTGCTGAGATAATTAGTAAACTCAAACAAGCTTTTGAAACTGGTGATGCATCTAATGAACTTTCTCAAGAAGTTGCAATATTACATCAAAAATGGTTGAGTTACACTTGGAATACGTACTCTAAGGAGGCTCATGCTACTTTAGCGCAGATGTATGTAGATGATGAACGTTTTACATCATATTATGATAAAGAACAACCTGGGCTGGCAAAGTTTCTGAGAGATTCCATAGTATTCTATACAAGATAATACTCAATGTAAAGCAATAAAAAGAGTGCTACTTTAAAATAGCACTCTTAAAAAATTTTATTTTGCAAATTCTATAGTTATAATCTGTGATAAAAATCTAACTTAGTTTTTATTAAAAGTAATTGTAACTTTAAATAAATCTCCATCTATATCTATCTTCATTTTACCACCTTGTAGCTCTACAAAACTTTTTGCTATTGCTAGACCAAGTCCAGAACCTTCTGTATTACGTGATTTATCTCCTCTTACAAATCTCTCCATTATATCATCTACACTAAAATCAATTTCAGTTGCTGACATATTTTTAAGCATGATATTTACTTGTCTATCTGTTTCTAAAATATCAACATATACTCTTGAATTTGGCATTGCGTATTTACTTATATTTATTATAAGATTCTCAAATACTCTAAATGTGCGTTGACTATCTAATGGTAATATTATTTTTTCACTTGAAAAATTATTTCTTACCTTCAGTGATGACTCTGCTATTTTATCATCTAATTCCAGTAATGTCTGTTTCATTAGAGATATAATATCTACATTTACTATATTTAAATGCACATCTCCACTATTTACCTTGCTCACTTCAAATAAATCTTCTATTAAGTGTTGTAGTCTTTGTGACTTTCTATCCAATGTATCAATATATATTTTACGATTTTCATCTGTTATATTTTCATCCTTTAGTAAATCTATATAAGTGATTATAGATGTCAAAGGTGTTTTTAAGTCATGTGATACATTTGATATAAGCTCTGTTTTCATCTTTTGACTTTTAACTTCTTCATCGACAGCTTTTTTAAATCCAGATTGAATATTTCCAAGCTCATCTTTGATAGGATTAAAGAACCCTAAATCATCTTCCATATTTACTTCTAAATTTCCATCTGAAATTTTCTTTGTAACATCTAAAAGTTGATTGTATTCACATATTGTTTTCTTAGAGTAGTCTGACAATAACTTAAATAAAACTACTGAGTAAATTAATGCAAGTATTATTCCAAAGAACCACATACTACACATTATAACTATAATTAATAAGTTTACTGATAGAATTATAGCTATAGTTTTATTTGGCTTTTCTTTTAAATTTGTCATTCTAACTTGATTAATAACTACCTTACTTGATTTTTTAAACCATTTTAAAAACATTCCTGTCAAAGTATTTTTTACAAAGTATTCTTTTATTCCAAAGTTTAAAATATGTTTTAAAAGTGCTATAAATACAAATATTATTGAGAAGACTACAAACCAATAAATTAAATTCATTGAGCTTACTAATATATTTGCCATTTTACTACTTATATCATTATTTATTAGATACTTTACATAATTTCCATTCAATGTGTTACTTATTATACCAGTAGGATATAAATCTACAATACCCTGTATAATAGCAATAGCAATAAAAAGTATCTCTAATGGTATTCTTGTGATTATCTCAAACCCTAATAACTCTTTAAATTTTTTATATGGAAATACTACAGCTACAATTACAACTATAGATACTATGATTTTTATAATCATTGCAGAAATCTTATAATACGAATTATTCTCTACATTATTTATATATCCACTTATATCATCACTACTATAAATCATTCCATAATCATTATATGAGCTATATGAACTGTCTTGGCTTATTACTTTAGGTACAGCATATACTAATGTTTTATTTTTTATTGGAGATAATTTATATGAGATTGAATTCCCACCTAAATCTGTATCCATCAAATCTTCTCTAGATTTAGATAATAACATTTGGCTGATAATGTTTTGATTTACTCCATAAGAGTCTACAATATTTACTTTTCCATCTTTATCAAAATTCATTACAAGATAAAATCTATAATTTACTTTTATATTTTTAATCTTTTCTTGTCTTTCTTCATCATTCATAGTTGTATCTTGAGGCTGATTTTTATCAGACTCTTCTTTTGATACATCATTTTTTGTTGTATCAAGTGCTTTTAATTCTTTATTTTCATTAAAAAGCTCAAAGTTATTTTCTTTATCAACTAAATAATATTTTAAATTTTTACTTGAATTATTAATAAAAGATTCCCACTCATCAAAGTTTTCATTAAAATCTGCATTAATACTATCATCAGAATAATAGTTCTCTGAACCTTCATATGTGCTTTTTTCTTTACTAGCATTTTTTATATAATTTATAGTTTCTTCACTTAAAAAAAGCTTCGAAGGTTGTATCATCTTACCTTCTTGTTCTTCTTTCATATTGTGATATAAAACATAACTTCCTTTATATATGTCATCTACAAATCCTTCTTGCTCAAATGGATTTTTAGCTCCACCTTTAGCAGCTGCCTGTATAGTTGGATATTGACTAATCATACCTAATGATGCTGATAACATAAGTATAAAAACTATCACACTAATTATATATTTTTCCTTAAATTTTTTCAATTTTGTATCCAACACCCCACACCACCTTTAAATATTTTGGATTTTTTGGGTCGATTTCTATCTTCTCCCTTATATTTCTAACATGCACCATGACTGTATCTGTATTTACAGCATTTTCATTCCAAACTCTTTCATATATTTCGTCTGCAGAAAAGACCCTTCCTGCATTTCTCATAAGTAAACTTAATATCTTAAATTCTATAGGAGTTGTTTTTATATAATTTCCATCAATACTAACTTCTTTTGTATTTTCATTTAATTCTAATCCACCTATTACAAATACACCTTCATTACTTTCTGAACTTTCTTCTTTATTTTTTATCATATTTAGATACTTAGTATATCTTCTAAGTTGAGAATTAACTCTAGCCAATAACTCTAATGGCTTAAAGGGTTTTGTTACATAATCATCCGCGCCTATGTTAAGCCCCATTATTTTATCAACTTCTTCTGATTTTGCAGATAGCATTATCACTGGAAAATTATGATTTTCTCTAAGCTTCATTGTAAGCGTTATTCCATCCATTTGAGGCATCATTATATCAACTATAGCTAAGTGTATTTCTTGGCTTTCTATAATTTTAAGACCTTCCAATCCATTGTAACCTTTAAAAACATTATACCCTTGATTTAAAAGGTATATTTCTATAGCATCTGCTATTTCCTTTTCATCTTCTACCACCAAAATATTATATGAATTCATTTTAATCTCCTTTATATCAATTAATTTATAAACTACCTTTACATATATGATTATACAATATGATAGAAGTTTTTCCATTTTTTTATAAATTTATAGTGGTCTATTCTAATTATTTATCTTTAATGTCCATTTCAGAACCCTCCCTTTAATTTAACTTCAATACTGTTTTACCTTATTTATATATCTAATATTAAAGCTAAAAACTTAAGATATTATAGATACTTTTCTAAAGATTTTCTAAAGATTTAAATTTACTTGTTTTAATATACACAAAAAAAGTAGGCCTTATTGTATTAATTAAATCAACAACCTGAAATATAAATTTAATATCAATAAAATCTACTTTTTAATTTTTGCATATTTATTTTTAATTTATTTATTTTTTATAAAAATTTTTGTTTTTATTTTATAAATGTACATATGTCTTCTACTGGTTTTTTAGATGGACTTCTTAAGTTATCTTCTGGTACTCCAAGTGCCAACATTGCTCCCAAGAAATATTCGCCTTTTTCAAATCCTGTTTCTTTCTCTAAAACAGCTTCTATCTCATCTGCTGCATAGTTCTGGCTTGTCAACCAACAAGAACCATACCCAAGTTCAATTGCTGATAATGTAAAGTTTTCAATTGCTGCTCCTAAACTTTGCATGCCTGGATTTCTTACAAACAACTTATCTATAGTCTCTTTAGGTGCATTTATAAGTTCTAACTCATAATAGCCAGATGGATTGTATACCTTTGTAAAAACTAATACCAAAACTGGAGCTTTTAAATAAAATAAAGTAAAGTTTGGCACAAATTTTCTAAATCTATTAGCTTTTTCTACTGATATTTTATCCATCTCTACAAGTATTTCTTGCTGTTTTTTAGTTATCACATCTGCTATCTTTTCCATTAAATCACGACGCTTTATAACTACAAAATGCCAGTTTTGAATGTTTTTACCTGATGGAGCTGCCCCTGCAGCTTTTACCATTTTCAAAATATCTTCATCTAAAACATCTTGTTCTTTAAATTTTCTTACACTTTGTCTTTTGTAAATAGTATCTTGTAATTCCATTTTAAGTCCCCCTGTAGATTATTTTTGTTATTTAAAAACAAACTTTATACTTCTCTTATTTTAATATATCATGTTCTAACAAATCTTTAAATGACTCTATAGAATAATCATATTCATCCACATTTCCAAAACCATATTTTGCATATACAAAAGGAATCCCAGCAAATTTAGCACTATTTGCATCCCCTTGAGTGTCTCCAATATAGATTGGGTTAGTTAGTTTATTTCTATCAATTATGAGTTTATTATTTTCACCTTTATGCAATCCAGTATTGCCAGGACACTCAAAATCTATAAAGTACTTTTCTAGCTTGTGTGCTTTTAAAAAAGATTCTATATATCCTTTTTGACAATTACTTACTATAAATAATTTATATTTTTCAGATAATTTCTCAAGAGTATTTTCTATATCTTCAAATAATTTACCTCCATGTTCAGATAAGTAATCACATTCTCCTGCAGAACATTCATCTAATAGATTCATTCTTTGTTCTTCATCTAAATCTGGAAATAAACGCTTTGCTATTTCATCAAATGAAAGACCCATAACACTTCTAAATAATTCTACTGTAACATTTAAACCTATATCCTCACGTTTATCTAAGACCTCTTGCCATACCTTACATACTCCTTCAGTTGAATCCCATAGAGTTCCATCTAAATCGAAAATAATACTGTCTATCACAAAAAATCCCCCTTGCGTCAAAAGTTATTATATATTTATAATTATATACTAAAAAGCAGATACAATTATAAATATATTTTACTTGATTGTATCTGCTCTGTAATATAAAATCAATTATTAAAGTCCATTTTTATAAATTTCTAACTACAAGTACACATCCTTGCTCTACTTTAATTTTACAAGAATTCCCTAACATAACATTGGATATTCCAATAGGTACTGAATACTTCATATAATAATCATCCAAAGGATATTCTAAACCAGTAAGTGTTACTCCTTTAGCATCTCCTTTTACAGCTATTACAGAAATAGTATCTCCTTTGTTTCCAAACAAGGTAAATTCTTCATTTTCAACTATATACATCTCTTCTTTATCTGAGAGTATCCTAGAATATATTCCATCTTCTTTTAAATAATATAATAGCTTTATATTTGCAAGGGTATGGTCAATTCTTCCACCTAAGGCACCAAAAAAATCAATATGGTTAGCTTTAATAGTTTTAGCTAAAAAGAGACATAGCTCTGTATCAGTTTCATCCTTTTTAGATGGAAATTTTTCAAATTTAACACCTTGATTTATATAGAAATTTATCTTCTCTTCTTCTACTGAATCTAAATCTCCTAAGATATAATCTGGTATTATATCCATTTTATAGGTGTGATTTGCGCCTCCATCTGCACATATTATGCAGTCATAACATTCTTTAAGTATAATATCTCTTGTAATTTTATAGTCTTCAATTTCACCATTTAAAACAATACAGATTTTCATACCTAAGTCTAAACTAATTCTTCAAGAGAAGCATTCTTTCTAAATAAATTAACTGTTTCTTGAATGTCATCACTTCCAAATATTGCAGAGCCTGCTACTATTACGTTAGCTCCTGCTTGTACAACTTCAGCTACATTTTTAGGACTTATACCACCATCAACTTCTATATCAATATTTAATCCTTTACTATCTATAAGTGTTTTTAACTCTTTAATTTTATCTAGCACACAAGGTATGAATGATTGTCCTCCAAATCCAGGATTAACAGACATTAAAAGCACCATATCTAAATCAGATAGTACATGTTTAATAGTATCTATTGGTGTTGCTGGATTAAGTACTACACCTGCCTTTATTCCATGTGATTTTATATTTTGTATAGTTCTATGTAGATGTGTACAAGCTTCCTGATGAACAGTTATTATATCACATCCTGCTTTTACGAAATCTTCAATATATTGGTCTGGATTTTCTATCATAAGATGAGCATCAAATACCATATTTATATTCTCTTTTTTTAAACTTTTAACTACAAGTGGTCCTAGTGTAATATTTGGTACAAAATGTCCATCCATTACATCGATATGAAGATATTCACATCCTGCACTTTCCACTTTTCTTACATCCTCTAATAATTTTGCAAAATCTGCTGATAATATTGATGGTGCTAATTTAATCATGTTTCTAATACCTCCTACTGTTATTTTGTCTTATTTCATTTAGTAGCTGTATATAACTATCATATCTTTCTTTAGATATTTCTCCATTTGCAACAGCTTCTTTTATAGCACAATTAGGTTCATTTTCATGAATACATTTTGAACCAAACTTACAATCATTAAATTTATCAAATTCTATAAAATAATCTTTAAGTTCAACTTCTTCTATGTCTTCAAGTGCAAGTGAACTAAAACCTGGTGTATCTGCAACCATTCCACCAAACTCTAACTTTAAAAGTTCAGCATGACGAGTGGTATGTTTTCCTCTTTTTATTTTATCACTTACTACACCTGTTTGCAGTTTAAAATTTTCATCTATTTCATTTAATAAGCTTGATTTTCCAACTCCAGATGGTCCTGCAAATACTACTACATTTTCTTTTAATTCATCTTTTACTTTATCTATATTTAACTTAGTGACATTGCTTACAGGAATAACCTTATATCCACTAAGCTCGTATATATTTTTAACATGCTCTAATATGTTATCATCATCTAAATCTGCTTTTGTAAGGATTATTACAGTTTCTAAATTTTCTTTTTCTGCCAAAACTATAAATCTATCTAAAAGAGATAAGTTTGGTTTAGGATTTTTTATTGCAAATACTATTAGTGCCTTATCTACATTTGCTATAGGTGGTCTTATAAGTTCTGTATCTCTACTATCTATTTCTTCCACAATTCCCTTTTTTTCATCTTCATCAACAACACTTATTTTAACTCTGTCACCAACTAAAGGTGTTACTTTTTGCTTTCTAAATATACCTCTAGCCTTACATTCATAAAGACCTTTCTCTGTATCTACATAATAAAATCCACTAATCCCTTTTATAATTTTTCCTTCTAGCATCAAATACCTCCCTTTATAAAATTATATAAACATATGCTGTTTATGAGTAGTATATAGTGTTATTCTTTCCTATTTTTATATAATACCACATTTTTTTTAAATAACAAATCCTCCGTTTGGACTAATTACCTGACCAGTAATAAAACTTGATTTATCAGATGCTAAAAAAATAGCACAATTTGCTATATCTTCTGGTGTTCCTAATCTCATTAAAGGAGTTTCCTCTACAAGAGCATCTATCTCATCTTCATTATATTCAGATAACATATCTGTATTAATAACTCCTGGTGCTATGCTATTTACTCTAATATTTGATGGAGCAACTTCTTTAGCTAATGCCTTTGTCATTCCTATTATACCTGCTTTTGATACAGAATAATGTACCTCACAAGAAGCACCTGATATACCCCAAATTGAAGATATATTAATTATGTTTCCTTTTTTTTCTGATATCATGTATTTTAAAGCAATTTGTGAACAATAAAAACTTCCTTTTAAGTTAATATTCATCATATTATCCCAATCTTCATCAGTTATATCTGTAAATAACTTATCTTGACTTATACCAGCATTATTTATAAGTACATCCAATCCTCCAAACTCCTTTATGCAATAATCTATCATATTTTCAACTTCTTCTCTATTTGAAATATTAGCTTTAAATAATTTTACAGAAAAACCTTTTTCATTTAATACAGTGTATAGTTCTTTAGCCTCATTTTCTGATTTATTAAAGTTTATCAATACATTATACCCATCTTTTGCAAATGTTTTAGATATTGCTCTTCCAATTCCTCTAGAGCCTCCTGTGACCAAAACTGTTTTATTATTTTTATTCATAAATATTTATCTCCCTTATAATTAATCTAATATTTTATACAAAACAAACTGCCCCTTTAAAGAAAATAATTTCTATAAAAGGACAGCTTTTTATTTTTAGCTAATATTTATTCTGATTTGCCAATATTTCCACCAGTTCCTGATGGAGTTTCTCCAGTATTTCCTGAGTTTGAACCTCCTGAGTTATCTCCACTATTTCCTGAGTTTGAGCCTCCTGAATTATCTCCATTATTTCCTGAGTTTCCTCCACTATTTCCTGAGTTATCTCCACTATTTCCTGAATTATCTCCATTATTTCCTGAATTACCTCCGTTATTTCCTGAGTTTGAACCTCCTGAGCTTCCTCCACTATTTCCTGAGTTTGAACCTCCTGAATTTCCTCCACTATTTCCTGAGTTTGAACCAGGTGTTGTTGTATCATCCTCGTTTGGTGTTGTTGGAGTCTTATTTGGTGTTGTTGGCGTTGGCGTATTTGATTTTTCTGGGCCTTTGCTAACATATAGGTCTATTTCATCACCTTCTTGAACACTTGATGAACCAGAACTAGGGCTCTGACTTAAAACTGTACCTTCTTTATATACTGAACTATATTCGTACTTGACAGTACCAACTTTCAATTTATTTTCCTCTATAACTTTTTTTGCATTAGTTAAAGTAATACCTACTACATTGGGAACTGAAGCTTCATTTGCACCTTTACTTACAACGACATTTATAGTGTCACCTTTTTTAATATTTGTACTTCCACCTTCAGGTGTTTGCGATATTATACAATTTTTGTCAACCTCACTGCTATACTCTTCACTTTTTACACTTAAGGACAATCCTTCTTTTTCAACTTCACTTTGTGCTTCCTCTAATGTCATATTCACAAGATTAGGAACAGTTAAATCTTTACTACCAAATCCTCCAGCAAATAAAAATTTATATGCTAAGAATACTTGTGCACATAAGATTACTATCAAAACTGCTGCGACTACCTTTAGTCTTTTTCTAGCTTTAGGACTTTCTTGTTTTTTCTTCTTTTTCTTAGCCCTCTTACTTTGAGTATTCTTAGGTTTTTGATTCTTTTTAGCTCTCATTATCTCTTCCTCATCTTCATCTTCTTCATAAAAATCATCATCTTCATCTAAATCAGCAACTTCTATAGGTTTAACTACTTTTTCTGGAACTGGCTTTGCAAGTACTGGATTTACAGCTTTACTAATTTCTTTTTCATCAATTTTCTTCGTTGCAAAATCATCATATTCCTTTATAAAATCTAAGTCAATATTTTTTTCTATATAATCTATATCTTCTATTAACTCTTCAGCAGTTTGGTATCTATCTGCACTAGATTTTTCTGTAAGCTTTTTTATTGTAGTTCTTACACTTTGAGGAATCCTAACTTTTTCTTCTGATGTAAAATCTATATCATCATTAATATGTTGAAGTGCGATAGAAATTGGACTATCTCCTCTAAATGGTACTTTTCCTATCAGCATTTCATATAAAACTATACCTAAAGAATACAAGTCTGCATTATTAGTTACAAACTTTCCTTTAGCTTGCTCTGGTGAAAAATAGTGTACTGAACCTATTATACTACCAATATTAGTCATTGTTGAATTTGAGACAGCTTTGGCTATACCAAAATCAGCTACTTTTACTACTCTTCCTTCATTGGATATGAGAATATTATGAGGTTTTATATCTCTATGTATAATCCCCTTTTTATGTGCAGCACTAAGTGCCATAGCTATTTGTTTTGTTATATCTAGTGCAGTATATTCGTCTAATATCCCTTCATCCTGTATAATTTCCTTTAAATTTTTTCCATCTACAAATTCCATTACAATGTAGTGAACTTTTCCATCTTCCCCAACATCATATACATTTACTATATTTGGATGTGAAAGGCTTGCTACTGCTTCTGCTTCTCTTTTAAATTTTGTTAAAAATTCATCATCATCTACAAATTCAGGTCTGAGTACTTTAAGTGCAACAGTCCTGTTTAATAATCTGTCTTTAGCCTCATATACAAAGGCCATTCCTCCATCACCAATCTTCCTGATGATTTCATATCTATTTCCTAAAATTGTATCTCCCACAATATCACCGTCCTAATTATACTTTTATTACTATCACCGAAACATTATCTTTACCAGAAACATCATTGGCCATGCTTATCAATTCATCACTTATATCACTAATTCTCTCATATTCATAATCTAATATTAAACTTCTTATATCTTCGTCATAAATAAACCCGGTTAATCCATCTGTTGCAAGAAGTATTATATCACTTTTTTTGATTTCCTTCTTAAAAATATCTACAACAACCATATCATCTGTTCCAATTGCTCTAGTTATTCTATTTCTCTGTGGATGTCTTCTCGCTTCTTCTTCTGTAATAACATGAGCCATCATAAGTTCTTCAACCACAGAATGGTCTATAGTTATTTTATCAAATTTTTCATCTGTTAACAAATAACATCTGCTATCTCCAACATTTGCCACATACAAGACATTATTATACACTATCGCTGTAACTAATGTAGTTCCCATTCCTTCAAATGCTATATCTTCCATAGATTTCTTGTGCACAATTGAGTTTACATTATTATAAGCCTGTTTTAGTATATCATCTATATAGTCTATTTTTACATTATCATGCTGTAATAAGTTTTCTTTTAGAAAATCAATTATATTTTCTACTGCTAACTTACTGGCGACTTCCCCTTTTTTATGTCCACCCATTCCATCAGCTATGGCAAATATTCCTATTGGACCATGTTCTGTATCTATAACTTCTCCCTCACAATAGTCTTCATTGTTTTTTCTTACTTTTCCTATATGGGAGGCACAACTATAAACCATACGACTTCCTCCTTACATATTACTTGTATTTTCTTCTCAATTGGCCACAAGCTCCACTAATATCAGAACCCATAGACATTCTAACTGTAGCAGGTATATTGTTTTTCTCTAAACTATCTCTAAACTTATAAATAAATGCCTTGTCTGGCTTTTCATATTCTCTTTCTTCAACCTTATTTATTGGTATTAAATTTACATGGCATAGCATACCTTTTAAAAGCTTTGCTAGTGCCTTTGCCTCATTTTCTGAGTCATTTACACCTTTTATAAGAGAGTATTCAAATGTAACCCTTCTATTTGTCTTTTTTATATAATATCTACATGCATCTAGTATTTCTTTAATAGAATAGGCATTTGCTACAGGCATAATCTTTCTTCTTTCTTCATCATATGGTGAATGAAGTGATAAAGCCAAATTTATAGCTATTTTCAAATCAGCCAACTCGTACATTTTTGGCACTATCCCACAAGTTGAAAGAGTTATATGTCTATACCCTATATTAAGACCATTTTTTTCATTAATTATTTTTAAAAATTGTTTTGTATTTTCAAAATTGTCAAGTGGTTCACCACTTCCCATTAAGACAAGATTTGATACTCTTTTGCCAGTATCTTCTTGAATCTTAATAACTTGGTCTAAAATCTCCCATGGTTCTAAATTTCTAATCAGTCCATCCATTGTAGATGCACAGAAGTTACATCCCATTCTACATCCTACTTGATTAGAAACACAAACAGTAACCCTACTGTCATAATCCATCATCACAGTTTCTATTATATTTCCATCATCTAATAAAAACAAATATTTTTTTGTCCCATCTACCTTAGATTCTAACTTTAATTCTATATCTATATGACCTATACATGAAACTTCTTCTAATTTATTTCTCAAACTTTTTGGTATATTATTCATGTCATCGAAAGTTTTTGCACCTTTATATATCCAAGAAAATATTTGGCTCCCTCTAAAAGGTTTTTCATCTATAGTTTTCATAAATTCCTTGAGTTCATCTTCAGTCAAGTTTTTTAATACTATTTTTTTCTCTTCCATTCTATTCACTACCTTATTCTCTTTAATTTTGCTATAAAAAAACCATCTATACCATGAATATTGGGATATATTTTTAAATATCCTTTATCTTGCTTGTCTAAATCTACATTTATTGTATCAATTGGAGTCAATTCAAAATTATTGTTTTCTTCAATAAAAGAATTAATTATATTTATGTTTTCCATATCTTGAACTGTACATGTACTATATACTAAAGTTCCTCCAATTTTAACATACTTTGATGCATTTTCTAATATTTTCTTTTGTATAGAAGTAATATCTTCTAACTCTTCTTCTTTCTTGTATTTAATTTCTGGTTTACGTCTTATTATACCAAGGCCAGAACAAGGAACATCTGCTAAAACATAATCAAATTTATTTATGCTATTTTCATCAATTTCAGAAGCATCAAATCCTTCTACACATACATTTTTAAGACCAAGTCTATTTACAGTAACTTTTATAAGCTTTAGTTTATGCTCAAAAATATCTCTAGCTATTACTTGACCTGTATTATTCATTAAAGTGGCTAAGTGAGTAGATTTTCCACCAGGAGCACTACATACATCCAAAATCAATGAATCTTCCTTTGGATTAATTACTTTCCCTACTATCATAGAACTTATATCTTGAATTGTAAATAAACCAGCCTTAAATAACTCATTATTTTCTATATTTTTTAATTTTTCGACTTTTATAGCTTCTTCCACCATAGGGACTTTCAAACACATAATACCCTCTTGATTTAATTTTTCAATAAGCTCTTCTCTGCTGATTTTAAGTGTATTTGTTCTTATATAAATACTAGGCTTTTCATTGTTTGCTTCTAATAAATCTTCAGTAAATTCTTGTCCAAAATTATCTATCCAATTTTTTATAATCCAAGAGTTGTAAGAATACTTTATAGATAAGTATTTTACACTATCTTCCTCAGTTATGTCCATTATAGTATCTTTATTTCTTATTTCATTTCTAAGAATAGCATTTATAAAACCAGAAGATTTTTTATCATATTTTTTAGATAATTTTACAGTTTCATTAACTGCTGCATAATCTGATATACTATTTAAAAATAAAATTTGATATGTTCCCATTCTTAAAAAGATTTTAACATAAGTTGACATTTTTTTTACTTTTATTTTTGAAAGTTTATTAATTATATAATCTAAGTAATATTTATTTTCTACTACTCCATAGATTAACTCTGTTGCAAGTCCTCTATCCATGTCGCTTATTTCTAAGTTTTTAAAATGCTTATTTATTGCAATATTTGAATAGTTATTATTTTTCTCTATATCGCATAATACTTTAAATCCAATTTCTCTTGCATCCATATAAATTTCTCCCTTTTATTAAACATAAAAAAGGGTTGTTTCTAAACAACCCACTTTATTTTTAGTCATCTCTTCTTTGAGCTATTAGTAACAATCTAAGTAATTGAAGTATTGAAACTAGTGCTGCTGCAACATATGTTAAGGCTGCTGCTGAAAGCACTTTTCTACTTTGTCTTACCTCACCCTCATCTATAATACCTAGATTTCCAAGTTGAACAATTGCTCTACTAGAAGCATTAAATTCTACAGGCAATGTTATTATTTGGAATAATACTGAAGCTGAAAACAATAATATCCCAATTTTTAGAAATGGTCCAGCCATAATAAATCCTAGAAATATTAAAAACCAAGAAATGCTTGAAGCAAAGTTTACTACTGGCACCAAACTACTTCTTATTTGAAGAGGTGCATAACCTTTAGCATGTTGCATTGCATGACCACATTCATGTGCAGCTACTGCAACAGAAGTTATTGATGTTCCATAATATACATCCTCTGATAATCTTACAGTTTTTCTTCTTGGGTCATAGTGGTCACTTAAATGCCCTCTAACCATTTCTATCCTTACATCATACAAACCATTTGAATCAAGTACTCTTCTTGCTGTCTGTTCTCCAGTATATCCTCTACGTGTATTTACTCTTAAATACTTATTTGTTGTTGAGCTCACTTTAAATTGAGCATATGCAGTGAATAATATAGCTGGAATTAATATAATCATCGTTGGGTCAAATCCCCAAAAACCGCCATATACAGGGTACATAAATAACACTCTCCTAAAATATATTTTTATTATACATCCTCTTTAATATTCACATAACTTAAAAACAGTTTAATTACAAGCTAATATACTTTTCCTGTTAAAAAACTTATAGCTTTTTTAATATCCACTATATCTACATTAGTATTTATACAAGGTCCATTAGGTCTTTTGTTAAATACCCCTAAAACAGGAATTTTTTTAATGTCTTGTATTCCAGATGTTAAATCTCTCTCACATGCAACAGCTATAACAGCTTTAGGTTTATTGTCAATTATAATTTTTCTAGCTAGAGTCCCTCCTGTAGCTACAAATACTTTTACTTTAACACTTTTATTTAGCTCAGCTAATTCTCCTATATTGCATTTTCCACATTTCTTACAATTATCTATATCATTAGTAACTTTTAGTTTGCAACTATTCTCTTGAATACAATGAGGTATTAAAATTATTATATCCTCTGGATTAAAATTATATTTATTACTGTATATATATTCATTATTTAACTTTATATATATCCTTCTAATTTCACTTTTTGACATACCAAATGATGATGCAATAAAAGATATAATGGGAAATAATACACTAACAATTTTAAAATTTATTTTCATTATATTTGAGTTAACATTTTTTCCTTTAATTACTCTATACGTAACTATTGTTGAGCATAGTATTATAAGTATTAGTGATATTACTACAGTATTTATTCCTAAGGAAAATATTTGAGTCAAACTAATTATAAAAAAGTTTGTAACTCCCATTAAAATCCCTAATATTAAGACTAAAATACCAACACTTGTTAAATACTTTTTTATATCTGTCATACTTTTCACCTAACTCAATACTACACCAATTTCTATAGTATTTCCTTTTATATATTCTCCAACCAGCATTCTCTTCTTATTTGGCATCTGAATTTCTTCAATTAAAAGTACCTTATCTTTAGTACTTACTTTTATGCCATCTTTATTTACCTCAATTATTGTACCTGCATCTTTGGTACTTTCTTCCTCTAATACTTTAGTTTTCCAAATTTTCATTGTTACACCATTATAAGTAGTATAAGCACTTGGCCATGGATTTACACCTCTAACTAGATTGTGTATTTCCTTAGCATTTTTTGAAAAGTCTATATTACCTAGTGATTTATTCATTATTGGTGCATAAGAAAATTCCTCATGATTTTGTACTTCTCTTGGGGCAGTACCTTCTTCTATCAACTTTAATGTTTCTTTTAAAGTTTCTGCTCCTATATTCATCATTTTATCATGAAGTTCTCCTGCTGTTATATTTTCATCAAGATTTACTTCTGTCTTTAATATCATATCTCCAGTGTCTAAGCCTTCATCCATATACATAGTTGTAACACCAGTTTTTTCTTCGCCATTGATTATTACCCAATTTATAGGTGCCGCACCTCTATATTTTGGAAGTAAAGAAACATGTACATTTATACATCCAAACTTAGGAATTTCTAATATTTCTTTTGGAAGTATCTGCCCAAAAGCCACTACTACCATTACATCTGGATTTAAAGATTTCATTGTGTCTATAAAATCTTTGTCTCTAGCTTTAATTGGTTGATATACAGGTATATTATTTTCAATTGCAAGCTCTTTTACTGGACTCATGCCAAGTTTTTTACCTCTTCCTTTTGGTTTATCTGGCTGAGTTACAACTCCTAGTATTTCATACTTTTCATCTATTATTTTTTGTAAACAAGGAACTGCTATATCAGGAGTTCCCATAAATACTATATTCATCAAATCAACCCCTACTATTTTTCTATTTTATCAACAAATAGTATTCCATCTAGATGGTCTATTTCATGACAAAATGCTCTAGCTAAAAGTTCTTCCCCTTCTAACTCTATTGTTTCTCCATTTCTATTTAAAGCTCTAACTTTTACATAGTTTGGTCTTCTAACCTCTCCAGATTCTCCAACAACACTTAAACAACCTTCATCATCTATTTGTTCTCCAGATGTTTCTATTATTTCTGGATTTATAAGTTCTATAAGTTCTTCTCCAATATCAATTACTACCACTCTTTTTAAAATTCCAACTTGAGGTGCAGCCAGTCCAACACCATCTGCATCGTACATAGTTTCTGCCATATCGTCTAACAATTGTATTATTTTTGCATCAATTTTTTCAACTTTTTTTGATTTCTTTCTTAGTACTGGTTCTCCTATTTGAACTATTTGTCTTAAAGCCATTACACTTCCTCCTAAATTTATAATACACTATTTGGATTAATATCTATAGATACATTAATATTCTTATCAAATATCAAATCTCGTTTTGTTATACATATATATTTTATTATACCCTTTAAGAGATTAATTTCAATATTTTCATCTTTAAAGAGTATCTGCCATCTATAATTTTGATTTATTTTTGATATTGAGCATGGATTGGGTCCTAATATAAACTCTAAGTCATTTATACTCCTTTTTTCTAATAAATAAATCAAAGATGCATGCATATTTTTTATATTTTTTATAACTAATCTTTCATCTTCGCCACTAACAACTACACTTAACATGTTATTAAAAGGAGAATATCCAAATGCCCTTCTTATCTTTATCTCATCTTCATAAAAACCTTCATAATTGTACTCTATGGCATGTTTAATAGCATAATGCTCAGTATCATATGTTTGAAGTACTACTTTACCTTCTTTATCTGCTCTTCCTGCCCTTCCAGAAACTTGAGTTATCAACTGAAAGGTTGTTTCAAAACTTTTAAAATCAGGAAAATTTAGTATCATGTCTGCTGATAAAATGCCTACCAAAGTTACATTGTCAAAATCCAATCCTTTACTTAACATCTGCGTTCCTATCAATACATCTGCTTCTTTATCTTTGAACTTATTTAGTATTTCCTCTAATGAACCCTTTTTTGAGGTTGTATCTTTATCCATTCGCAAAGTTTTTATATTTGGAAAAATACATTTTAACTCTTCCTCGATTTTTTGAGTTCCTACTCCAAATGGCTTGACATAATGACTTCCACATTCTGGACATTCTTTTGGAATTTCTCTTTCATATCCACAATAATGGCATCTTCCAATATTACTTTTTTTATGATATGTCAAAGATATATCGCAATTTTCACATTGAAACACATAACCACACTTTCTACATGATACAAAATTTGCATAACCTCTTCTATTTAAAAATAGTATTACCTGACTATTTTCTTCAATCGCCCAACTTATTTCTCTTTGAAGTTTTAAGCTAAATATACTTCTATTACCTCTATCTAATTCATCTTTCATGTCTACAACTTCAATATTTGGAAGTGGTTTATTGTTTGCTCTATTTTTTATATTTATAAGTTTATATTCACCAGTTTTTGCTCTATAATACTCTTCAATTGAAGGTGTTGCTGAACCTAAAATAAGAGTTAGATTATTTTTTAATGCCATAAATCTAGCTACTTCTATAGCGTTAAACTTAGGATTTTTTTCAGACTTATATGATGACTCATGAAATTCATCAATTATTATCAATCCTAAAGAATTAAAAGGAGCAAATAGTGCTGACCTAGCACCAATTAAAACTCTTATCTTTCCAGCTTTAACAGCTTTATAAACATCGTGTTTTTCTCCTTCAGATAGTTTACTGTGAAACACTCCAACTAAATCCCCAAACCTACTCTTTAATCTATCTATAGTTTGGGGAGTTAATGCTATCTCAGGAACCAAAAATATACTATCTAAACCTTGGCTTAATGCAAATTCTATTATTTCCATATAAACTTCAGTCTTTCCACTTCCAGTTATACCATGAATTAAATATGGCTTTTTATCATCTATAAACATACTTGAATTTATCTCATCAACCGCTTGTTGTTGCTCATTGTTTAATTTTATACTTTTTGATATAGATTTGTAAATACTTTTTGGCTCTCTATAATAATCTTTAAATTCTAAAGTTACTAACTCTTTCTTACTTAAAGAATTTATACTCTGCTTTGAAGCATTTAATAAATCCAATAAATCATTTATCTCTACATTTTCATTGTTTTTAAGAAAATTTAATATCTCTTTTTGCTTGCTTCCTATGCTTATTTTATTTTGTTCTATATAATCATCAATTTTATCATTTTCTAAACTCAAAGATACATAGCATACTTTCTTCTCATTTTTATGATTTTTGTATTCCCAGCATAATTTTATAATTCCATTTTTATTCATTGTATATAGAGAATTATTTAGATTCGGTATATATTTTAACTTATCAACCTTAATTTTTCCTTTACTCTCAACTACTTTTTCTACTATCTCTTTATTTTTATCACTCAGCTTCGATATCTTTTCATCTAATTCAATCTCACTTAATCCATTTAGCTTTTCACCTAGTAAAACTACTTTGTAATTATTTAGTTTATATCCTTTTGGATATATCAAATTTATACACTCTATATAAGTACACAAATATCTATTTTTCATCCAGTAAACCAACTCTAAATCTTCTTCTCTAAATATTGGATTTTCATCTAATATATCTATGATTTCTTTAGTCTTTATTTTTTCATCTAAATTATCTGTAAGTTGAAATACAAAGGCTTCTGTTGGTTTATTACCTCTTCCAAATGGCACTAATATTCTATGCCCAACACTTATAACTTCCTCTAAAAATACAGGAATTTGATATGTAAATAAATTGTCTGTGTATATAGTATTACTTCTAACTATTACCTTTGCATATTTTTTCATTGTAAAACCCCTACTTAAAATTAATCTACTGCTCATATTTTAACACATTTTATAATATATCAAAAAATCTCAGCATACCTAAAAAGTTTCAAGTTATTACTAATATTAGATATATCTTAATAATTAACTATTAATCATATTTTATACTTTATGGCAAAATAAATGCTGAAAACCACAATTTAACTGACATTTGCGAGTTTTTACTCGCTAAAAGTAAATTGTAGCTTTCAGCCACTTTAGCTGTGATAAAATACACAAATATCATATTTAAAAAAGTTCTTATTTCTCAAGTAACACTTTAATCTTATTTAAGATAACATTAGCTACTTCTTCCTTTTTCATTTTAGGGTACTCAGTAATATTTCCTTCTGTATCTATTATTTTTACAATATTAGTATCAGTTCTAAAACCAGCTCCCTCTTTAGTTAAATCATTTGCCACAATAAAATCTAAATTTTTCTTTTCAATTTTTCCTTTGGCATGTTCTATTAGGTCGTTAGTTTCAGCAGCAAATCCAACTAATATCCTATCTTCCTTTATTTTTCCTATTTCATAAGCAATGTCATAATTCCTACTTAATTCTATTGATAAATCATCATTATTCTTTTTAATCTTTTTGTCAGAATAAGTTTTTGGCTTATAATCTGCAACTGCTGCACTTTGAATTACTATTTTATTTTCGTTTAAATTTGATACTACTGCCTCATACAAATCTTGTGCTGATTCTATTTGTACAAATTTTTTAAGGTTTTGTGGAATAGAGAGATTTGTAGGACCTGATATTAATGTTACATCAGCACCTCTAGATATAGCCTCTTTAGCTATAGAATATCCCATTTTACCAGAAGACCTATTAGTTAAATACCTTACTGGGTCTATACTTTCTACAGTTGGTCCAGCTGTAACTATTATACTTTGACCTTTTAAATCTTGCTCTTTCGTAAGATTAGCTAAAACTGCCTCTACTATTACATCTGATTTAGCTAGTTTTCCTGCTCCAATATCTCCACATGCAAGTCTTCCACTTTCTGGTTCTATAAATTTATATCCAAATTCCTCTAAAGTTTTTATATTTTTTTGGACAATTGTATTTTCATACATATTAGTATTCATAGCTGGTGCTATTAAAACTTGTGCTTTTGTTGCCATAACAGTAGTTGTTAGCATATCATCAGCTATACCATTTGCAATTTTTCCTATAAAATTTGCACTTGCTGGTACTATTAAAAACAAATCTGCTTTTTTCGCTAATGATATATGTTCAACTTCCCAAGATTTTGGTTCTTCAAACATATCCTCTACTACATAATTTTGACTTAGTGATTGAAGTGTAAGTGGTCTAACAAATTCTGTTGCTGATTTTGTCATTATAACATGGATATTTGCATTTAACTTTTTTAATTTACTTACAACATCACAAGCCTTGTATGCAGCTATTCCGCCGCTTATGCCAATTACAACAGTCTTATTTTTTAGCATTACCTTACTCCTCTTCTGAAATTTGTTGGTGTTGCTCAGCGTAGTGTCTAGCTTCTTCTATCTCTATTTCTTCTTCTGTTAATAATCTATATGTTATCTTTCCACTTGCAACTTCTTTAGTAGCTACACATACAGGCTTTTCTTTATCTTTGTTTGGAACATATGGCTCTTCTCCATCAATTAATTTTCTTGCTCTCTTTGAAACAGTCCCTACTAAATAATATCTGTTGTCTATTTTTTCTAGTACCTCATTGATAGATGGTTTTAACATAATTATAATTCCTCCTTGAATTTCTCTATTATAATATTTTTATATCTGCTAACTTTATTCTTTTCAGATGATATTATACCTTCTATTTCTTTAGCAGATATTTTTACATCTTCATTAAATATAAAATAATCATAATCCTTAATCATTTTTATTTCTTCATATGCACAACTAAATCTCTTTTCTATTTCTTCTTCTGTCTCTGTACCTCTTCCAACAATCCTATTTTTTAATTCTTTAAGTGATGGAGGTAGGACAAATATAAATACGCCTTCTGGACAAACCTCTTTTATTTGTTTTGCTCCTTGCATTTCAATTTCTAGTAGCACATCCTGTCCTTTTTCTAAACATTCCATTATTGCTGCTTTTGGAGTTCCATAAAAATTATCATAAATTTGAGCATACTCCAAAAACTCACCTTTTCCTATCATATCTTCAAACTTTTCTTTACTTATGAAGAAATAATTTACTCCATCAACTTCTCCTGCTCTTGGTTTTCTTGTAGTAGCTGATACAGAAAGTTTTATTGTATCATTCTCTCTAAGTAGTTCTTTGCAAATAGTACCTTTTCCTGCACCTGATGGACCTGATACAACTAGCAATAATCCTTTTTTTGTAAACATTTAAATATTCCCCTTCTAATATTGTATTCTTACTCTATATTTTGTATTTGTTCTCTTATTTTTTCTAACTCACTTTTCACTTCTACTACTAAATTAGTTATATTTATATCAGATGATTTTGAACCTATTGTATTAGTTTCTCTGTTCATCTCTTGTATTAAGAAATCAATTTTTCTACCTATAGAATCGTCTTTAAATATAGTTTTTTTAAGCTGACCAATATGACTTTTAAATCTAACTATCTCTTCTGTTATACTACTTTTATCTGCATATATTGCAACTTCTTGTGCTAACCTATTTTCATCTATTATACTTGGGTCTTCTAGCATTTCACTTATTCTTGAATTTAGTTTTTCTCTATAGTCTTCTACAACACTATTTGAATGTTTTTCAATTTCTTCTATATGATTTTTTAATAAGTCACATCTCATTGTAATATCTTCAGCTAGTTTTTTACCTTCTTCACTTCTCATTTCTCTTAGTTTTATCATTGCATCTTCTACAGCTTGATTCAACATCGACCATAATAAATCTTCATCTTCATCTTTTTCTTCTATTTTTATAATATCAGGAAATCTTGCAACATTCATAACACTAATATCATCTATAATATCAAATTTGTTTTTTATTTCTTTTAATATATCTATATATTGAGATGCTAATCCTTCATCGAAATTTAAGTTTACATCTTCTTTGCCTAGTAAGTCAAATTTTATGTATAAATCAACTCTTCCTCTTTTTACATAGTTTTTTACTAAATTTCTAACTTTATCCTCTAAAAATGAAATTTTTCTTGGAAGACGTATATTTATATCTGAATATTTATGATTTATTGTTTTACATTCTACTAAAAAATAATAGTTGTCGTCTTTGTATTCTCCTCTTCCAAAACCAGTCATACTTATAGCCATTACCTAAACCTCCAAAACACCTTCACATATTTTTACTGCTGGACCTGTCATATAAGAAAAATCTCCTATATCTATACGTACTGTTCCTCCTTGAGAAGTCACATTTACACTATTTTCTACCATATTAAGTAGATTACATACTATTGCTGATGCAGTCATACCTGTTCCACATCCTAAAGTATATCCACAACCTCTTTCCCAAGTATAGACATGTATATTATACTTATCTTCTACTTTTACAAAATTTACATTCGTTTTTTTAGGAAATATTTTATTATTTTCAATCTCTTTTCCATATTTACAAACTTCATCTACATTTAATTCATCCACTATAACCACAGTGTGAGGAACCCCCATCAACATAGATGTAATCTTAAACTCTTTATCTAAAACTTTTATATTTTCTTGTACAAAATGTTCTTTATCAGTTAACACAGGAACATCTTTAGCTAAAAAACTTCCTTTTCCCATATTAACTTTTATAGTATTTATTTCTCCATTTATAGTGTTTATTTTTATATTTTTTATACCATCTAGTGTATCTACTGTAAAGTTTTCTTTTTTAACTATGCCATTATCATAAACAAACTTACAAAAACATCTAAGTCCATTTCCACACATAGCTGCTCTTGAACCATCAGAATTATAATACACCATTTCTACATCTGCAATTTCTGAATTTTTCACAACTAGTAACCCATCCGCTCCTACAGAAAATCTTCTATGGCATACTTTTTTTGCTAAAACAGTATAATTTGATGAATCTATTTGGTCAAATCTTCCATCTATTGCAATAAAATCATTGCCTATTCCATGTAGTTTCCAAAATTTCATAAGTATCGCTCCTTTGTAAATTAACACTTAAACTATTATAACATAAAAAAATTCCCATAAACTTATAATTTATGGGAAAAGTTTTGTAATGACAACTATAATTTGAGGATGTGAGGGAGAGTTGCCATTACAATTAGGGTAATTATATTATGTTTTTAAGCTAGTTCTTTCTATGTTTATATAATAATATTTCTATATGAATTTTATGTATAGTTTATTTAAACTGTATATGAATTTTTAAAATAAAATATTTAACATATGCTATTTAGTTTTTTTGAACATACCTAATTAGCATACACCTATTAATTCTTTAAGTGTTTTTAAAACATAATCTAAATCTTCTCTAGTAATATCTACATGAGTTACAAATCTATACTCCCCATTTTCCATTTTATTGATTTTTATATTTCTTTCAAAAAACTCTTTTATTAAAACATCTTCTTTTATTACATCTTCACTCATTTTAAAGAATACCATACTCAGGTCTGGATTAGTGTTATTTACTTCAATGCCTTCAATTTTATCCAACTCACAAGCTAAATATTTTGCATTATCATGGTCTTCATTTAATCTCAGTGTCATTTTTTCAATAGCAATTATACCAGCTGCTGCAACTATACCAACTTGTCTCATTCCCCCACCCATAACTTTTTGCTTTCTTCTAGCTTTTGCTATAAATTCTTTACTTCCAGCAAGAATAGAACCCATTGGTGCAGCTAAACCTTTTGATACACAGAACATAACACTGTCACAACATTGTGCAATTTCTTTAGCTTCTACACCTAAAGTTAATGCTGCATTAAATAATCTCGCTCCATCTAAATGCACTGGTAAATTGTGTTTTTCAGCTATTTTTTTAATTTCTTTTAAATTGTCAAGACTTACAACAGTTCCACCTGAGTATGCATTTTCTACACATATAAGACCTGTTTGTGGTTCATGTATATCATCTCTCCTAATTGCCTTCTCAACAAGCTCAGGATTAAGAGCTCCACTTTCATCTTCATCTATAGTTCTAAGTTGAACTCCAGCTATTACAGCAGGTGCTCCAACTTCATGAGTCACAATATGATATCCTTTACCAATAATGATTTCTTGACCTCTTAGGCAGTGAGTAAACAAAGCTAACTGATTTCCAAAAGTTCCACTTGGAAGGAAAATAGCATCTTCTTTTCCAACTTTAGCTGCTGCTAATTCTTCAAGTTTATTTACAGTAGGGTCATCTCTAAAGATTGAATCTCCAACAGGAGCCTTTGCCATGGCTTCTCTCATTTCATCAGTAGGCATAGTAACAGTATCACTTCTTAAATCAATAAATTTCATTTTTTCAACCTTCTTTCATATTTATATATTATACAGCTTTAATATTTATTTAGTTTTGTAAAGTTTATATACTCTTATAAGTTATTCTTTACACACTAATTATACTACATTTGTTTTATATTTAAGCAAATTTAAATTATTAATTTGAAAATATAATGCTGATTCTATTGTGAGTATATCCTGTAAGTATAAATAATTATAAAATTTATACATTAATCCATGTTGTTTAAATTCCCCCTAGTCATAGAGCATATATTATGTGTATAATTAATTTACTGACTTATTTTGGTCAAAGAAAGGGGTGCTATATATGGCATTAGATGGATTAGTTATACATTCAATAGTAGATGAATTATCATCAAAACTTACAGGTGGAAAAATAGATAAGATTCATCAACCTGAAGATGATGAGGTAATTTTTAATATAAGAAACAACAAAGAAAATTTTAGATTGGTTTTAAGTGCAAGTGCTTCAAATCCTAGGGTTTATTTAACAAGCAATTATAAAAAAGAAAATCCCCTAAAGGCTCCTATGTTTTGTATGTTGCTTAGAAAATATATACAAGGTGGAAATATTATAGAAATTTCTCAAATTGGTTTTGAAAGAATAATAAAAATCAGTGTTGAGTCTTTAGATGAATTAAAAGAAAAGACAATCAAAAATATTATAATTGAAATTATGGGAAGACATAGTAATATAATAGTAACTCATAATGAAGATGATAAAATTATAGATTCTATAAAAAGAGTGCCTTTTAGTATAAGTAGAGTTCGTCAGGTTTTACCTGGTCATAGTTACTCATTGCCACCAAAGCAGGATAAACTTAACCCTCTTGATAATATATCTAAAGATTCATTTATTGGCAATCTAAATGAATTTGACGGCCCTATTTTTAAGTCCATATATTCTAAATTTTTAGGTATAAGCCCTACTATCGCCAAAGAAATTTGTTATAGGGCAGATGTAAATCAAAACGATATTATCAAAGATATATCTAGTCAGCAGTTTGATTCTTTATACAGGGAATTTTGTAGTTTATTTAATGATATAAACTCTAATAAATTTTCACCTTGTATTGTTATAGATAAAAAATTAGATAAAGTGGTTGATTTCAGTTGTGTCAATCTTACATTGTTTAATGATTTATCATATATCAATAAGGAAAGTATGTCTACTATACTAGAAGATTTCTACAGAAATAAAGATATTAAAGATAGAATCAATCAACGTTCATCTGACTTAAAGAAAAGCATATCTGTTAAATTGGATAGACTTTATAACAAACTTAGAAAGCAAGAAGAAGAATTGTTAGAGTCTGAAAATGCAGCTATTTATAAAGTAAAGGGTGAACTAATTACGTCTTATATATATATGGTAGAGAAAGGGATGGAAAATATTGAGGTTGCCAATTTCTATGATGAAGAGTGTAAAAATGTAACAATAGAATTAAATAAAAACTTAACTCCATCTGAAAATGCTCAAAAATATTTTAAAAAGTATACTAAAATGAAACATGCCAAAGTTGAAATATCTCACCAAATTTCATTGAACAAAGAAGAAATAGATTACTTAGAAAACATAATTTTGAGTATTGAAAACTGTGAAAATTTGGCTGAATTACAAGATATAAAAGAAGAACTTGGTAAAGTTGGATATATCAAAGCACAAAAGAAAAGTAGTAAAAAAGACACTATGCCTTCTACAAATCCTCATGAATTTATTTCTTCTGATGGATTTAAAATCTTAGTTGGAAAAAACAACAAACAAAATGATTATCTTACACTAAGACTTGCTGATAATGATGATTTATGGATGCATACAAAAAATATTCCAGGTTCTCATGTAATAATAAAATCTGCTGGTAAAGAAGTCCCTGATAACACTATATTTGAGGGAGCTATGTTAGCTGCATTTTTTAGCAAGTCAAAGCTTTCTTCTCAAGTACCTATAGATTATACAAAGAAAAAAAATGTAAAAAAACCTAGTGGCTCTAAACCTGGTATGGTTATCTATGAAACTAATAGTACTATTTATGTTACTCCTGAAGAAGAAATGGTAGCTAAACTTAAGATTAAATCTGAATAAAGTATATCTCATAAATATAAAAATTACTGACTGATAAATAATAATATATTTATCATATTAACTAAAAGTAGTGGCATTCTTATTATATAAGAATGCCACTTTTAATTTTATTTATTTTTAGCTCTTTAATAACTAATGTATATATTTAAATCAATTAATTTCTGTTTTTATAAAAATCCAACAATTAGTTTAATTTTGAGAACTATTTTTTATACTTCTAATTTGTTTTAATAACTCATTATATTCTAATTCATAACACTCTTTTTTTAAGTTATCTTTTTCTATTGACAGCATAGATATAATGTTTGTAAGTCTGTTTTCTAATACTAAAAGTTTTTCTTGTTTAACTTTACTTTCTCTACTAGGAGTTTTTTTATTTCTACTAATGATATAATCATTATAATTACAATCAAACTCCTTTATATGCCTATCTTTTATTTCTAAAAAATAGTCACAAATATGAGATATAAATACTCTATCATGAGACACTATAAGCACAGTTTTATCAGTATTTATCAATGCTTTTTCCAATGCTTCCATAGATTTTATATCCAAGTAATTAGTTGGCTCATCAAGAACTAAAAAATTATTATCTTCTAGTATTATTTTACATAGAGCTATCTTTACCGTTTCTCCTCCACTAAGAACCTTAACTTTTTTATAAACAGTATCACCTTTAAATCCAAATAAACTTAAGTTTATTCTTATAAAAGACTCATCAAATGAACTATTTGATTTGATATTGTACAAAATACTCTTTTCCTTATCTAATGAATCTTGGTTTTGGTCAAAATAACCTATCTTTGCCTTGTTATTTATCTTTATACAATCGTTTTTATTACTAAGTATTTCTCTTATCAGAGTACTTTTTCCACATCCATTATCACCTAATAAAGCTATTTTCTTCCCTCTTTTTACCTTGAAAGAAATATTATCCAATAAAAGCTTATTTCCTACCTTTAAAGTTAAATCCTTTAATTCCACTAAGTTTTTGCTGATTATTTCCATACCATCCTGTATTTTAATATTCATATCTGCAGAGACCTTAGGTTTATCTTTCACTTCCAATTTTTCAATTCTACCTTCTAATGCTTTTACACTTGAGTCTACTTTTTTCTTATTTTTTTGACCACCCATTTTATGCAATCTAGCTTCTGAATTCCCCATTCGTTTTGGAGTCTTCCTTATACCATCACTTAAAGATTTTTTACCTAAAAGAGCCTTCTCCAATCTTTTTTTCTCATTTATATATTCATGATATTCAAAGTCAGCTCTTTTTATCTCTTCATCCTTTTGTTCTAAATAATCAGTGTAATTACCTTTATAAGCTTTTAATTTGCCACTTTCCAGCTCCAATATAGTTGTACATAATTCATCTAAAAAACGTCTGTCATGAGATATTAATAATAATGCTCCTTTATGTCTTTTAAACATATTTTCCAAAATATCTATACTCTTTTTATCTAAATTTGAAGTGGGTTCATCTGCTATTATTATATTTTTCTTATTATTCAGTGCATCTGCTATCTTTAGCTTAACTTTTTCTCCTCCAGATAAATAATCTTCAAATTTATCTGGTGCATTTAATAGACTCTTTTCTTTACTATCATTACATTTTTCAATATTATTTTCACTCTGACTTATATATGAATAGCTATCTGTAAGATAAACACAACCATTATCAATTTCTATTTCACCTAATATTGCTCTTAATAAAGTTGTTTTTCCTTGACCATTTGAACCAACTAAACCTATTCTCTCATTCTCTAATATTTCAAGTTTATCTATATCCAAAATTAATTTATCAGCATAATATTTTTTTAAATTTTCTACTTTTACTAACATCATAAAAAAATCCCTCCCTGGTATACTTAAATATAAGGAGAGATTTACATAAATAGGCACAATAACTAAACGTATAGACTATAATCTACTCTCCTTAATTTAAGCATCATAAATAAAGCCACCAATATAGGCTTTTCAAAATTTACAATACTTTAAATTATAAAAAATAGATTATATTCTCATCTTCCCAGTTACCTTACCCTTTCTTTTATTTATTTTTAATCATTATATCAACATTAGTTACTAATGTCTATATAAAATTGATTATTTAAAATAATATATACTTAATTAATTATTATTTTTCAACTTTAAAATCTTGATTATTCAATATTCTATTTAGTACAATACCGACAATTGCAGCCAAACTAAGACCAGTTATCTTTACAGTACTTGTTATAGGAATTCCTATAGAAATCCCTTTATTAGATAAGTAGGTTGTTCCAAGACCTATCAATAATATAACTGCTATTATCAATATATTTACTTTACTTTCTACACAAGAACTATCTCTTATAGTTTTTAATCCAACATAAGTTATCATTGAAAATAACATTATACTTATTCCACCCATAACTGAACCTGGTATACTTTGAAGAAATCCTCCAAACTTCCCTACACATGCAAGCAATATAGCAAATACTGCTGTACGTCTAAGTATTGAAGGGTCATAGTTTTTAGTTATCGCAAGTACTGCTGTATTTTCTCCATAAGTTGTGTTAGCTGGTCCACCTAAGCAACCTGCTACTATAGTTGCAAATCCATCACCAAGTAACGTTCTGTTTAATCCTGGATTCTCTATAAAGTTTTTTCCTACAACGGCACCGTTAGTAGTCATATCTCCTATATGCTCCATAAATACAGCTAAAACAACTGGAGATATAATCACAATTGCACCTAAACTAAACTTAGGAATTGTAAAGTTAGGTATCGCAAGTAAACTTGCTTCTGTAATTGTAGTTATATCTACTAATCCCAGTACCAAACATATTATATATCCAGAAAAAACGGCTATTAATATACCTAATTGTTTTATAAATCCTCTACCAAACTTATTAGTCAAAATTGCTATTGCTAAGGTCATGAATGCTATTATAAAATTAGCTGAAGCCATATTAAAAGCTGTTGGCAATAAGTTTAAACCTATAACTGCTATCATAGCTCCTGTAACTTGTGCTGGAAAATATAACTTAATTTTATCCACCCCAACTACTTTCACTATAATTGACATTATAATATAAATTAATCCTGCTACTATTATACCACCCTGAGCATATGCTAAATCTCCTCCATAAGCTTCTTTAGCTGCTAGTATAACAGGGATAAAAGCAAAACTTGAACCTAAAAATGCAGGTACTTTTCCTTCTGTGCAAAAATGAAATATCAATGTACCAACACCAGCGCAAAAAATTGCAACTGATGGGTTAAAGCCTGTTAAAATGGGAACTAATACTGTCGCTCCAAACATGGCCAATAAATGTTGTAAAGACATTATCGTTTTTTTCATAAAAACCTCCAAAAATTATTATATATGAATAAATCCTTTGTTCAATTAATATATTTTAATTAATTATAATTCCCTAGATTCTATTTTTTAATCTCTATATACTTATTATGCAAATCATCATTTTTTTACATTTTACGACATTGAAAGCCCAAATAAAGGAGAATAGAAACTACATTAATCTACACATTAATAAACTTGTATTATTTATTTTGTGCAATATATGTAAGCTTTATCCTCCTCCATGACTATACAATGCTGAGCTTTTATATAATATTAAAAAATCACTATTCTTTGATTGTAACTGAATCTTCTCCATCAATTTCTAATAAACTAACAGATATAATTTCATGTCTTGAAGTAGGGACATTTTTTCCTACATAATCTGCTCTTATAGGCAACTCTCTATGTCCTCTGTCCACTAATACTGCTAATTGTATTGATTTAGGTCTTCCTATATCAATAATAGCGTCAAGTGCTGCTCTTACAGTTCTTCCTGTATATAACACATCATCAACTAAAACTACTGTTTTATCATCTACATTAAAGTCTAGATATGTTCCCTTGACTACTGGTTCAACATTAACTTTTTCTAAGTCATCTCTATAAAGTGTTATATCAATATCTCCAGTGTCTACTTTTGTTCCTTCTATTTGTTCTATTCTTTTAGAGATTCTATTTGCAATTGGTACACCTCTAGTCTTTATTCCAACTAATACTAGGTTTTCTACACCTTTATTTCTTTCAATTATCTCATGACTTATCCTAGTAATTGCTCTTGCTATAGCCTTTTCATCCATTAATTGAGCTTTTTCTACCATATCATAACTATTGTCAAAAAAATATACTCTCTTTTATTTTGACAAATCTACTCCTCTCTCTTAAATTTTTACAACACCACTTTATTAAAATTTTCAATTTAAACAACAAAAAACTTCTCATCACAAGACAAGAAGCTTTTATATAAAAAATATATAGTCTAATTCAGCAATTGTCTTACGATATCTCTGTATCGTTTAAAGATAATTTTTATACTCCATTAACTCAAATTATATATTTATATTTCAAATTTTTCAAGCTTTTTTAATCAAAATACTTTAATATAAAATATTTTAGCTAAACTTCACTAATTTTATGACTTGTATAAATCTAATTAGATGATTTATAATATCATATAAATTTTTATTTAATTTTTCTAAGAACTTCCTTAAAGTATTCTGGTAATTCTGAATCAAATTCAATATATTCCTTAGTGGTAGGATGTATAAATCCCAATTTCTTAGCATGTAAAGTTTGTCCCTTTAGTTTAAACTTATTTTCTTTAGGTCCATATACACTATCACCTAAAAGTGGATGATTTATAGATAAAGCATGCACTCTTATTTGATGAGTTCTACCAGTTTCAAGTCTAGCTCTCATATGAGTAAATTTATCAAACCTATCTACCACTTCAAAATGAGTTACTGCATTTCTTCCATCTTTTACTACAGCCATTTTTAATCTATCCTTAGGATTTCTTCCTATAGGTTTGTCTACAGTTATTTTATCTTCTTTAACTACACCATAACATATAAATTCATACTCCCTAGTTATAGAATGCTCTTTTAATTGTTCTGCTAAAAAATTATGTGCATAATTATTTTTAGCTACCATAAGAAGACCAGAAGTATCTTTGTCTATTCTATGAACTATGCCAGGTCTAATAACACCATTTATTGATGATAACTTATCTTTACAATGATACAAAATTCCATTTACCAATGTATTTTCATAATTTCCAGGAGCAGGGTGAACAACCATATCCTGAGATTTATTAATTATTAAAATATCATCATCTTCATATACAATATTTATTGGTATATCTTGAGCTACAACCTCTAAAACTTTAGGTTCTGGTATTTCTATAATAATCTTATCTTCTTCTTTAACTAAATATTTTGCTTTTTCTACTTTATTATTAACTTTTACTTTACCATCTTTTATAATTTTTTGTATGTAGCTTCTTGACATATCTCCTAATTGTTCTGCTAGATAAACATCAAGTCTAACCTCTTCTTCCTCTTCAAGCACTAAAAACTCTCTTACATTCTCCATCAAATCACCTACTTTTACTTTCAAAAAATAAAACATATATACATAAAAATACAGTTCCTACAACTACAAATACATCTGCTACATTAAATACATACTCCCATATAATCCTAAAGTCAAAATAATCTACTACAAACCCTAATCTAACTCTATCAATTAGATTTCCTAATGCACCAGATATTATTAATATGATTCCCAACTTCCCAGATGTATGTACTTTTCTTGTATTGAGATAGTATAACCCAAACACTGTTGCAAGTAATGCAACTATTATAAATATCCATTGATTATTTTGTAATAGTCCAAATGCTGCACCTCTATTTTCAACGTAAGTTAGATGAAATACATTCTTTATTATTGGTATTGTAGATACATTAACCAAATTGTTTAACACCCATAGTTTAGACAATTGGTCTAATCCTATAAGCAGAATTATTATTAACACATATAACAATGATTTTTCCCCCTATAAATTATTTAAAAATCAATTTTGATTTAAATTCACTATTACCATTATACAAAAAAAATACTATAAAGAGCAACTCTGTTAAAATTGAATTTTTTAGTGAAACTAATCAAAAATAATATTAACCTTTCTGTATTATAAACCGTTACACATTTAAAATTGTATTATTATATATAAAAGATTTAAAAGTACTCTATTATTCAATACTTTTGTGTATTTTATAGCTTAAAGATTAATGATGCTTGTATTTTAAATTTACAAGCATCATTAATCTTTAAACAAATATCCTTTATTTTTGCACTTGTTCATTTTTATCTAAATGTTGTATAAGTTCAGATACTGTTACAAATTTATACCCTTTTTCTTTTAACTTGGGAATTACTACTTCCAAAGCCTGTATAGTCTGAGATTTATTATTTCTCTTATTATTGTAATCATGTAAAAGTATTATATTTCCGTTTTGTACTTTTGTAAGAATAGTATTAATAATACTATCAACACCAGGATTTGACCAGTCTCTAGGGTCTAAGTTTGACCAAAGAATTATATTCATACGTTTAGAAACTATAATATCACAAACACTTTTGCTCATGGCTCTATATGGAGGTCTAAATATTTTTGGCTCTACTCCAATTACACTCTTTACAGCATTTTGTGTATCTGTTATTTCTTTTTCTACTTTATTATAGCTATTTTTTTCAACATTTATATGTGTAAATGTATGATTTCCTATCTCATGACCTTCTTCATACTGTCTTTTTAGCAATTCTTTGTTATATTCAACTTTTTCTCCAACTACAAAAAAAGTTGCCTTTACATCATTTTTCTTTAATATATCAAGTACTTGTGGTGTAAAGTCCTCATCTGGTCCATCATCAAAAGTCAATGCTAGAATTTTTTCGTCATCATTTCCTTTCTTGATTATTACATCTTCATAATCGTCCTTTATATTGTCATTTAAACTATAGGCTTCTTTTGAGATATTTTGATTATGTGTATTTTGATTATATGTATATACACCTACTATTGATAATACGAATATACATATACCCCACATTGCTTTTTTCATGTCATTACCTCTTTTCTTAATTCATTCTAACAATATATGATGTCAATTTTTTAATCTCTTAATGTTCCATTTTTGTTTAAATCAGTTAAATTTGTTAAGTCTGTTGAATAAAAATTAGAATCCTCCACATCAGGATTTTCACTTGCATCTCCTAATAAATCCTCTTCTTTTTTTGCACACTCATTACATAAATTTGTATCAGGTAGTATATCCAATCTTTCTAAATCTATTTGATTATGACATAAATCACAAAGTCCGTATGTTCCATTTTCTATTTTAGATAATGCCAAATCTATTTGATATAATCTGCCTTCTTCATGATTTATTAAACTATTTTGCATATTTTGCATATATAAATCTGTTCCCATATCTCCTATATGATTATCATAACTAGATAACTCTCCTGATGAATACTTTTCACTGGTATGTTTAGTTGTATCTCCAAATAAAGTATTGTCTTTCATATCTCCCACTAAATTAGTCAAATTTTCTCTTTCTTTCAATAATTTATCTTTGTATTTGTTAGTATCCATTTTCAACACCTCTAATTTTAATATTTATATTGTAAAAATAGTATGTGGAAAACTAAATTAAAAATACAATAAAAAGTAAGATTTGATTTTTTCAAAAAAAATTTGTAGGCAAATTTTAAATTCACCTACAAATTTTTAAAACATAATTTAAATTTTATATTTTTTATTTTTTGTAATGATTGTATTAACTTGCTAATTTATGAGTATTTTGTTCTTTTATATCTTTAGCTTTTTTAAAGAATAAAATACCAAGAATTATTGCAACAGCAATACCTATTCCATTAGATATATTTACTGGTAGTCTAAAACCTTCTTTTGCTTGCATTATATAACTAAATGTCACTACAGTCATAAAAAGTGCTGGCAATGTAGTTATGTAGTGATTTTTATTTGCTTTAACCAAATATGCAGAACCAGTCCACAACATTATCATAGCAAGTGTTTGATTTGCCCAAGAGAAGTATCTCCAGATTATATTAAAATCTATAAACGTAAGAGCAACACCTACTGCAAACAATGGTAAAGCTATTAAAAATCTATTTTTAACTGCATCTTGATTGTAGTTCATTGCATCAGCTATTGTTAATCTGGCACTCCTAAATGCTGTATCACCTGAAGTTATAGGACATGCTACAACACCAAGTATAGCCAAAGCTCCTCCAATAGGTCCCATTAATCCAACAGACACTGTATTTACAACAGTAGCTGCTCCACCATCATTAAATATTACATTAAGTTGAGGTATACCATGGAAATATGACATAGCTGCTGCTGCCCAAACTAAAGCTATTATTCCTTCTGCAACCATTGAACCATAAAATACTGGTCTTGCTTCACTCTCTCTTTCAACACATCTTGCCATAAGTGGTGATTGTGTTGCATGAAAACCTGATATTGCCCCACATGCTATTGTTATAAATAAATATGGGAATAGAGGTGTTCCATTTGGATTCATATTTTGTAAATTTATATTTGGTATGTTATAACCCTTTATTATTAATCCTCCTGCTACACCTACTGCCATAATTAATAAAGCAGCTCCAAATAAAGGATATATTTTTCCAATTAACTTATCTATTGGTAAAACAGTAGCCATTATATAATAAAGAATTATTACTCCAACCCATATTTGTGTATTTACTCCTGTTAATGTTTTTAGTAATCCTGCTGGACCTGTTACAAAAACAACTCCAACCAATACCAAAAGAATAACACTAAATATTCTCATTGCTATTTTTGCACTATTACCTAAGTAAAGACCTACTAATTCTGACGCAGATGTACCTTTATTCTTCATTGATAAATATCCAGAAGCAAAGTCATGTACACCACCTGCAAAAATTGTCCCAAATACTATCCATAAAAATGCTGATGGCCCAAATAATGCACCTTGTATAGCACCAAATATAGGACCTAAACCTGCGATATTTAAGAATTGAATTAAGAAAATTCTTTTCCATTTCATTGGAACATAATCTACACCATCTCTACAAGCTATAGCTGGAGTTTGATTTTTATCATTAATTCCAAAAACCTTTTCTACAAATGTACCATAAATAAAATAACCTACTATAAGTACCACTATTGAACCTAAAAAACTTACCATAAATTCATCCCCTTAGTTTTTTATATAATTGCTTTATAAATTTTTATAAGTTTAAGAAAACTATTTCCAGTTCAAATAGTAATACTTTTTTGTACTAATATAAATGTTAATCACATTAAGTGCATATTTAAGTACATGAAATGACTTTATATATGCATTAATAGCCTGAATTCTTTTATTTTACTTCTACTTACAGTTACTTCATAATTGCTATCTTTTAACTTCAATATGTATGTATTATTAAACCATGGGATAATTTCTTTTACTTTAGTTAAATTTACTATGTAAGACCTATGTGTTCTAAAAAAAGTTTTATCATTTATTATATTTTCTACTTCTGATATGCCCTCTTTCAGTATAAAAGTTTCCTTTTCAGTATATATAAATGTCTGTCTTTCATTAGCCTCACAGTAGTATATATCATCAATATCTATTACAACCAATTTATCACCTTTCCAAAGGCTAATTTTATGTGTTATTTCCTCTATATTTTGATTTATTGTACCTTTTTTATCACTAGATACATAATTATTATCACTAGATATTTCACTACTATTTGTTTCACTTTTCTCTAACTTATCCAACATTGATGTAATTCTATCCTCAGAATAAGGCTTAAGTACATAGTCAAATACACCTAATGAAAAAGCATCTACTGCATAATTTTCATATGCCGTTATAAAAACTATTTTGGGTCTTGCTTTAAATTGATTTAATGTTTTTGCAAGTAACATTCCATCAAGATGAGGTATATTTATGTCCAAAAAAATTACATCTATTTTATTTTCTTGAATAAAATCTAGTACCTCTATACCATTAGTAAATTCACTTACTACCTCAATCTTGCTTTTATTTTCAATAAAATATCTTAATTCCTTTCTTGCTGGAAACTCATCCTCAACTATTATCGCTTTCATCTTCCTACTCCTTTACATAAAACATAATTAAAGTTCCTTTATCAGTTCTTCTCATATTAAGACCACTTCCATACATTAGCTTAAGTCTTAAATGAACATTATAAAGGCCAATCTTATTTTCTGGCATATTATCTTGATATACATTATTTATAACTTCTTCACTTATACCTATACCATCATCCTCAATCGATATTCTCACAGTATTTTCTAATGAATGTTGTAACTTTTTTATAGATATTTTTACTACACCAGCTCTTCCACTTTCCAAAATCCCATGTATTATTGCATTCTCTACTATTGGCTGTATAATTAAGCTTGGAATTTTTATATTTACATCATCTATATCATAAATTATAGTCAATAAGTCTCCAAATCTAGCCTTTTCTATTTCTACAAAAGATTTAACTTGCTCAATCTCTTTATTTATGTCTATCAAGTTATCACTATATTCAAGATTGTATCTCAAATAAGTTGATAAATTTATTATGAGTTCTCTAGCTTTATCTGGATTAAATCTTATAAAGGATGCTATCGTATTTAAAGAATTAAATAAAAAATGTGGATTAATTTGCCTTTGAAGTGCTTTTATTTCTGCTTTATTTCTTGCTTCTATATCCTTTTTATCTTTTTCAATTCCCTCAACTATAGATATAACAAACCCTATACCAATTTGTCCGACAATTAAAGGTAAATATATCACATTAATTATTTTAATTGCCAGAGAATGAGGCTGTGATATTAAATATATAAGTAATATAGTAAAACTTTCAGAAATCATACCTACTAGTATTCCATATATCACTCTATGCTTTTTTGGTATCTTTTTATATAAAAACCCTGATAACACACCTGCTAGTATGCTTGATAAAAGGCAGGGCATGGATGTTATACCTCCAATATCCATAAAATACCTATGTATACCTGACAGCAACCCTGCTGTAATACCTACAATTGGTCCAAATAAAACACCACCTGATACTATAGATATTATTCGAGTATTTACTATTGACCCCATATAATTTATACCATTGTAAGTACCAAATATAGCTAGAAAAGTAAAAACTAAAGATATACAAATCAAATCATTCAAGCTATATTCTTCTTTTTGAAATATTTGTTTAAATGTTTTTAGCTTTGTTATTAGAAGAAATAATACTACAATAAGACTTGTTTTTTCTATTAATGCTATTAAAATTGATGTTTTCATGTTTTTCCCTCTTATTTTCCCTGTTAAAAATAATTTTTACATATGTTATTGGTATTATTTTTATGGTTTATTAAATACATAAAAAATAATTGCCTTAATTATTGTATCATATCAGTTAAACATAAAATCAAACTCATTTAATTATATATATAAATTTTTTAAAACGTTTTTTTGATATATTATTGACAATTTTCTTTATAAGAGTTAAAATTAATTCATAAATTACATATTGAGTATAAAGTATAATGGATGTATGTTCAAGGTTAGTTCAGAAGGCTCTGGTTTTCTGATTTTTTTATGCTCAGTAGTGATATGCAAAAAAGAACAAAGTTAACGTCAGTTAACTTTTACCTTTATTCTACTTTCCCCAAAGTAAGAATAATCTAACCCCTTTGAGATGAGCAAAAGCTCATCTTTTTTTATTACAAAACTAAAGAGGATATTATCTTAATAATATCCTCTCTATTTCCTATAATATACTTTTTTAATAACTTTAAAATTTGTTTATTAAAGAAGATATATAATATAATTAATATCTTCTCTCTATAAATCCAACTTTTTTATAAACTTTTCTAAGAGTTTTTCTAGCTTGTTTTTCAGCCTTTTCAGCTCCCATAGTATATATTTTTTCTAAATAATCTTTATTATTAAGAAGGTCAACGTATTTTTCTCTTATCGGTCTTAAAGCTTCTGATACTACTTCAGCTACATCTTCTTTAAATACTCCATAACCTTTACCTTCATACATATTTGCAATTTCTTCTACACTCTTTTTGCTTAAATTAGAATATATATCAAGTAAGTTTTTAATACCAGGTTGTTCGTCAGTGTACTTTACAACACCTAAAGAATCAGTAACACTTCTCTTAATCTTTCTCTTTATAGTATCTGAATCATCTGCCAATAATATAAATGCATTGTCATTTGAATCAGATTTACTCATTTTCTTAGTTGGTTCTTGTAAACTCATTACTCTTGCTCCACCTTTTGGATAGTATCCTTCTGGAACTACAAATGTAGGTGAAAATCTATTGTTAAATCTATTTGCTAAATCACGAGATAATTCTAAATGCTGTTTTTGGTCATCTCCAACTGGAACCAAATCAGCTTGATATAATAGTATATCAGCAGCCATAAGAACTGGATACGTAAATAATCCTGCATTTAGATTTGCTTCACTCTTTTGTGATTTATCTTTAAATTGAGTCATTCTACTTAATTCACCCATATAAGTCATTGTATTTAATATCCACATAAGTTCAACATGTTCTTTAACATGTGATTGTATAAATATAGTATTTTTCTCTGGGTCTAATCCACAAGCTAGATATTGAGCAAGTAATTCTATAGTATTGGCTCTCAAAACTTTAGGGTCTTGAGGTACTGTTATTGCATGTAAATCAACAATACTATAATAACAATTATAATTTTCTTGAAGTTCAGTCCAGTTTTTTATAGCTCCTAAATAGTTTCCTAGAGTCATCTTACCTGATGGTTGTGCACCACTAAATATAACCTTTTTTTCACTCATATGATTTGTACCTCCTTATATATTTATATTGATTTTAACATGCTTAATACGATATCTTTAGAATTGTTGGCTGCCTCATGTACAAATACTTCATATGCAACACCAGCACTTCCATCTGCTTTATCAGACATCGCTCTTATTATAACAAATGGAACATTATTTAAGTAACATACATGAGCTATAGCTCCACCTTCCATCTCTCCACAATACCCGCCAAAATCATTTACTAATTCTTCTTTTAATTCTTTAGAGTTTATAAATATATCTCCTGTTACTACTCTTCCTTTTAATACTTTATGAGTTTTTGTTTCTTCTACAGAAGATTTATAGGCAGCTTCTACGAGTCTTTCATCTGCTTTAAATACAGATGTTTCCATTCTTGGTATAACACCTTTAGGGTCTCCAAATGCAGTAGTATCTATATCGTATTGTATCGCATCAGTTGAAATTACTATATCATTGACATCAAGATTTTCATTTAAAGCCCCTGCAACACCTGTATTAACAATAGCATCAACTTTAAATTCACTTATTAATATTTGTGCACAAAGAGCAGAGTTAACTTTTCCTATACCACATTTTACTAATACAACATTTTTTCCTTCTAAAGTTCCTTTATGAAATTCTAAGCTAGCTTTTTTTACAATTTCTTTAATATCCATTAAATTTACTAATATACTTACTTCTTCATCCATTGCACCTATAATTCCTATTACGTTCATTTTGCCTCCTAAATTTTCTATATTAAAAAATCCGTCCTAAATCAATAGGACGGATATATTTTCCGTGGTACCACCTAAATTTATATATACTCAAATCTGAATATATATATCTTAATATATGCTATAACGTGCACACACGATATCAGATAATCTACAGTCTTAAACTGCATTTCACCTTACTCCTCAAAGACCCATTCAATAAACACTTTTTATTAAGCTCTCAGCACCCTTAATTCTCTGTGTAAAAGTCTATTTATTTACTCTTTCTTATCTCAGGATTTAATTTATTAATTTCTTTATTTTATAATATTCCTTATGATATAAATTGTCAACTATATATATAATAATATCCAAAATATATATTTAAAATACATTTTTATTTAGCTGATCTCTTTTCGTATCTATTCCATAACCATAGACCAGATAAGATAACTAGAAGACCTCCACCAATCATTTCTATTTCATATATGATATTTTCAGCAAATGTAGGCATAACTGGTGCTGCTGATAACAATATACCAACTACAGTTACAGTTAAAACCATTTTAGCTAAACCTATACAAGTACTTGTTGATTTTGCCATAGTATATGGTCTAATTTCATCTGGTCTCTCTTTTCTTAGTTTAATATAAGAAGCATATAACAACACATATGGGAATAATGCAGTTAATGCTGTCATAGTTACAAGAACATTGTATATAGCATCAACAGAAGGCATTAATGTAGTCACCAATAATATTATAGTAACTATTATTGCTTGAAGTATAACTGCTTTAGAAGGTATCTTATGTTTATTTACTTCTACCAAACTATCTGGAAATACTCCTTTTTTAACACTACCAAATAACATTTTTATTGGTGATGCTATATAAAGAACTATTGCTCCTAATATTGAAAAAGCTATACCAAAAGCTATCAATTGAACTAACCAAGAACCTATTCCTAAAGATTCACAAACAGCTGCAAGTGCATCTAATACACCTTTAGAAGCAGTAATTTGGTCTGGTGGTATTATCATTGTTATTGCAATAGAACCTAATACATATAATGAAGCAACTATTCCAGCTGATATTAATATAGCTTTAGGGAAGTTCTTTTCAGGCTTATCTATTTCTGTTATAAAGTTAGCTGCAGTTTCTGCTCCTGCTAAACCAAACATTATAGCTGATATAGCAACAAATGCATCCATATTAAGTTTTGGAGTCATTGAAGCTATTGTATATGTTGAAGCTATATCATGTTTTTTCAATACTAATACTGCTAAAAATGAAAATATTATAAGTATAGCACTTGGTATTGTTGAACCTAATGCACCTGTATTAGTGAATATTTTTGTAAAACTTATTCCTTTAGTTGCTATAATAGATAATACCCAGAATATTACTAAAGATAATATAAGTACAAATATCTTATTATCTGCAAGTGCTGGATTTCCTATTGTATAAGAAACATTTACTGCTAAAAAAGTTAGGAATGAAGAATACCAAAATATTTTAGCTGTCCAGTTTAACCAAGAAACTAAAAATCCATATTTTTCTCCAAAGGCTTCCTTAACCCAATCATATAAACCTCCATCACCTTTTTGGTATGTAGAAGCTAATTCAGCACAAATTAAAGCTCCTGGTACGAAATATATAAATGAGAATAATAACCACATAGGTATTGCACCTAATCCTAAACCGAAGCTTGACGCTGTCGACTTAGCTATCCATCTTATACCATATAAAGCTGATACATTCATAAATACCAAACTCCATAGGCCTATTTTTTTCTTTTCCATCCTATTATAATTTCCCCTCTCTTTATTAATTAAAAATTGATTTCATAACTTTTAAAATAGATTCAGCCTATAAAATACTTCAATTTAACCTATAAAATACTTTAAATAGAAATATTTATACTTCAAATTTAGATATTTTGAAATCAAAATTTACTAAAAGTGATAAATTTTGAAAGTTCCATCACTTTCTCTTTAATGATACTAAATTTTTAAAATTGTTTCAATATTATTTTAATATAAAAATTTTTTTATTAATTTTCATAATTATATAACTATCTCAAATATATATTTTTACTTATTCAAGTTATTATTTTTATAAAATTTTCACAATATAAACTGATTTTACTTTTCTTTTAATGTAAAATGAGGAATTAAATTTAATATAAAAGATATATGTTAAAAATTTTTTATATTTCTAGAAGAAAAGTATACTAATTTTTGTTTAATAGTGCTAAAATTGATTTGTATCGAATTTTGATTAGGAGGAAATTATTATGAAGACTCAAAGATTAAATGCTGTACTTGAACAAATGAAAAAAGATGATATTTCTCAAATGTTGGTAAGTGATCCTACTTCAATATTTTATTTAACAGGATTACTAATCCACCCAGGTGAAAGACTACTAGCTTTATACCTAAATTTAAATGGTAATAATAAATTATTTATAAATGAATTATTCCCAGTTGCAGAAGATTTAGGTGTTGAAATGGTTTGGTTTAATGATACTCAAAATCCAATAGAAATAGTAACTGAACATGTAGACAAAAATGCTACTATGGGTGTTGACAAAAACTGGCCAGCTAGATTCTTATTAAGCTTAATAGAATCAGGTGGAGGAAGCAAATTTGTAAACTCATCTTATATAATAGATACTTTAAGAATGTGTAAAGATGAAGAAGAAAAAGAATTAATGAGAATAGCTTCAAGATTAAATGACAAAGGTATGGAACAACTTAAAGCTACTGTTTCTGGTGAACTTACAGAAAAACAACTTGTTGGTAAATTATCTAAAATATATGAAGACTTAGGTGCTGATGGATTTTCATTTGACCCTATCATAGGATTTGGTCCTAATGGAGCCAATCCACATGGAGAACCAGGAAATGCTCTTGTAAAACCAGGTGACGCAATAATATTAGATATAGGTTGCATAAAAGATAACTATTGTGCTGATATGACAAGAACTGTATTCTATAAAGAAATACCTGAAAAAGGTAGAGAAATATTTGAAATAGTTCTTGAAGCCAATAAGAGAGCTGAAGCTATTGTAAAACCAGGAGTTAGATTCTGTGATATAGATGCAGCTGCTCGTGATTACATAACTGAAAAAGGATATGGACAATACTTCACTCATAGAACAGGTCACTCTATAGGACTTGAAGTTCATGATAAGGGAGATGTATCTTCTATAAATACAGATACTGTACAACCAGGAATGATATTCTCTATAGAACCAGGTATATATTTACCAGGAGAGTTTGGAGTTAGAATAGAAGATTTAGTACTAGTTACTGAAGATGGTTGCGAAATACTAAACAAATATGACAAAGAAATATGTGTAGTTGGTTAATTATAAGATTAACTTAGTAACATCAAAATAAGCTGTATAAAAATGATTTTATTCATTTTTATACAGCTTTAACTTTTTAATTTATTATTTATATTGCAGTTATCAAAATTGCACCTTTTGAAGTATATGTTCCCATTACTGAACCAACTTCACAGATTACAACATCTTTATATTTAACATCCTTTTCCATAGCTTCTCTTACTTTTTGAGCCTTTTCAGGGCAGTTAGCATGTCCTATAAATAAAACCTTATCTTCTTTATCTATAATTTTTGATTCTACTAACTGAATCAGTTTTTTCAAGCTATTCCCTTCACCTCTTGCCTTATCTATTGGAGTTACAATCCCATCTGCAACTTGTATTATAGCCTTAAAATTTAATGTATTTATAATTTTTCCTGCTATTGGATTTATTCGCCCTCCTTTGATAGCGTTTTCTAGCGTCTCTAGAGTTCCATAAAATGGTGGATTGTCTTTATATCTATCTATTATTGAAACAATTTCTTCAAGTTCTTTTCCTTCTTTTATTAATATTGCCGCTTTTAATATTAATTGTCCTATGCCAATTGACCCACTAAGTGAATCTATAATTTCGATTTTTTTATTATTTCCTTCTTTTTCGAACATATCTTTTGCCAAAAGTGCACTATTATAAGTTCCAGATAATCCTGAACTTATATTAATTACTAATATACTTTCCTCTTCACATTGATATGCCTCTAAAAACTTATCTGGCGAAGGACATGATGTTTTTGGCAATAATTTACTTTCATCCATTTTTCTGTAGAAAGTTTCATTATCTATTTCCTTCCCAGATATATAGCTCTCTTCTCCAAAAGATACATTTAAACCAATAACTTCAATATTGTATTTCTCTATTATATGATTAGGTAAGTCACATGCACTGTCTACTATCAATTTTATTTTATCCATATTAACCTCACTATAATATATTGTTTTTGTTTATTCAGTCGGTCGTACGACCGATTTAATTATTATTTTATATTTTGAATTAAAAAAAGTCAATAGATATAGATTCTTGCTTTATTGACAATAATTTTCTATAAGCTTATAATGTTATTAATTTGTTATAAATATACATAGAAAGGTAGGTTTTATGAAAACAAATAATATGAAACAGGCTATTTTATTATCTGCTACTAATTTAATAGCCAAAAATGGAGTTCAAAATACTAGTCTTGCTGATATTGCAAAAGATGTGAATATAAGTAAGGGTACATTGTATTATCACTACTCATCTAAAAATGATATTATATATGACATTGCCGATACTCATTTAGAAGTTATAACTAGTGCTATATTAAACTGTGTAAAAAATGTCAAATCCAAAAATTCTCAAATAGAAATGGTCAACTTAATACTAGAAAAAATATCTACTATAGAAAGTCGTGGTAGAGTACATATGTATCTTATTTGTGAGGCTATTACTTCAAATGATGATTTGAAAGAAAGAATGAGATTAAAATATATTGAATGGCGAACTACCCTTAAATCTGAAATTATTGAATCCCTTGAAAAATATAGTGGTGATGAAAATGAACAGGATGCTGAATCTTTTTCTTTTTTACTTATGTCTATAGTTGATGGTTTGGTTGTCCAAAGCTTGTTAAAAACAGAAAAAATACCTTATGAAAATATTGCTTCTTTTTTAGTTAATCATTGGATTTAAACTTAATATTTTAATAATTAATAAAAGTGAACCATTAAAGTTTTTTACTTTAAACAGTTCACTTTTTTATTTGCTATGAATAATTTTTATTTAAACCTTCATGGAATCACAAAATAAAAATCATTTTATTAATTTAAAATATTTCTATTTATGTTGATGTGTATGCCCATCTAAATGTTCATGCCCATGTGTATGTGTATGTTCATGCCCATGCTCATGAGTCCCTGAAAATCCATCATCATGATTATGGTCATGCCCTACACCGTTTACGTGCTCATGTTCATGCCCATGACTGTGAGAATGTTCATGTGAATGTTGATTGCTATCTCCTCCACAACATCCTTCTCCTCCAGTTCCACAGCATCCATTTGCATGTGGATTATGATGATTTCTTACTACAAATCTTTCTCTTAACATATTATTATACCTCCTAGTATATTATTGAGCACTTCATGTGCCCCATTAGTTACAGTATACATCTAACTAGGTACAATAACAAGATATATGGTATTTTTTAACACTTATATCTTATAGAAATTTATCTTTAAAACCTCCACCTTTTACTTCTTCTACATTGTTTACAGAAATAAAAGCTTCACTATCCATATCATAAATTAAATCCTTAAATTTACCTACTTCATTTGCAGATATGATACAGTAAATCATTTTTTTCTTATTCTGTGTATATGCTCCTTCTGCTTCTAAAAAAGTTACGCCTCTACCCATCTTATTCATTATTACTTTTGATATTTCTTCATATCTATTTGATATTAAGAGCATAGATTTTTTTCTATCGAAGCAATCTTTTGCTATATCCATTGTAAAAGAAATTATATACATAGTAATTAGAGTGTACATTACCAATTTTGCTCCAAATAAAAATGCACCTGCACATACTACAAAAAAATTAATAAATAAAAATGTATTTTTCATTGGTATATCATACTTTCTTTTCATTATAGCTGCTATTATATCAAGTCCTCCAGCAGTAGCTCTTGCTTTAAATGTTAACCCCATACCTATACCAGTTAAAACACCACCATAAATACACTGCAGCATAGTATCATTTATAGGAAAATATTTAGCAATATCTTGTGTTACCCCAAGTGCAACAGAAAATAGCAACATATTGACAAAACTTATTAACAAAAATTTATTATCAAAATACTTTTTAGCTATAATAAATATCGGTATGTTCATCAAAAAACTAGATAATCCCTGATTTATACCAAATAACTTATATAATATAACACAAATTCCAGCTACTCCTCCACTTAACAACTTGGCTGGTGCTAGATATAAATTTATTCCTATGGTTGATAAAATCATTCCCAATATAATAAGACCATATTGCAAAAATATGTTATTATCAATACTTAGTTTTTTGCTTTCACCATACATCAAAACGCACCCCTTTGCATAATAAATAAACTACCCTGCATAATGCACAATAAATTCAAAAATAAATTTACCAGAAGTAGTTAACTCTAAAATATTATTCATCCTCACTTAAACGTTTATTCACTAACATTTTATCATATGCTATAAATAATTTATATGATTTATATAAATTTATTTATTGTAAATTTTGGAATATTAAAACATTTAATTATTAGTCTACTAAAGCAATTAATTAAATAAAGAAATAAGCTATCTTTTTAAAAAAAGCCCTATAGAAATTTACAAATAAATTTCTATAGGGCTCTTAATTAACAACTTATTATTTTTTATTTTCTTGTAACTTTTATACCTGTCATATGGTCATTTAAGTTTTGTTCTTCTAAAGATTTATCATCCACTCTATTTATTTCTAAAGCTAAAGTCTCAGACTTGATGTATTCATTAAAATGCTCAACAGCCTTAGCAATTTCATCATCACCACAGTAATCTATTACTATGTTGTCTAATACTTCAAAATTGCTAGATTTTCTCAATTGTTGTACTTTAGATATAAATTCTCTAGCATATCCTTCATCAATTAACTCATCAGTTAATTTAGTATCTAATATAACGAAAAGATTATTTTCAACAGATACATTAAATCCTTCTTTAGCAGTTATACCTATTAATACTAAGTCTTTATTAAACTCAAAAGCTTCACCATTTAAATCAACTGTTAAAGTTTCACCATTTTCAAGTTTATTAGCAGTTTCATGTGCATTTAATTTATTTAATGCTCCTACAAATAAGTTCATCTTAGCACCTAATACTGGTCCTGCTTCTTTAAAGTTTGGTTTTAAGCTAAAGTTCATATATTCATCCAAATCTTTAGCAAATACTACTTCTTTAACATTAAGTTCTTCTTTTATTAAATCAACTACATCACTTATTGTATCTTCAAACTTACCATCTACTAATACTTTTTGTAACGGTTGACGAACTTTTATTCTCTCAACTTCTCTTGAAGCTCTACCTAAAGTAACTAGATTCTTAGCTAAATCCATTTTTTCTTCTAATTTAGTATCAATTAGACTCTCATTAAACTTAGGATATTCAGCTAAATGAACAGATACTTCTCCAGTTAGATTTCTATACATTTCTTCTGACATATATGGAGCAAATGGTGCTATAGCTCTGCAAAGTCCATGTAATAATTCATAAGTTGTATTGTATACAGCTTTTTTATCTTCTGTTAATTCAGTTGCCCAGAATCTTCTTCTTGAACGTCTTATATACCAGTTAGATAAATCATCATTTATGAAATCTTGTATCATTCTTAAAGTTTTATTTAATTCAAATATCTCTAAGTTTTCTTCTACATCTTTCATTAAATTATTGAATTTAGATAGTATCCATCTGTCAAGTTCTGGTCTATCTTTGTATTCTACAAAGAATTCAGTTGGATTTATATCATCTGTATTTGCATATAAAGTAAAGAAGTTATATACATTCTTCATAGTACCTATAAATTTACTTTGGATTTCTTTTAATCCATCCATATCAAATTTAGTTGGAGTCCATGGTGGAGAAACATATAGTAAATACCATCTTAGTGCATCTGCTCCATATTGGTCAAACAACTGCATAGGATTTACTGTATTTCCTCTTGATTTACTCATTTTCTTTCCATCTTTATCAAGTACAAGGTCTGGAACTAAGACACTCTTATATGGTGCTTTTCCTAATACAAATGTTGATACTGCAAGTAATGAGTAGAACCAACCTCTAGTTTGGTCTATACCTTCTGATATATAATCAGCTGGGAATAGTTTATCAAAGTTTTCTTTGTTTTCAAATGGATAGTGGTGTTGTGCAAATGGCATAGCTCCACTATCAAACCAGCAGTCTATAACTTCTGTTACTCTTGTCATTGGTTTTCCACATTTTTCACACTTTAAGTGTATATCATCTACATATGGTCTATGAAGTTCTACAGTTTCTGGGTTTACATCTTCTACAGCTTTTTCAGCTAATTCTGCTCTTGAACCAACTGAATCTGTATGGCCACATTCACATCTCCATATAGGAAGTGGAGTTCCCCAATATCTAGTTCTTGATATTGCCCAATCATTTAGATTTTCTAACCAGTTTCCAAATCTCTTTTCACCTACAAAGCTTGGGAACCATTTTACACCATTATTATTTTCTATTAATTTATCTTTAAGCTTAGTCATTTCTATATACCAGCTTGGTTTTGCATAGTACACAAGTGGAGTTTGACATCTCCAACAATGTGGATAATTATGAACTACTTTTTCCTTACTATATAGTTTATTTTCAGAAGCTAGCCATTTTATTATTTCAACATCTAGCCCATCTTCCATTACAAATCTACCTTCCCAAGGAGTAGCTGTAAATTTACCAGTTTCATCTACTGGCTGTACAACTGGTAAATCGTATCTTTTACCTGTATTGTAGTCATCTTCACCAAATGCTGGTGCTGTATGAACTATTCCAGTACCATCTTCAGTGGTTACATAATCTCCTACTGTAATGAAAAATGCTTTTTTATCAACTTCTACAAAAGGCATTAATTGTTCATATTCTAATCCTTCTAAATCTTTACCTTTCATTTCTTCTAAAACTTCATAGTCTTCACCTAATACTTTATTAGCTAAAGGTTTAGATACATAATATACCTCATCACCTTTTTTAACTTTTAAGTAATCAACATCAGCATTTACTGTTAATGAAACATTTGATGGTAAAGTCCATGGAGTAGTCGTCCATGCTAAGAAGTATTCATTAGCATCTTTTTTCTTAAATTTAGCTACAACTGTATTTGTCTTTACCTCTTTATATCCTTGTGCAACCTCATGACTAGCAAGACCAGTTCCACATCTTGGGCAATAAGGAAGTATTTTATGCCCTTCATAGATATATCCTTCTTTATTGAATTTATTAAGTATCCACCATACAGATTCTATATAGTTATTATCTAAAGTTATATATGGATTATCTAAGTCAACTTCATAAGCCATTCTCTCAGTCATTATTCTCCATTGTTTTTCAAATGAGAAAACTGACTCTCTACATTTTTGGTTAAATTCAGCTATTCCATATTCTTCTATTTGTTGCTTGCTAGTAAGACCTAATTCTTTTTCTACTTGTATTTCAACTGGTAATCCGTGTGTATCCCAACCAGCTTTTCTCTTTACTTGATAACCAGACATTGTCTTATATCTACAAACAGAATCTTTAAGTGTTCTAGATAAAACATGATGTACTCCAGGATTTCCATTAGCTGTTGGAGGTCCTTCATAAAATACAAAACTTGGGTCGTCTTTACCTTTTTCTAGAGTTTTTTCAAGTATATCTATGTCTTTCCAATAGTCAAAAACTTGTGCTTCTGCTTGTTTTACAGAACTGTCCACCAATGGCTTAAATTTTGCCATATAAATCACCCTTTCTTACAGTTATTATAATTCCAAAGTTTTTATTCTTTTACATAAATTTGAATAATAAAAAACCCGTCCCCTTTAAACAAAGGGACGAGTTATCAATCGCGTTACCACCCTAATTCTATATGTGAACTTAACAATACTCACATATAACACTCTAATAGTATAACGGCACTAACCGGCACAGCTTAATAAAGTTTAATCGTTCAGCCTGCAGCTCAAGAGTGATTCTCATCTTTATAAATTCCTTGGTTCTCAGCATACCCAATTCTCTGTAAAATTATCTAAAGATAATTGTCTCTATCAACGCTTTTAAAAATTTATCTGTGTTTATATGAAATTCTATAACAAATAATTTGAATAGTCAATATATTTTTGAAAAATATAATAATTTATATTTTTCTTGTATTTTTATCCTATTTTTAGTTTTTGTTATAGTATTCTCAAACTTAAACAATAATTCTACCTAAAATCCAGTAAGATTATTGTTTATTCTAAAGTTGTAGCAGCTTCATCATTACTATAATTATACACTGATGTACCTTCAAATGCATTTACACATTTTTCATCTACATCATAAAAAATCTCATCGACACTTCTTATTTCATCTTCTAACAATGATTTAAATTTATTTCTAAATATCTTAAATTCTTTAACTAAAGCATCGTACTCTTTTCTTATCTCTATAACACGATTATTAGCCTGTTCTATAATTTGTCTAGCTTTTAAATCTGCTTCTTCAACGATTATCTTAGCTTTTTTATTTGCTGCACTACAAGTGTCTTCTGCTGCACTTTGAGCAGTTATTAAAGTAGCTTTTAGTGTTTCTTCAATATTTTCATATTTGTTTACTTGGTCTTGATATAATCCTAATTTTTCTTTAAGAGCTGTATTTTCTCTACACAGAGATTCATAATCTTCTTTGATGATATCTAAAAACTCATCAACTTCTTCATCTCTATAACCTCTTAAACCTTTTTTAAACTCTTTATTTTCTATCTCAATTGGAGTTAGCATTACATTTCCTCCCAGCTATAATTTTAATTAGTCCTTATACAATTAATTTTGCTTGAACTTTTATTCTTCCTTTTTTAGTAATATCTCCTATTTGTGTTACTTTAGCTCTTCCTTTACCTCTAATAGAAATTAAATCATCATTTTTAATTATTTTAGAAGTTGAAGTTATCTTTTCATAATTGACATGGACTTTTTCTCCATTTATGTATTTTGCACTATCTTGCCTAGATATATTGTAAAGACTACTTATGATACAATCTAACCTATCTGAAGATACTGTAAATGATACTTCCTTATATTTTGAAGAACTATTAACAATATTTTCTCTGGAAATTTCCTTTACAATTACACTATTTCTTGAAACTTTCTCTAAATTTATGATTATAAAATCACAAATATCACTACTTACAACTACTTGACAAAAACTATCATGTATAATTATATCTCCAATTTTTTCTCTTTTTATACCTAGATTCAAAATTGCTCCTAAATAATCTTTATGAGATATACTTTTAAATTTAAAATTTCCTTCTATCTGTAAAAATCTAAGAGTATCTTCTATATCCTCATATTCCATGTAAAATGGATAAATAAATACAGTGCTTCTTTCAGCTTGTTCGTAACCTCCATCCACACTGTATTTTATTTCATTAGTAGAATTTAATATATCTACAGCATTTCTCACTTCATATGGATTAAGAAACTCAGTAGACTTAACATCATAGTTTTTTATACAACTATTAGCCTTGTCTATTACTTTAAACATTTTATTTTTCAAGTCTATATCCTTTATGTGATTTGTCAATTTCAATTTGTCCATGTTATCACCTTAGAATATAACCAATACTAATTGTCTTAGGAACATCAATAATACTATTGCAATTAAAGGAGAAAAATCTATCGGCCCATTTGTGTATTTGTACATTATAGACCTTATTGGACCTTCTATTGGCTCTGTAAGATTTTCTAAAATCTCAAAAATTTTGCTTTGTCTTCCATTTGGAAACCAAGTCATCAAGCTTTTTATAACTATCATCCATGCTATTATGTCTAAAAGATAATACAGTGCAATTCTTATTGTTCCCATACATTAACCGCCTTTTTACTATTTATTTTGCCAAGGGAAGAATGCTTTGCTTTCTAATTCTTTTTTCATATTTGCATCTATATCTACATTATTAGGAGCTAGTATAAATATTGACTTAGAAACCTTTTGTATACTTCCATCTAAAACATAAACCGCTCCATTCATAAAATTAAATATAGATTTACGAACTTCAGAATTAGTCAATCCTTCCAAATTCACTATAACTGCCCTTCTTTGTTTTAGATGGTCTGCTATAGTTGCAGCTTCATCATAAACTTTAGGTTCAACTATTACAACTTTCATTTGAGAAGTTGTATGTAAATTTACAATTTTATTTGCTTTTGCAGCACTAAATCCTCCATTTATTTCTTCCTCTTGAACTATATCGTCCATACCACTTTCATATTCATCTTCAATATAATCTTCATCTTCATCAACTATCCAGTTCTTAAATTTAGATATTATTCCATTTGACATTATTAACTTCCTCCTTAGAATTTATTCAGATTTGAGTAATTATTTTTTATTGTAATTTCTTTCTCCAAAGATTGATGTTCCAACTCTAACAATGGTAGCCCCTTCCTCTATAGCAATTTCATAATCGTGACTCATTCCCATTGATAAAACATCCATACCTACATTAGATATGTTTAATTCTTTTATTTGTATTGATAAATCTTTAAGACCTTTAAATACACCTCTTATTTCATCTTCATCTGCTACAAAAGGTGCCATTGTCATTAGACCTTTTATTTTTATATTTTTATATTTTTCTGACACTTCTTTGACAAAATCTATAACTTCTCCTTTGTCAAGTCCATGTTTAGATTCTTCTTTAGATATATTCACTTGTACTAAGCAATCTATTTCTCTATTTATTTGCTCAGCCCGTTTTTGAATTTCCTCGCATAACGCGATTCTATCTAAAGAATGTATCATACAGACTTTATCTATTATGTACTTAACTTTATTTGTTTGCAAAGTTCCTATTAAATGCCAATTTAGTTTGTCACCTATAATATCATACTTTCTAGCTAATTCTTGAGGTTTATTTTCACCAACAGAAGTAATTCCTTCTTCCATTGCTTCACTAACTAAATCTACATCAACAGTTTTTGTAACTGCTAGAAGAGTAATCTCTTTACTATCTCTATTTACTTTTTTTGCGACTTCATCAATTTTACTTCTTACTTTAGATAAATTCTCTTTAACAGAACCCATTATTATCACCTACTTTATCCTTATATTTGTGTTTATTCTGTTGGGTCTTAAAATTATTTTGTCATATAGATTAACACTTTTAACTCCATTTATGTCATTTTTATAATAATCCACAAATACAGAAGATTCATTTTCATAAGTTATCCCTTCTAGTATGACAAATTTTACACTTTGTGATTGTTCATCAATTACATATACACCACGTTTATTGTCTTTTGTTTTTATAGAAGTTTTAGGTATTTTTAAACATTCCATCTGATTATATATTATATCAAATTCTTCGACACTTGTATCCTGATTTCCAATAATTTGGTTACTTATTTTTAATTTTACCATTATTTTATTATTATTTTTATATATTTTGTAAACTTTTGCATCTATTTTTTGTTTGTTATATTCAATTATGACATCTTGATTTTTTTTAAAGCTTTTAGAATCTTCTTTATCAACATATATTGATAAAAAACTACTCTGGTCATTAAAGTCTTTTTCTAAAGTACCTTCTGTACTAATTTTTGCATCGACTACTTCAGATTTTAATACTACTGTATCTACATTCTTACTAATAATCATTACTAAGATATTAAACACTAAATATATAAGAATACCAAGTATCACTAATCTGGTATATTTAACCTTTTTCAAATACTCTCCCCCTATAAAATTACTTTCATTATAAATACTTCTTCTAAAAAAGGTTTATTCCTTTTTTATATGATAATAATTGTTTTTTTTCATATTAAATTTATTTTTTATCAATCTTCCTATACAAGATTGTATTATTTATATATAATTATCTTATAAAGTATAAGTTTAACTTACATTTTAAACTTGCTTTATATACTTTTATAGTTATTTTTATTTTTAGATACAATATAAAACCAATTAAAATTTAAAATTACTTTTGTTCTGTTGTCATTAATTAGTTAATTATTTACACATTAGGATAACGTTATCATAAACAAAAGTTTATGTCCTAAAAAAAATACAAGGAGGATTTTCTTATGTCAGAAATTTTATTAGGAACAGGTTTACTTTTATTGGTTCTATGTTGTTTCACAATTTTTAGTTACAAAGCTCCATATGGTATGAAAGCTATGGGAGCTCTTGCAAGTGCTGCTTGTGCTACTTTCTTAGTCGAGGCATTCAACCTTTCTTTACTTGGCGACGTTTTAGGTATGGAATTTTTTAGAAGTGTTGGGGCCGCTAATGGTAGCCTTGGTGGAGTTGCTGCTGCTATACTTGTACCTTTAGCTCTTGGTGTATCTCCAGTTTATGCAGTTCTAATAGGATTATCGTGTTTAGATTTTTCTATATTATCTGGATTCGTTGCTGGGTACTTTGTTTCTTTCTTGATTAAGTTTATAGAGAAAAAGGTACCACCTGGAGTGGATTTAGTAGTAGTAATCCTTCTATGTGCACCACTATCTCGTCTTATAGCATCAAATGTAGACCCATTAGTTAATAGTACACTACTACAAATTGGACAAGTTTTAATAGAGGCTACTAATATTAGTCCTATAGTGATGGGAATTATATTAGGAGGCTTAATAACAGTAGTTGGTACATCTCCACTTAGTTCAATGGCGCTTACATCTATAATTGGTCTTACTGGTCTTCCTATGGCAATAGGAGCATTAGGTGCTTTTGGTTCAGCTTTTATGAACTCAACACTATTTGCAAGATTGAAGTTAGGATCTAAAAAAGATATTATATCTGTCGCTATTGAACCACTGACTCAATCAGATATAATTTCGGCAAATCCAATACCTATATATTGTACTAATTTCTTTGGAGGCGCTTTTTCTGGTATCGTTGTAGCTTTGATGGGGCTTGTAAATATGACACCAGGTACAGCTACTCCTGTAGCTGGATTTGCTATAATGTTTGCCTATAATCCAGTTAATCAAGTACTTATAACAGCTGGATTGTGTGCCTTATTTAATGTAGTCGCAGGATTTTTAGGTTCAAAAATATTCAGTACTTTTAAAGTTCTTACTGCTGATGAAATACGTGGTACTGATATAGAAGAAGAAATTGCTTAAAAACAATAAGATTTATAAATTAATATTTTAAGTTGATATTTTAAATGATAGAGTTTTATATTGTAGGCAATTTTATTAATTGCAAGCGTTTTATTTTTATATTTGTTTATGATTATTATGTGTGTTAAATATTTAGATAGATTTTTATTTTTTTAAATTTAGTTTTTTATTTGGTTGATATAACTTATTAATATTTAAATATAATAACTTTTAAATTTTTTAAAATATTTTACTTAATTACTTGAAAATATTATTAAATTTAAAATTCAAAATAAAAGGGGTTTTCTCAAAATTGATTTTTTCTAATCAAATTTTAAGTTTAACTCCTTTTTTGAATTTTTATATGTTATTTTTTATTACTTCTTTTTAATTAATATCTTAAACTTTAATATTGAGGAAATTTGGGCAAAAGAAATAAAGCATATGTATCTTAAAAAAATTTAATTACATAGCTATTTCAAATAAGTATTTTCCAAATTTTCTTTTCTGTATTCGATTATGCAATTTATCAATATCATATGCTAACGTCAATAGATAATATTAAGTTCTTACATTTGTAGTATTATTTTGTAACGCCGAAATGTCCTTCTACTTGAATAGAGTGATTCATTCTAAGCAAAATTCCTACTTTATTTTTAATATTATCTTGACTACGCTTCCTAAGTTTAGTTAAAACTTTAGAACATTCAATCTTTTTATTATTCTTACCTTTAAAGCATTTTCCACGTAAAAAGCAATTATTATAGCTTTCACATTTATACACTTGTACTTCATATGTATCCATTTTTATTTGTTTTCTTTTTAGATATGTAACTTTAATAAGTCTCTTATTAGCACAAGTATATACATCTGATTCAGAATCATATTTCATATTTATTTTCTATATTTTTCAAAATAGATGGAAAATAGAGTAGTTTCAAACTGCTCTACTTTTTTATCTAAAATAAAAAGTGTATATATAATTTATTATATAAGTTATTTTATTTATTCAATAAATGGAAAATTTTTTCAATATAAGATATGTTATAATAAATATTTAGTGTATGATATTTAAGAAAATAATGATTTTAAATTAGGGTTTTATATTAACTAAGTGATATGTAAATAAATTATTAGCATATGCTTGTTGTAAAGCCTATCCAAGTTTTATATTAACTAAGTGGTATGTAAATTCACCAGGTAAGATAAATTCATTAAATTTACCTGGAAGGTTTTATGTTAACTAAGTAGTATGTAAATGAAGGTCTTTCTATTGTTTTATTTAAAGAGTATTCTTTTTATATTAACTAAGTAGTATGTGAGTAGTTTCTTCCCTCCATTACTTTTTCTTCTTTCTACTCTAGTCTTATAGTGAATACGTACAAAACAAAATAGTTTCAAATTTCTCTGTTTCTTTATCTAAAACTAAATAAAAAATGTATATATAAATTTAAATAATTTTAGTTCTTTATATTTAGTTTATTTAATAAATCTAGATTTTTGCTAGATAAAATACGATATAATGAATATATAATATGCAGTGTGCAATATTTTGAAAATAAACACTGTAAGAATTGGAAATACTGTTTTACAAGGTGTTTTTTTAAATATCAAAAACACTACTTATAATTCAGTGCTTTGTGTGATTGAAAGTTTTGAAAATACTAGATTTGAATTAGTGTTTTATATTAACTAAGTGGAAAACAGGAGTTATCTCAAAATTGATTTTTTTCTAATCAAATTTTAAGTTTAACTCCTTTTTTGATTAGTATCTTAAATTTTAATACTGAGTAAATTTGAGAACAAGAAATAAAGCATATGTATAAAAAATTAACTACATAGCTATTTTAAATAAGTGTTTTCTGAATCTATATTTTTGTATTCGATTATGCAATTTATAAATATCAAAGGCTAACGCCAATAGATAATATTAATTTCTTACATTTATAGTCTTGTTTTGTAACACCGAAAGTTTCTTCTACTTGAATAGAGTAATTCATTCTAAGCAAAATTCCTACTTTATTTTTAATATTATCTTGACTACGCTTCCTAAGTTTAGTTAAATTCAAGAATATTCAATCTTTTTATTATTCTTACCTTTAAAGCATTTGCTACATAAAAAGCAATCATTGCAGCTTTCACATTCATACACCTGTACTTCAGATGTATATCCACTTTTATTCGTTCTCTTTTTCAGATATATAGGTCTAAGAAGTCTCTTATTAGCACAAGTATATACATCTGATTCAGAATCATATTTCATCTTCTCTTTTCTTCCTACTATAGGATTTAAAGCTATGCTTTTTAATTTGTTTGTAATTTGCAGGTTTAATATATGAATTAAGGTTTTGATCTTCTAAATACTTATAGTTTTCTTAACTTTCATATCCAGCATCACATACAATATTTTTAAATTGCTTTTCTCTGTTTTTTTACAAAAAAAGAGATGATTCAAATTTTTATTTTGAGACATCCCCTTTATTATTGCTTTAATTCAAATAATTAATTTTAAATTTATATTCTTAGTTATAATTTTTTAATCTAGACTTTGTTCTAAATAGAAAACTATTTTTTCTTAAATTACACTAGATATGTAAATGTACTTAGTTTTTAAATGAATGTATAGGAGCTGGAATTCTTCCTCCTCTTTGGGTAAATAGTTCAGATGAATTTTTATTTATAGGCATTACTGGTGCTCGTCCTAAAAGACCTCCAAACTCGACCATATCACCTACATCGCATCCTGGTGCTGGTATAATTCTAACTGCTGTAGTCTTATTATTAATCATACCTATTGCTGCTTCATCAGCTATCATAGCTCCAAGTGTACCTGCTGTAGTGTCTCCTGGCACAGCTATCATATCAAGACCTACAGAACAAATTGCAGTCATAGCTTCAAGTTTATCTATACTTAAAGCACCCTTAATAACAGCATCAATCATACCTGCATCTTCAGATACTGGTATAAATGCTCCACTAAGTCCTCCAACATGTGAACATGCCATAACTCCACCTTTTTTAACAGCATCATTTAAAAGGGCTAATGCTGCTGTAGTACCATGAGTACCAACAACTTCAAGACCCATTTCCTCTAATATATTTGCTACAGAATCTCCAATTGCAGGTGTAGGAGCTAATGATAAGTCTATTATTCCAAATGGAACATCTAGTCTATTAGAAGCTTCTTTTGCTACAAGTTGTCCAACTCTTGTAATTTTAAATGCTGTCTTTTTAACAGTTTCTGCGACAACATCAAATGGCTCTCCTTTTACCTTTTCTAAAGCTCTCTTAACAACTCCAGGACCACTTACACCAACATTGATAATTCTATCTGCTTCACCAACACCATGGAATGCGCCTGCCATAAATGGATTATCTTCTACTGCATTACAAAATACTACTAGTTTTGCACAACCAAAACCTTTTGCATCTTTTGTCATTTCTGCAGTTTCTTTTATAATTTCTCCCATTTCTTTTACTGCATCCATGTTTATACCACATCTTGTAGAACCTACATTTACTGAAGCACATACCTTATTAGTACTTGCTAAAGCTTTTGGGATTGATTTAATTAATATCTTATCACCTTTTGTATATCCTTTTTGAACCAATGCTGAAAACCCACCAATAAAGTCTATCCCTAAATCCTCTGCTGCTCTATCTAATGTCTGTGCAAATTTCACATAATCTTCTTCATCTGTTGCACCTGCAATAATAGAGATTGGAGTTACTGATACTCTTTTATTTACAATTGGAATACCAAATTCACGTTCTATATCCTTACCAACTTTTACTAAGTTTTTAGCAGAATTCATAATTTTATTATATATTTTTTCTCTCGCTTTATCTCCATCAGGGTCTATACAATCTAGTAATGAAATCCCCATAGTTATAGTTCTTATATCTAACTGTTCTTCATCTATCATCTTGATTGTTTCAAGTATATTTCCTACATTCACTGTTATCACCTCTCCTTACTGTTTGCTACAGATTATGCATTGAATTAAATATTTCTTCTCTTTGAATTTTTACATCTACTGATAATTTCTTTCCTCTTTCAATTAAATCTTCAACTGTTTGCTCAAAAGAATTTAATGCTTTTTCTAAATCAACTACCATAATCATTGTAAAATATTCTTGAAGTATTTTTTGTGAAATATCTACTATGTTAATATTTTGTTTGTATAACTCATCACTAATGCCTGCTACTATACCTGGTTTATCCTTCCCAATTACTGTTAAAATTGCTCTCATAATAATATCCTCCCTTAATTTTTTTATAAATCTTACATTTTTACAAATTGAACTAGTTGTTAACATATATTTCATTTATTTGTTGGTAAATCACTTTTTATGTATATATTTAATATATTTTAATACCTATACATTCATTTGTCAATTTTTTTTCAATATTCTATTATTTTTATACTATTTAACGAAACTGTATATTATATATCCTTTTATTGATAGTAATATATAGTTTTCATAATACTGAAAGGTATTATTTATCAACTTTATAATTTACTAAATAATCCCTTTTTAAAAATTATTTTTTTATTTGTATGAATTCTATTACATTTTTTCTTACACTTGGATTTACAACTAATATAGAAACAATCATAGTTGGAGTTAATATACAAAGTAAAAAGAAAATCTCTCTATTTAAATTATATTTTTTAGATATAGATTTAAGATTCTCATTGTAATTTGCTATTTCATCATAATTATTTACTCCTAACTTTACATTATCTATTTCTTGATTTTTGTTTACAAAAACATTCCTATAGGAGAAATATTGATTATTATTGCTAAATACTGATTTTTGCTTTAAATTATAATTTCTATCATCTTCTGGCATTAAATTTTTACTATTAAATTTATTTTTATCCTCATAATCATTTTCTTTATCACTATTTATATTGGCATCTTCTTTATTATTTTGATGATTTTTATCATCAACACCACCAGCACTTGGTCCTATGTTATCTTCTGGAGCATTTGGTTTTCCTCCATTAGAATCATTATTTTCATTACTAGCACTGTCATTATTTTCTTTATTTTCGTCATTATTATCTTCTTTATTTTCATTGTTATTACCCTCATTTTTACTGCTACTGTCATCTCTATCTGGGTCATCTCTACCACCACCTCCACGGTCGCCTCCATCGATAATAACGTCTCGGTCATCTTCTGGTGTCATCTGGTCACTACCTCCACCTATCACAAATCCTGGTTTTAAAAATATATTTGAATATCCATCTCTCAATCCACCCTCTACATTTACTCTGAAGCATCTCAACTTAAAATCTTCAAAATTAAGTGTAGCTTGCTTGCTAATATAATCTAATTCTTTGCTTACCCAATTTATACCATCATCAGAATATTCTACAAATACCTTCTTGGCATTATATGGCATACTATAATCGAAAAGAGCTGAATAACCCTTTCTTGAGTTTATAAAAAATACTTCTAAATCATTTATAGGTCCTTTATTTGTAATATGAACATATAAAATAGGAGCAACATTATCATTTAGCACTATATTCTTTTCATTTAGATGTTCTTCTTTAAATTTTCCTTTTATTATGAATTCTGTATCTTTATTTAAATCAGTATAGTAATTTGATAAATCCCAATCTACATCTAATGTTACAAACTTTCCACTAGAAGTTTTTAAAGTTACAGTTTGAGGGAATTTTAAATCTTCTATTTTATCTTCTTTTGTTATCATTATTTCCTCTTCAAAGACTCCAATACCTCTACGATTACACCTTATAATATTATAATCATCATCTCGAGGTATACCTGGCATTATCATATTTTGGTCTCCTATAATATAGACATTCTTAGTCTCTGATACAATTGATTTTCCTTTTTTAGAGTTACTTCCTACTCCTATACTTTGTTGTTTATTATCATCATTAACAATTACTGAAGTATCCTCTATTTCGACTTCTCCCTTAGAATAAATTCCTATAGCATTTTCTCCATCAACTTCAATTGTTTTACAGTCTACTCTAACATCATTTTCCGAATAAATTCCTATAGCGTTTTCTCCACTTGATTTTATGTTTCCAACCTCACCATAATATGTATCTATAAATAAATCAGCTTCTTTTTCTGCATATAAAGCAGTCCCATTTAAAGCAGTTATATTGTCTATTCCTATCCTTAGCTTTCCTCCTCGTTCTACATGAATTACACCTTCAGTTTCACCTTCTCCAACTATATTTAGTTCATTCCCATTGATAAAAAAATTCCCTTTATCTTTTATGAGTATCTTATACTTATTAGTATCTATTGTAATCTTAGTTCCATATGGAATATTAAGTTCAAAATAATCATCTATTACCATATCACAAGGAAGAGTGTAAACTATTTTTTCACTGTTATCTTCATTTTTCAAAATCCAACTTTTAAAATCATTCAGACAATTACTTTCTTGTGAAAAACTCTTATTTGGGAAAAGTACAAAAATCACAATTAACAAATTTATAAAAATAAAAGCTTTATTTTTTTTATTCATATCTTTATCCTACTAATTCCTTTCTCAAATAACATCAATTTCTTTAAAATAGTTTCACTCATTTTATTATTTAAATTTTATAAATTTACGAATATATTTTATAATACTTGGATTTACTGCTATCATTGAGCCTATCATAATTAAAGTAACAATTCCAATACCAATAATAACTCCACTATGAGAGTTTTGAATTTTATTATAGGGTTTAGAAGTAAGATTTATCTTCTTATTAGTCTTGTCACCATTAGAAATATATTCTCTATTTGGTAGATTCTCATAATTAGATTCACTTTTAGAAGATTTCTCATTTTCACTATACGCATATATTAATTTTTCTTTTAAGCTATTTTCAAATTTGTTTTCTATAATTAAAGTATTATTTTTAATATTATTGTCTTTATTATTTATATTGTTTTTTTCTTTATCAATCTTAATATTTTTTTCGTCTTGATGTGGCTTATTATCTTTTTCCTTATCATTAGATTCAATGATTTTGTCAGAATCCTCAGGTCTTTGCTCATCAGCATCATCATTTTTATTATCATTATTTTTATCCATAATAAGCCCACTGTCATCTCTATCTGGGTCATCTCTACCTCCTCCTCCACGGTCACCATCGATATCTTCGTTTTCTTGTTCATCATCTGGTGTTATTTGTCCTTCTCCTCCATCCATTACAAATCCAGGCTTTAGTACTATATTTGAATATCCATCTCTAAATCCTCCTTCTACTTTTATCCTAAAACAACGTAATTTAAAATCCTCAAAGAAGAGAATTACCTGCTCACTGATATCTTCTTGTTCCTCACTTATCCAATTGACTCCATCTTCTGAGTATTCAACAAAAACTTTATTTGCATTATATGGCATATCATAGTCCAATATGGCTAAATATCCCTAACGTGTATTTTGAAAATCAAAACTTAAATTATCTATTGGCTTTTTTTCCACAATATGTACATCCAAAGTAGGAACAACATCATCATTTAATATTATTTTTTTTAGATTTAAATCTTCATCTTTGAACTTACCTTTTATACTGAAGTCATACCCCTTTACTAAATTTTCATAATAATCAGAAATATCCCATTCCATATCTATCTTAACATTAGTGCCACTAGAAGTTTGTATCAAAACATCCTTCGGAAAATTTATATCTTCTATTTTATCTTCTTTGCATACTTGTATTTTCTTATCAAACACATAAATACCTCTGGCAGAACATTCTATAATATTGTAACCAGAATCGTTTGAGATAGCAGGTATTAACTCATTATCATCATTAATTATATAAATATTTTTACTTTCTGATACAATGGATTGCGCAGTTTTATATAAATTTTTTAATAATCTATTTTCGTTATCATTGCCATAAGCTCTTACTGATGTACTTTCCAACTCAACATCACCCTTACAATAGATTCCTATAGCATTTTCTCCTCTTACTTCTATATCTCTATATGGAACCCTAATATTATTTCCAGAATAAATTCCTATAGCATCATTTCCGTTTGCTTTTATCTTTCCAACATTTTGATAGTAACAACTAAAATTTAAAATACCTCCTTCTTCAACATACAAAGCAGTTCCATTAGTAGCAATTATATTGTCTATACCTATACCTAACTTTCCTCCCTCTTCCACATGTATTACTCCATCTTTTCCGCCCTCTCCTATTATATTCAATTCATTATCTTCAACTATAAAATTACCTTGGTCTTTTATTAGTACTTTATGCGTATTAGTGTCTATTGTAAAATTAGTTCCATATGGAATATAAAATCTAAACTCTTTATCTATTACCATATCGCAGGGTAGAGTATAAACAATATCTTCAGTACTGTTTTTATTTTCTTGAACCCATTTTTTAAAATCTTCTAGACAATTTTCTTCTTGTCCAAAAACTTTATTTGGAAAAATCATAAAACATATCACTACTAAATTTATAAAAATAAATATCTCCGATTTTTTCACCTTACACCTCTAGAATTTTTTTAGTTTTAGTATAGTAATGTTGAAAAATGTACTTTCTCAATATAATTTTTCCATAAATAGTGTTTATTGTCAATTTATATAAATATTTTTACCAACTTTTATAAATAAAAAGCTACTTGTTAAAGTAAACAAATCTTTTACTTTAACAAGTAGCTATATTTTTATAATAAAATAGTTATAATATTAGAGCTTCCTTCATTTACAATTTTTTGTAGAGTCTTTTGCATCTTGACTCTTATTTCCTCTGGCATAGTATATAATTTACTTTGAAGCTGCTCTTTTACTAAATCATGAAGTGACTTACCAAACATATTTGACTCCCACAAATCTGCTGGTTGTTCTTCAAATACCTCCATGAGATATTTTATCATCTCTTCACCTTGATTTTGATTTCCAACTATAGGAGAAACTTCTGTAGATATATCTGCTTTTATAATGTGAAGTGATGGTGCATTAGCTTTTAACTTAATACCATACTGTTTTCCTTGTTTCATTATTTCTGGCTCTTCCAAGCTAAGTTCCTCTAAAGAAGGTGCTACTACTCCATATCCTTTTATCTTAGCATCCATTAAAGCACTTTCTATCTTATCATACTCATTTTTAACTTTAGATAATCTAGTTATCAGGCTAAGCAATTGATAATCTCCTTCAATTTTAAATCCACTTTTTTCTTCAAGGACATTATAGAATAAATCTTGCTTTGTTTGTAAGTCAATATTTATGACACCTTCTCCTAACTCCACATGGTCAACACCTGTATCATCTAAAAACTCTAATTCAGAGAAACCTTGCATAATTCCTTCTATATCTCTTATTTTACCTATGTCTATAATGCTCTGTTTTAATGTTGTTATTATACTGCTTTTTATCCAGTGATTTCGCTCAAGACCTTCCACCCATTTAGGTAAGTTTATTCTTATTTCTGTAAGTGGGAAATCATATAGTACAGTTTCCATAACTTCTTCTATATCCTCATCTTCCATTTCAACTATATTCATTGGAAGAACTGGAACTTCATATTTTTCCTCTAATTCATTTCTAAGCAGACTTGTTTCTTCACTTCTAGGACTTAATGTATTTAAAACCACAGCAAATGGTTTTTTAAGATTTTTTAATTCTTGTATAACTCTCTCTTCTGGCTCTACATAGCTTTTTCTGTCAATACCAGTAACTGAACCATCTGTCAAGACAACTATTCCTATTGTAGAATGGTCTTTTATAACTTTTTTAGTCCCTATCTCTGCTGCTTTCTCAAATGTCATAGCTTCTTGTGACCAAGGAGTGGATACTAATCTTTGCTTTCCACCTTCCTCATGACCTAAAGCTCCTTCAACTATGTATCCAACACAATCTACCATTCTCACTTTTAAAGATACTGTGTCTTTTATTTTAATTTCTACACCATCTGCTGGTACAAATTTTGGTTCTACTGTCATTATAGTTTTGCCTGAACCACTTTGAGGTATCTCATCTCTTGTTCTATCTTTTTTGAACTCATTGTCTATATTTGGGATAACCAACTTTTCCATAAACTTTCTTATAAAAGTTGATTTTCCTGTTCTTACAGGTCCCACTACTCCAATATATATATCCCCCTGAGTCCTTTTGGATATATCTTCGTATATATTATTATTCATATTATTCCTCCTATACATCTAATCTTATTAAATTATATTTAGATTTCGAGGTTAATATTCTTAAAATAGAAAAATAAAGACCAGCAATATTAATTTAGTTTACATATAGAAATTTGCAAATTTCAATGTAAATTAAATTATAATGCTAGCCCAAATAGTAGTGTATTATATTAACTAACTTTAGTAGTATTTTCATTTGACTTACTATTCATTTCAATAAGCTCTTTACGTCTTTCTTTAGTCATATTCATCCATATAAATGTAAACACCAATCCAATTATGGCTACTATAGTAAGAACTATGAAGTAGTACTTATATCCAGTTACACCTGGAAATGCATCTAATATCTTTCCTGCTGCTAGAGGACAAAGTACTTCTGGAAGATATCCTAATGTAGCAACTATACCTATAGCAGTTCCTGATATCGATAGTGAATAATTACCTTCTTCAAGTAACGAATAGTGTAAACCTTGAATGGCATACATAGATACATATATTGCAACACATCCAATCAATAGTACATAAATCATAGAAGATTTTGTTGGTGTAAATATTACACCTAAAAGTCCTGCAATCATAAGTATAAATCCATAAGATATAATCTTTGATGAACCAACTTTATCTCCAAGTAATCCAGAGGCTGCTGATGCTACTGGTCTACAATACTGAGCTAATATTGATATTGCAGATGCAAATACTACAGTTGCTCCAAATGCTTCAGTTGAATATGGCGTAAAATAGTAAAATGACATATTAGCTGAATATGAACAAAACATTATTATTGTTATTATCCATGTATGAGGCATTTTTATTACTGTAAAGAAAGCTTCTTTATCAAATTTGGCTGATACCTCTTTTTCATTATCTTTTAACTTAAAAAATACTAATAATCCAACTATTACATTTATAGCTGAATACAACACTATAATAGCTGTAAGACCAGATTTATCACTTACTTTTGATGAAATGTATCCAAATAATATTAAGACTAGAGATAAATGAATTGCATTGGTAATTCCACGACCACTTTCCATAAATCCAAAAGCCTTTCCTTGTTCATTTTCAGAGGCTAACATCCTAACAGCTTTTACAAGCGCTGGCCAAAAAGTAAGTATTGTTGTTATTCCCCATAAAGCATGGATTAAAAATACAATAGTATATGGAGGATAAAGTGTTAATACAAGACCCAATACTCCTGTAATAATTAAAGAACCTGAAAGTAGCTTTCTGGCTGAAATACGATCTGCTAAGAAACCACCAAAAAGGTATGATACCATTGCAAGTAAACCATAAATACTTCCTAAACTACCCATTTGTGTATTTGTAAGATTAAATGCTTGTGCAAAAGTATCATAATAATAATTTTTTAAATATGGTAAAGCATATATAAAGGCTCCTGCTACAAAGAGTATTATTAAGACTTTGAAATTTTTCCAAATGCTTGGTTTATTTACTTCAACTGACATATTTCCTCCTTATGTAAATACTCATAAATTTTTACGATAGCTAATTATTGATTTTTCAACATCCCAACATATTATAGATTTATTAATATATTATGTTAATTTATCCATAATTTTTAGTGAACTAAAGACAAATGCTTTTAGCTCACTAAAATAATTATATTTTTATTTATAGGAATCCCCAGAATTATTAGATACCTTCCTTTCATAGTTCTTCCATATCATTAAACCTGTTAATATAACAAAAAGACCTCCACCTATCATCTCAATCTCATAAACTATATTATCTTTTAAAGTCTCCATAACTGGTGCTGTTGAAAAAAGTATCCCCACTACAGTCACTACAAGTACCATTCTAGCTATATTGATACAAACTGAATCACTTTTTGCAATTGAGTATGGTCTTTCTTCGTTTGGTCTTGTCTTTCTAAGTCTTATATAAGACGTAAAAAGTAATACATATGGAAACAATGCCGTTAATGCTGTCATAGTAACAAGAACATTATATATATTATCTACTGATGGCAGTAAATTTGTTCCTATAAGAAGTAGACTCACTATTATAGCTTGAATCACTACAGCATTTGATGGTATATTGTGTTTATTTGTAACAGTTAATTGCTTAGGAAATACACCTTCTTTTACATTTCCAAAAAGCATCTTTACTGGACCTGCTATATAAAGTATTAGTGCTCCAAGTACCGATAAAGTTATCCCAAATGCTACTACTCTTATAAACCAGCTTCCTATTCCTAAATCTTGTGCAACTTTAGCTAGTGCATCTAGTATTCCTGTTGATGCTGCAATTTCATCTGGAGGAAGTATCATTGTTATTGCTACTGAACCTAGGATATAGATTCCTCCTATTAAAACAGCTACTGTCAATATAGCTTTAGGAAAGTTTTTCTTAGCATTATCCATTTCAGTTATAAAATTAGCAGTTGTTTCAGCTCCTGATAGTGCAAATATTATAGCAGATATAGAAACTAGTGAATTAGCATCTATCTTTGGTATTATATTTTGGATTGTATATACAGATGCTGATGGAGCTTTTTTGAGAATAACTACAGACATAAATGCCATCACTATAAGTAATATAGCCGGAATTGTAGAACCTAATGCTCCTGTATTTGTAAAGAATTTTCCAAATGCCATTCCACGAGTACTTACTAGGGATAACATCCAGAATATTATAAGTGAAAGCACTAAAATAAACATCTTATTGTTTGATAGAGCAGGATTTCCAAGCATATAAGCAATATTTATAGCTAAAAATGTCAAGAAGGAAGAATACCAAAATATCTTTGATGTCCAATTTAACCATGACACCATAAATCCCCACTTCTCTCCATAAGCCTGTTTAACCCATTCTCCAAGTCCACCATCTTTTGGATATGTTGCAGCCAACTCTGCACATATAAGTGATGCTGGAACAAAGAATATAAAAGCAAACAACAACCAAACTGGTATCGAACCAAGACCCAACCCAAAACTAGAGGCAGTAGATTTAGCTATCCATCTAATCCCAAATAGTGCTGATATATTCATAAATACTAAATCCCAAAATCCAATCTTCTTTTTCACTGTAATTCCTCCAATTTTAAATTTACTTAAATTCATACATATGTACTAATTTAAATATCAAGTATAAGCTCTTCAACACTTCTTGGATAATTAGTTATAATTGTAGCACTATTTTTACCTACTATTGCTGTATCTGAGTGTCTAAATCCTCCAACTCCAGGTATATATATTCCTGGTTCCATAGAAAATACCATTCCTTCTTCTAGTATTAATTCATTGTCAAATCTTAAATATGGCTCTTCATGTTCTGATAAACCTAAACCATGACCAATTCTGTGATTTGAATATAACTCTAGACCATGCTTTGCAACAACAGCTCTTGCTGCTTCATCCACCATTCTTGCTGGTATTCCAGCTTTTATTGTATCTAATCCAGCTTGTTGAGCTTCTACTGCAATCTTAAATACTTCCTTTTGTCTTTCTGTTGGCTTACCTATAATAAAAGTTCTTTCATTTTCTGCTCTATAGTTTTCATACCAAACCTGTCTACTATGTATTACTATATCTCCTCTTTGAAGTATTCTAGTATTTGAGTCTAAATGTGGTTGTGCTGTTCTATCGATGCCTGAACAAGTCCAGTTTGCAAATCCTATATATGTATCAGGATAATTTTCAGATACATATTTTAGTAAAGCATTATCCCCTGCAACGTCAAATTCCAATTCACTCATCCCAACTCTAACATTTTCCAAAGAACCTTTTATTCCTATATCAGATAAGTAACCAGCTATCTTTAAAAATTCTATCTCTCTTGCGTCTTTTACATATCTCATTTCAAATATTTTACTTCCAACATCTTTAATAGCAAATGATTTCTCAGTTATATATTCTGAAAAGCTTGCAGATACTATATCTTTTTCTATCCCAACAGTTATTCCTTTAGGATATCTATTTAAAATTATATCTAAGTAATGTTTATGTGATATTCCATGTTCTTTCATTTCTGGTATTTCATAATATACATATACATTATCAACTTTTGCAACTTCTTTAGCATGTAGCTCCTCTAATCCAGGCACTATTAATTCTATTTTATCTTGAGTTACTACTGTTACAATTGGTCTAGAATAAGTTATTGCTTTAAATCCACTAATATAAAATTGGTTGTCTGGTTCAAATATTAGGGAAATTTCAATGTTTTTTTCATTCATATACTTTCTTAATTTTTCTAGTCTCATGTTATTTGACATAGTACACCTCTTTCTCAATATTCAAATAATTTATTCAATACAACAAGGATGAGTGTATCATTTCAAAATTCTTAATATTTTTAGTACTTGTTGTATTCGTATGTAAATTAAATTTATTTGTGATTATTTTATCATAATCATGATTATTTTGTCAATCATGATTTCATCTTTAAATATTTTTTATATTTTGCTGATATTAAATTATCTGAAATATAACAAATATATATTATATTTTGGAATATTATTCTTGATTTATGATAAATTTAATGATAAAATCACGATTATATAAACTATATTGATTATTTGTAGGTGAATAAAATGACAAATAAAGAATTACAAAAGAAAAGGATATTGATGTATTTCATAGAAGCAGCTCAAAACATTATGGAAAATGAAGGAATAGAAAATATTACACTTCGTAAGGTTGCAGATATGGCTGGCTATAACAGTTCAACCCTATACAACTACTTTAAAAATTTAGACCATCTAATATCATTTGCATCTATAAAATATTTTAAAGATTATAACTTAAATATTTCAAGGTGTATAGAGAATGTAAATGATGAATATAAGAAATATATAATTATGTGGAAATTATTTTGTAAGCATTCTTTTGACAATGCCCAAGCTTTTTATCAGGTATTTTTTAACTTGTCCAGTGATGAACTTAGTTATATAACAAAACAATATTATGATATGTTTCCAGAAGACTTAGGTATTCATGACAGTGATATATCTTTAATGATTACCGGAAAAAGTATAAAAGAAAGAAATAAAATACTGTTGAACAATCTTGTAGATACTGGATATATACCATCTAAAGATTTAGACATAATCAATGATATAATTATTTCTTTTTATCAAAATCTATTATTCTTAAAAAAGAACACAGGAAAAAATTCTAATGATGATGAATTAACTATGAAAATGATTTCTTCTATTGAATACATAATAAAACATGCTAAGTAATATTAAAATAGCCCTCTTTATAAAAAGAGGGCTAAAACACAGCTATTATTTTTTTATTTTATTGTACAATAAGTTTATATATCATCACCTAAAACTACTTCTTCCATTTCGTGCTTTTTACTTCTCATCATTAACTCTATTCCAACTTCTTTAGGATTTGCACCTTTAGTTATTACAGAATATATAGCATTAGTTATTGGCATATCTATATTCAGCTTTTCAGCAACATCATGTGCTACTTCAGTAGCAGTTATTCCTTCTACAACCATCTTTACTTCTTTTAAGGTATCTTCTAAGCTCATCCCTTGACCTATAAGTATACCTGCTCTTCTATTTCTACTATGCATGCTTGTACAAGTAACTATTAAATCTCCAATGCCTGAAAGGCCTGCAAATGTAGACATATTAGCTCCCATAGCAGTACCAAGTCTACTCATTTCACTAATTCCTCTTGTCATAAGAGCTGCTTTTGCATTGTCACCATACCCTAATCCATCACATATACCAGCACCAAAAGCTATAATATTTTTTAATGCTCCTCCAAGTTCAACTCCAACTATATCCGGATTTGTATAAACTCTAAGTTTAGGGCTCATAAATAAATCTTGTATACTCTGTGCTATTTTTAATTCTTTAGAGGCTACTACTACTGTAGTAGGTATATTTCTTGCTACTTCTTCAGCATGAGATGGGCCAGATAGTATTACATATGGATTTTGTGGCAATTCTTCTTCACATACCTGAGACAATCTAAGTCCAGTGCCTTTTTCAAGACCTTTTGCTACATTAACAATAATTTGTCCAGCTTTTACAAAGGGTTTTATTTTTTCACAAGTACTTCTTACGGCTTGAGATGGAACTGCTAAAACTATTACTTTGCAATTTTCTATAGTTTTTTCTATATCAGTACTTATCGTTATATTATGTGGAAATAATACTCCTGGCAAATAGTCTGTATTTTCTTTAGTCCTGTTTATTTTTTTAGCTTGTTCTTCTTTTCGGGTCCACATGCTCACATCATTACCTTTATTTGCAAGACCTAAAGCTAATGCACTTCCCCAACTTCCAGTACCTAATACACATACTTTCTCCATGTTTAACACCACCTGAGTATAATATATTTACTATTCTTTCTTTTGACCAATTTTTCTTTCTGTCCCATTTAATAATCGCTTTATATTTGCTCTGTGATTATATATTACTGATATGCTTAAAAACAAAGCTACAACTAGCCCAGCTTTATTTTTTGCTATAATCATAAATATTGGTGAACAACCTATCCCAACAACAGAACCTAATGAAACATATTTTGTTATAATTACCACCAATATAAATACGGCCAAACACATTAATGTTATTACTGGATTTACAGCAAGCATTGCACCTAATGAAGTTGCAACACCTTTACCCCCTCTAAATCCTAAAACTGCTGGCCAATTATGACCTGCTACAACACATATAACTGCTAGATATCCAGCTAAAAGAGTATCTATACCAACCAACTTTGCTGCAATTTCCGATATCAAAACAGCAATTACACCTTTAAAAACATCACCTAAAAAAGTCATTGCTCCTGCTCTTTTCCCAAGTGTTCTAAGTACATTTGTCGAGCCTGCATTACCCGAACCTTGAGTCCTTATATCAACCCCAGCAATTCGCTTTGCAACTATATACGAGGTTGATATATTGCCTAATAAATATGCAATTACAGCAATAATTATATAACTAAATATCTCCACTGAACTTACCTCCTTTAGTTATATTTTAAATATTTACTTTTTATTTTTTTGTCTATACTCAAACTTTATGGAAGTTCCTTCAAATCCAAAGTTTTCTCTTATCTTATTTTCAAGGTATCTTTGATATGAGAAATGAGTTAAGTTCTTGTCATTTATAAATAAAGTAATTTTAGGAGGTCTAATGTCTGTTTGAGTTCCATAGTAAATTTTTAATCTTCTACCTTTATCAGATGGTGGCTGATTTAACATTACAGCTTCTCCAATTACTTCATTTAATGCTGAAGTTGATATTCTCTTAGAATGTTCATTTGATACATATTCAACTGTGTCTAATATTTTATTCATTCTTTGATTAGTCTTTGCAGAAACAAATACTATTGGAGCATACATCATAAATGGGAATTTTTCTTTTATATCTTTTGTGTAATTACTCATTGTCTTATTATCTTTTTCTATTAAGTCCCATTTATTGACTACAAATATACATCCCTTACCTTCATCATGTGCTATACCTGCAACTTTTGTATCCTGCTCTGTCACGCCTTCCAAAGCGTCTATAACTATCAACACTACATCTGCTCTATCTACAGCACTCATAGCTCTTATTACACTGTATTTTTCTATTGTCTCATATATTTTGCTTTTTCTTCTAAGCCCTGCTGTATCTATAAGAAGAAATTTCTGCCCATTTTTTTCAAAATAAGTATCTATTGCATCTCTAGTAGTTCCTGCAATTGGACTTACAATTACTCTTTCTTCTCCTAATATCTTATTAAGTATAGAACTCTTTCCTGCATTTGGCTTACCTGTTATAGCTACTCTTATTATATCTTCTTCATACTCTGTATCTAATCCTGCTGGAAAATTTTGAACTATCTCATCTAATAAATCTCCAAATCCCATACTATTGGCTCCTGACACTCCAAAAGGAGTTCCAAAACCTAATTCATAAAAATCGTATATATTGTCAAACTGACTTTGACTATCAATTTTATTAACCACTAGAATTACTGGTTTTTTTGTTTTTCTAAGTATCTGAGCAATTTCTTTATCAGCAGCTGTTATTCCAGCCTTACCATCAACTATAAAAAGTATTACATGTGACATGTCCATTGCAAGCATAGCTTGACTTCTCATTTGAGATAATATTATATCTTCGCTATCAGGTTCAATACCTCCTGTATCTACTAATGTAAAATATTTATCTAACCATTCTACTTCTGCAAATATTCTATCTCTTGTAACTCCTGGTGTATCTTCAACTATTGATATCCTTTTTCCTGCAAATTTATTAAATATTGTAGACTTACCAACATTTGGTCTCCCAACTACAGCTACAACTGGCCTACTTATACTCATGTTGTTTCTCCTTCCATCTTTTGTTTTCTATTTTAAAATTTTATCCACAAAATCTTTTCCTTCATTTAAGCATGGGATAATTTTTATTTTCATAAGTTCTTCTAACTGATTTAGTTCAATATTATCTAAGAAAATTTCTTCATCTGCTTTTAACATACTTCTTGTTATATAAAGAGCTTCTCCCAATTCCTTATGCTCAAGTTGCTCTTTTAAATCTTTCGCTGTTAAAAGGCCTGATACTGTTATTGTTTCTCCAAAAAACTTATTTTTTATTTCATAAACATCTATTTGAAGATTTTTAAACTTGTCCATCATAGCATCTGCCATACTTTGTATAAATTCATATGCAGAATGTCCAGTAGCTATTGATACCTTTTTGTCTCTTTTAAGACTATTCTCAGATAATGTTTTTAGATACTCTTCAATCTCTGTTTTTAACTTACGTATCATACCTACACCATCTTCAAACTGTAAAAATCCTTCATATTCTTCATATGCAGGCAATTCTCTACTAGATAATATATAAAATTCATCCGATAAAAATGCAAATCGAGTCCCTATTTTCTCAAGATATTTCTGTTGTATTTCATGAATTTGCTCTATAGTTTTACTTGCACCATTATTATTAAATATATTTAATTCTGCTAAATTTTCTCTATGCTTTGTAATTCCAACTGGAACTATAGCAACACTATTTACATATGGATAAAGTTGAGCTAATTCTTTTATTGTTCTATCCAATTCCTTTCCATCATTTATACCTGGACATAAAACAATTTGACAGTTCATTTCTATATGAGCATCTGCCAATCTCTTCATTATACCATATAATTTTCCTGCAAATTTATTGCTTATCATTTTTTGTCTTAATTCTGGATTAGTTGTATGCACAGATATATTTATAGGACTTATTCTGTATTTAATTATATTATTTATATCTTCTTCGCTCATATTTGTAAGTGTAACAAAATTTCCTTGTAAAAAAGACAATCTTGAGTCATCATCTTTAAAATAAAGAGTTTCTCTCATTCCTTCTGGCAACTGGTCTATAAAACAAAACATACATTTATTTCTACAACTTTTAGCTTGGTCAATTATTGGATTTGTAAATTCAACGCCCAAATCTTCATCATAGTCTTTTTCTATCTCATATATGTAGACTTCACCATCTTTTTTTTGTATTTCTACCTCTAAATACTCATCACTTAGTAAGAATCTATACTCTATTATATCATGTATTGGCTGTTCATTTACAGATATAAGTAAATCTCCTACTTCTATACCTATTTCTTCTGCAATACTATCTTTGTAAACTTTACTTATAATATTATTTATTTTTTTTACATTTACTTCCATTTTTTTCACCACTCTTTTATATTCATCAATATTTATTATAATATATTTTCATATACAGTTTATTACTTTATTATATTTTACAATAGCATTTTTAAACATTTCATGTCATAATAACACATTTTAATTCTAATAGTCAATATAAGTAAATAGCTATAAAAAGATTAAAACAAATAATATTCAAATTTAAATATTTTATAAATTTGAACATTATTTGCCCTTAAAAGTACCTTATAGTTTTAATGCTTTACTATTATTAATGTTCCATTAGTCATATCGTGAACCATTCCGCCTACACACTTTGACATGAGCATTGCCTTATTTTGCAAATCTTTTTCATCATTTGCATAAAATATCGGACAACCTCCACCATTTCTCATATTTTTATCTAGTGTAACTATTGCTAGGGTATATTCATTTAGACCTATATCCATTCCCATTTTATGCACTTCCTTTCTTTCCTGTTTTATAGTTTTTCAGTGATAAGTTTTTACCTTTAGAACTTGAAAGTATTGGACATGATTTTACAGCTTCCATTACCTTTTCAACATTCCTATCTATTGGTAAATAAGCAATCATTATACTTTCATCATCTTTATTTCGTCTAGGTAATGGTACAAATGCAGGTTCTCCATAATCTCCATATAAACCTAATCTCGAATATATATTGTATACTATCGCTTGTCTTTGACCCGAATCAAATAATATTCCTGCATTAGCATAATCTCTATCTTTAGGAATTATTTGTATCCCTACACCTCTATTAATATATACTTCTCTATCACTTTTTAGACCTATATTTGTTATCCCTTTTAAATCTCCCACCTTTAGTATAGATTCATTTACGAAGCTAATATCAGCAGGCATTACATCAGCTATATCTCCAATACTTTTTCTAGTAAGAAGTTTCTTAAGTATGAAAGCTAATAATAAACCACAAATTGAACTTATTATCAAACTCATGCCTTCACTTATTTTAGTTTCTTCAATAATTACATAATATAATCCTATTGTTAAAAAAGATGTAACTATGCACATATAATTTCTTACTTCATAAGTTCTAGCTATCTCTTCTATAAATGCAGCTCCTCTTTTTACAAGTTGAACTTCTTCTAAGTTTTGTAATGTATTCCTTCTATTTGCTCTTACTTGTCTAAACTGTTCTGCTGCCAAAGATAAAAATGTTATCGATGTATAAGAACGATTTATAAGAGCTGGAACTAGTAATGCTCCTAATGCCGAAGCAACAAAGGCTAATATAAGCTGAGATAGTAAAACATTTGGTTGTGTAGGGTACTGTTTTTGGTCTAAATTTAACATTATGACTCTTGATGTCATACCAATAATAACTGCAACAAAAAATACTCTATCCATTAAATCACTCCTAAAATATCTAATATAAAATGTTCACATATAAATCTACAAAGTCTTTCTAGAAAAATCACTCTGTTTTCCTTTTGATGTCTCTATGATAGGAGTGCTCTTTACTACATCTATCATTACATCTATATCCTTGATTATTGGTACATATGGTACAACCACAGTGCTTTTTTCTAAGTTAGTTTTAGATATAGCTACAATATCAACCTCATCTACATCCTTATCTATACCCATATGAATAAATAGATTATGTATTATAGCTTGTCTTTGCCCTATATCATTTACTATCCCAAATGCACCCAAATCTCTTGGTATAATCTCTATAGCTAGACATTCATTTTTATATTTTTCTCTTGTATTCTCTAAACCTATATTAGTTATTATTACACCATTTACTTTTAAAATAGGCCCTTCAAAGCTTACTTCAGCAGGAACTATATCTGCTATATCTGCTATACTATTTCGTCTTAGAAATCTTCTAAAAATTAAACCAACTAAAGCTCCTGCTATAACAGCTAGTATTGTACAATAAGCAAAACTAAGGTCATATCGTTTTGAAACAGTAATATAAACTATAGAAGATACTAGTGCAGAAAAAAGACTGATATAACTTCTAGATTCATACGTAGATGCTATTTCTTCTACATAAGCATCTCCTTTTGGTACTAATTCTTCATTGTCGATATTTTTTAATGTTATTCTTTCTTGCTCTGCAAGACCTTGAAATTGTTGTATTGCTACTGCAAAAAATGTTAATGCTGCAAACTCCTTATCTATAAGTGCAGGTAATGCTATAGCACCCAATGAAGCTGAAAGTCCTGATATTATTATTTGTTCTAAATAATCTTGTGGTCTCGATGGGTATTGCTTGTCTGTAACTCTTAAAACTAATCCTCTACACAATATTCCTATAATTACTGCTACTATAAAAGAGTGTCTAAATAAATTTGCACCTAATAAGCTTTCTTCCATTTTCTCAGCTCCTTCTATTATATAGTTTGTGCAAAAAACAAAAAAAATTTCCTTCTATTTAAGGAAATTTTTTTGTAGTATTGTAACAATAAATTCGCTACCAATACCAAGTTCACTTTTTACTTTTATACATCCATTTAATGATTTGACTATATGCTTCGTTATAGCCAATCCTAAGCCCGTTCCTCCTACATCTCTACTTCTTGCTTTATCCACTCTATAGAAGCGTTCAAAGATACGTTCTACATCTTCTTTTGGTATTCCAACGCCATTATCTATAACTTTGATTATTATTTTTTCTTCATCTTTTAAAACTACAACTTGTACAATACCATTATCTTGAGTGTATTTTATAGCATTATCAACTAAATTTAAAAACACTTGTTTGATATAATCTCTATTAGAAAGTATGTTTATTGATTTATCATCACATTTATATAAAACTTCTATATTTTTTTCACTAGCTGAACGTTGAGTTATTTCATATACTTCTCTAAATACATCATATATTACAACATCTTCCATTAGAAGAGTGTCTTTATTTTCTACAAATGATAATAATAATATGTCATCAATCAATCTTTTTAATCTGTCTGATTCACTTTCTATTATTTCCAAAAACCTATTTCTAGTATTTACATCTATATTTTCATTGGATTTTAACGTTTCAACAAATCCACTTATAGATGTAAGTGGTGTTTTAAGTTCATGACTTACATTAGCAACAAAATCACTTCTCATATTTTCAAGCTTCACCTTTTTAGTAATATCTTCTATGTTTACTATTGAGCCAATTATTACATTATTAGTATTTTGAAGATAAACTGGGTCCACTTTTATTTTGTATACTATATCATCTTTAATAGTAATCTTTGCAGTTTCATTTTCTTTAGAACCTATAAATTGAAGTATCTGCTTTAATATTTCTTCTTCTTTTATTACAGCATTGATATTATGACCTTCAACTAGTTTGTTGGGTTCGCTCTTTATCATTTCTTTAGCTTCATCATTTATCAATAATATGTTTCCATTTACATCTATAGCTAAAATTCCATGAGATATACTTTTTAATATAGACCTTAATTGTAAATGTTTATATTGTACTTCTTCTAATGTATCATCCATATTTTTTATCATATGATTAAAATTTCTGGCTAATTCTCCTAGTTCTCCTTTAGCTGATATATTCAGCCTAGCGTGAAACTCTTTGTTACTTACTTTTTTTGAAACGTATATAAACTCTTTTAAATATTTTCTTAGTGTTATTGTGTATCTTACAGACAATATCACAATGGCTATAGACAACATAACAATAAAAAAATATATGTTCTTTAATTCTTCCACAAGATAACACTCCTAAAATATAACTTTTTCTAATCTATTTTGTATCCTACACCTCTTATAGTTTCTATATATTTTTCTGATTTATCTTCATCTTCATCTTCTATTTTTTTTCTTAAATATCTTATATGGACATCTACTGTTCTAGTTTCTCCATAGTATTCATAGCCCCATATTTTATCTAAAAGATAGTTTCTTGAAAGTACCTTACCTTTATTCTGAATTAATAATTTTAACAGTTCAAACTCTTTAAGTGTTAACTCTATCTTTTCAGAACCTTTAGTAACTTCATGTTTTGATAAATCTAGTTTTAAATTACCTGTGGTAAGTATATTATTTTCTTCACCTGTACTAGTTAAGTTATATCTTCTCAAAACAGAGCTAACTCTAGCTAACAATTCTTTTATACTAAATGGCTTGGTTATATAATCATCAGCACCTACTTCAAGCCCTTCAACCTTGTCATTTTCCATATTTTTAGCAGTAAGCATTATAACAGGAATATTTTTCAAGTCTTTATCACTTCTTATTTTTCTAAGTACATCTATTCCACTTATATTTGGTAGCATCCAATCTAAAAGTATTAAATCTGGTTTAACTTCTTTAGCTTTTATAAATCCATCAAATCCATCATATGAATAACTAACTTCGTAGTTTGACACCTCCAAATTGAATTTTAATAGCTCAACTATATGCATTTCATCGTCTATAACAAGCACTTTAGTATTCATTAAAAAGCTCCTCTCTATTTTATCTGTAGTACCGTTCCTATTCGTTCTGATGCCTTATTATGTTTTCTATAAGAGTGGAATTCATCTGCTCTACAACTAGTGCATAGATTTAAATTTATTATATTTTCTTTTTTGACTCCACTACATCTCAGCATATACTCATTAATTTTCCATAAATCTAAATAGTAACTTCCCTCTTTTATTATATAGAACTTTTCATCATTATTTGTAAGAATTGTGTTAAATTTTTCTACCAAATCCTCAGACACTTCATAACAACAAGGTCCAATTGATGGTCCAATTATACATATCAAATCTTCAGGAACTGTTTTATAGGTCTCAGACATCAATTTTATTGTTTTGTGACCTATATTACTAAAAGTACCTTTCCAGCCCGCATGTGCTAGTCCTATGGCTTTATTTTTAGCATCTATAATTGATATAGGTACGCAATCTGCTGTAAACAATAAAAGTGGTACTTTCTCTAAGTTTGTTATAAGTGCATCGCCTTCTATTTTTTGTCCTATATTCTCTCTGTTAACTATGTTAACTATGTCTGAATGTATTTGAGAATTACTAGTTAAATTTTCAAACATTAAATCGCACTCCTTACAAACCCTTAACATGTCTTCTTTACTTTTTGCATCTATATTTTTGCAAGTTATAACTAGATTTATAGAATTTAATTTTTCATCAATTTCTTTACAGTTGCTGCTTAAGTTAACATACTCTTTAATATCTTCTACACTTTTTAGATTTATATAATCTTTCATCATTTGTCTCCTTTTTCTATTAGTATACTTTTAAGTTCGTTTACAAAAGTATTTATATCTTTAAATTGTCTATACACAGAAGCAAATCTTACATAGGCGACTTCATCTAAATCTTTCAATTTATCCATTACCATTTCGCCAATTTTTTTGGTTTCGATTTCTTCTATAAAACATTTATTTATTTCATTTTCAATATGTACAACTATATTCTCAATATCTTCAACAGATACAGGTCTTTTTTCACATGCCTTTAATAGTCCGTATTTTATTTTTTCTCTATCAAAATATTCTCTACTATTATCTTTTTTAATAACCATTAAAGGAGTAGTTTCTATTTTTTCATAAGTAGTAAATCTCTTTTTACATAATTCACATTCACGTCTTCTTCTAATAGATTTTAAATCTGTATGTCTAGAATCTATTACCTTTGATTCTTTATAATTACAATAAGGACATTGCATCTGTATTCCTCCTTCGTTTAGCTATATATCAAATTCATCTAAGCTTAATTCTGAACCTATATTTACTATTATTGTATCACAACCTATTTTAAGTATATCATTCCAAAATATAACTTCTTCATCCCCTCCTCTTGAAAAAAAACTTCTACTTCCATCTCCAAAAATGGTAAATGAGACTACCTTTCCCTCATGGATATCCATATCTATGTCGATTATGAAACCCATCCTTTTTCCATTTTTTACATTTATAATTTCTTTTTCCATTATATCAGAAACTCTAATCATATTATACTCACCCTTTCTTTAAAAATAAATATGTATTTGGATAAAAAAAAATGACCTATATAGGTCATTTAAATTTAAAATTATGTTTACATTCCATGGATTACTTATACATACTTTCTCATATTTTTTAAAGCATTTTTTTCAATTCTTGATACTTGTGCTTGAGATATACCGATTTCATCAGCAACTTCTATCTGAGTTCTTCCTTTGTAAAATCTTAAATCTAATACCAACTTTTCTCTACTATTTAATTTTTTAATAGCTTCCTTAAGTGATATTTCTTGCAACCAGTTTTCATCAGTATCTTTTTTGTCTTGAACCTGATCCATTACAAATATCGCATCTCCATTATCTTGATATACTGGGTCAAATAAAGATATTGGGTCTTGTATAGCATCAAGTGCCATTACAACTGACTCTACTTCTAATTCTAATTCTTTTGCTATTTCTGATACTGTTGGTTCTTTTGAATTTGTTCTAATTAATCTTTCTCTGACTTGTAGTGCCTTATATGCTATATCTTTTAATGATCTACTTACTCTGATTGGATTATTATCTCTTAAGTATCTTCTAATTTCTCCTATAATCATAGGAACAGCATAAGTTGAAAATCTGACATTTTGACTTAAATCAAAATTATCTATAGCTTTTATAAGACCAATACAACCTATTTGAAATAAATCGTCTATATTTTCTCCTCTGTTGTTAAATTTTTTTATTACACTCAAGACTAACCTTAAATTTCCTCTTACAAATTGTTGTCTGGCTTCTTCATCACCACTTTTTATTTGTAATAAAAGTTCCTTCATTTGCTTATTTTTAAGAACTGGAAGTTCAGATGTATTAACACCACATATTTCAACCTTATTAACTTGCATACATTTCAGTCCTCTCTCAAAAAGTATTCATCTATTGAAATTATTTACATTTCCAATTTTTTTATACTTTTTAAGAAGAATTAATTTAGAATTATACAAATTTTTTCATTTCTTTTTGTAACCTTGAAATTATTTTCTTTTCAAGTCTAGATATGTAGGATTGAGATATTCCAAGCATTCCAGCAACTTCTTTTTGTGTTTTTTCAATACCTTTATCTATAAGTCCAAACCTTAATTCCATAATTTGCTTTTCTCTGTCACTTAATCTGTCAAGTGCCATAACTAATAAATCTCTATCTATCTCTTCTTCTATTATTTTATATATTTCATCATTTTCTGTACCTAAAACATCTGATAATAAAAGTTCGTTTCCATCTAAGTCTATATTTAAAGGTTCATCAAAAGACACCTCTGTTTTCTTTTTATTATTTTTTCTTAGATACATTAGTATTTCATTTTCTATACATCTTGAAGCATAAGTTGCTAATTTTATGTTTTTATTTAATTTAAAAGTATTGACTGCCTTTATCAAACCTATAGTTCCTATAGAAATTAAATCCTCTACATCTATACCTGTATTTTCAAATTTTCTTGATATGTAGACTACTAATCTCAAATTTCTTTCTATTAAAATTGATTTTACAGTTTCATCAGTTTCTAGTTTTTGCAAAAGTTCTATTTCTTCTTCTGGTTTTAGTGGAGGAGGAAGAATATTGGCCCCTCCCATATAGTATATTCCTTTTGGCTTTATTATTTTTAATTTAATACCTAACATCGTAATAAAGCTTATGATTCTTTCTTTTAATCGTAACATCCTTTGTCCCCCTTAAATTTTTAGCTAGAATCCAGGCAATATATTTGGATTCATTATTGCCCCATATTCTCTATCATTAAAATTTGAAATACCAAGTATTATATTTCCTATTTTTTGCTCATCTACCTCTACATAATCAGCTTTTAGACCAATTATTATGCTTGTCTTATTACTTCCAGCATGTTTATAAGGTATTATTCTAACTCTCCCTGAAGTTCTGTCATCTAAACTACATATGATTTCCTGAGCTTTTTTCATATCTATATCTTCATAGTCAATATTTAATAGATTTTCTGGAATCAATCCTTCTAACACACTTGATTTGACTATTATTACATCACTTTGACTTATTGGGTCTTTTAATAAATTTCCACTATCCACTAAAGCCTTACAGCAAAAGCTTTTTTCTAATAATTTTATATTTATAGTCTTTGTAAGCTCTTTGATGTATTTAAACATCTTCAAGTCTTTGTAAATGTACTTTAATAGTTCACAACTTACATAAGTACATGCAATTAAAAAAGATATTTTTAAATGGCTTATTCCTGTAAAGTAAATTACAAAATAAGTACTTCCAGAAATAAAAATATTTACTAAATAAAAAACTAATGCTACATGAGCATAATCTTTTTTACTCTTAGTCCTAAATGAAATTAAAGTTATAATACTCATGATTATTATTTTAAATGGCACTGTAAATAGTATATTCATTGACGGGTATAAATAAGCAACAGAGTAGGCTCCTCCTAAACTAGCCCCCAGCAACTTATTCTTTCTAGGATTATATTTTTTAGTAAGAATAGAAGTACAACTTATAATAATATAATTTATTACTAGGTTTTCTATAACATAGTACTCAATATACACCATGTATCCCCCCTTAAAACCTTTAAACATATTATAAGATAGTATGTACAAAATTTTATGTCACTTTTGACAGTCGAATCCAAAACAAATTCTATTTAAAAATAACAATGATATATGTCTTATACTTTATGTCGTCAAAAGATATTTTTTTAGTATCAAACAAATAGGCTTTTTTGTAGAATCCAATATATCTAGGTAGAAGTTATTCAACCCCACTTTTGGAATATTTCCATAAAAAAAGACTATGCGACTTAATAATATAGCAAGTAAATCTTTTACTTGTATAAAATTAAGTTGCATAGTCTATAAATTCAAATATAAACTTAAACTATTGTGCTAATAATTCATTTGCATATTTTGCAGATTCATTTAGTGCTTGTTCTGGAGTTTTATCTCCAGCTATCATCATTTGAAGTTGTTTCCATAAGTGTTCATATATTTCTACTCCATGAGGTCCAACTGTTAATGGTCTGTACATATTTTTATCTTTTGTTACCATTTCTTCAAATCTTGGGTCTCCTTGATATTTTTCACCTTTAGCAACTGGTGCTCTTGGTATCTCTTTATGGAAAGCTTCCATTGAATCTTTACTTAACATATATTCAAGAAGTTTAAAGCCAAGTTCTTTGTTTTTACACGCTGACATTAAAGTTAAATCATCTACTGAAGCAAAACTACCAACTGTTTTATCTTCTAATGAAGTTACATATCCCCAGTTTAAGTCTGGGAATGATTTATCAAAAGTACTTGTAGCAGCAGAAGACAGCATTATAGTAAATGCAGCTTTTCCTGGTCCAAATACACTTTCAACCATTTCATTACTGTCTTTTGATAAAGCATTATCTGGTATATATTTTTTCATATCATTTATAAAGTTAGCAGCTTTTAATCCTTCTTCATTATTAAATTTAACTGATTTTAAATCATCATTATATATATCTCCACCAGCTTGCCATAGATATGGATACCAGTTCCAGTTTAAACTACCAAACACTTTAGAACCCCAACCTTGTGCAAGACCCCATTGGTCGATTTTTCCATCTCCATCAGTATCTTTTGTTGCTTTTTCACATATTCTTTTAAAATCTTCCCATGTTTTAGGAGGTTTTTCTCCCAATTTTTCTAGTATATCTTTATTATAGTATAATACACCTGGATTAGCAGCTTCTATAGGTAAACCATAAATTCCACCCATCATTTTTGCATTATCTAAGTATAAATAATTGTCTGAAGTTCCTGATTTTTCTAAATAAGGAGTTAAATCTTCAACTGCTCCCATTTCTATAAATTGAGGAAACATTTCTGCATACATATATCCTATATCTGGCCCCTCACCTGCACTGATTGCAGTAGCATATTTTTCTGCATAATTATCCCATGGTACTATTTGAAATTCAATTTCACAGTTATTTTCCTTTTCAAATTTCTCAAGTATCGGTTTCCATGCATCTGCATCATGATCTGTTAATGGTGCAGACCATACAACTAATTTTTCTTTGCCATCTTTTCCTTTAGATTCTTCTTTTTTTGTACATCCAGCAAGAAGTGATGTTGACAAAACAGCAACCATGGCTAAAGAAAGAATTTTTTTTAGCTTAATCATACTTAATCCCCTTTCAGACTTTAATTTCTCTTTTTCCTCAAATTTTTACAATTCAATTCAGATTTAATATTACCAAATAAAAATATCATTGTCTAATTATAAAAAACTATAATCATTTATATAATTATCATTTTTTTCTATACTTGATAAAAAAACTTTACTTTTTTATATTTTTTTGATACTAGAATATATTTTAAGAAATAATAGATTAAAATACAAAAAATAAAAAGAAGTCTATTGACTTCTTTATAAATTTACATATTATCTTCTTCTTCTTAAGAATGTAGGTATTTCCATGCTCTCATCATCGTCTTCTTCTATTATACTCGCCTTTTTAGGAGCTTCTATCTTTTCTTCAACGACAATTTCTTCTTCTTCTATTTCTTTTACAACTTGTTTTACGGTTGTATTCAAAGAAGATCTTATACTTGATTTAGGCTTAGTATCCAAATCTAAAATCCCACCTTGTAAGCCTTCAAATCCTGTTGCGATTACTGTAATCATTATTTCATCACCTAAATCTTCTTTTATAGAAGCACCAAATATAACATTTGCTTCTGGGTCACAGGATTCCATAACTAAAGTAGATGCTTCATTAACTTCAAATAATCCTAAGTTAGGACCACCTGTAACATTAAGAAGTACTCCTTTTGCTCCTTGTATTGATGTTTCTAAAAGTGGAGATTGGATAGCTTGTCTAGCAGCATCTATAGCTCTAGTTTCTCCACTAGCACTACCTATACCCATATGAGCAAGACCTTTATCTTTCATTATAGTAGTAACATCTGCAAAGTCTAAGTTTATTAATCCTTCAACTGCTATAAGGTCAGAAATTGATTGTATACCTTGTTTTAACACATCATCTGCAACTGCAAAAGCATCCAACATAGAAGTATTCTTTTGTACTATTTGTAAAAGTCTATCATTTGGTATTGTTATAAGAGTATCTACCTTTGACTTAAGCTCAGCTATTCCACCTTCAGCATTTTTCATTCTTATTTTACCTTCAAATGCAAAAGGTTTTGTAACTACACCTACTGTAAGGATACCCATTTCTTTAGCTAAGCCTGCAACTACTGGGGCAGCTCCTGTACCAGTACCACCACCCATTCCAGCTGTAACAAATACCATATCAGCTCCTTGAAGTAGTTTTACTATTTCATCTTTACTTTCTTCAGCAGCTCTTTTTCCTACTTCTGGATTAGCTCCTGCACCAAGTCCTCTAGTTAATTTTTCTCCTATTTGAACTTTATATTCAGCCTTTGATGTATATAAAGCTTGTTTATCTGTATTTACTGATATAAATTCAACACCTTTAAGTTGAGCTTCTACCATTCTATTGACAGCATTGTTTCCACCGCCACCTACACCTATTACTTTAATTTGTGCACATTCTTCTAATTCTACGTCAAAGTTTAGCATCATAAACCCCCTTATCTCATGATTCAAAGTTATCGTATGTATTAATTATATCATTTTCTTCTTTTATTTTGTTAACCTTTAACTAACATATTCCACAAAAACGTAAATTTTCCTTTTTAATTTTCTTACTTATATTGTCAAATATTACTCTTTAAGTATAAAATATTTTATGTATATATCAAAAGCTCTTTAATTTTTATGTTTTTTATTCATAATATTGGCAATGATATAACGTCTAATTATGGATAAATTATTAAATAGTCTCATACCAAAAACTAATACTGCTACATAATAAAGTGAAATTCCTAACTTTTCTCCTATATAAGTCAATAATATAGCCAAGATAGCATTCCCTATGAAACCAGTAACAAAAATTACATTATCATAGTTATCTTCAAAACTGGATTTTATCGCTCCAAATATAGAATCCATTATTGCAAGAATAGCTACTGACATATATATCGAATAATCCATAGAATATGTAAATGGAATGTAGTAACCTACTACCACACCAAATGCCAATCCTCCTAACACCCATATCATAAATCCTCACCTCTTTATTTTACTTTGAAACACAACTATATTACAATCCTTTTTATTAATTTTTTTTATTTTTTCTTTATTTTTTTGTATTTTTCGTTTTATTTTGCAAATAAATCCACTTTATTTCCATTATTTTCCTGTATTTTTATATTAATTCCATATATATCCTTTAGAGATTTAGCATATGATTCTGGAGAATTTATAGCTGCACTCAATAAATCTATATCTCCTATAGCTTTTATTATAAATGGTTGTCCATATGTAGTATCGTTCACTGTAATAGTTGCTCCTGAACATTTTATCTTACTTGTTGACAATACTCTTTCTCCATTTATAGATATTGCTTTTGCACCTGCTTTTTTCAAATCATTTAAAACTCTTAGAATGTCAATATCATGTATAATCAGGTCGTTTGGATTTTGTCCATCTTTTAATTCTCTTTCACTATCCTTCATAGTAATAGTTATTCCTGGACCTGTGACAGTTGAGTAGCCACTTAACTCTTTAACTTCTTCAAGTTCTTTTTTCATTAATGTTTGAATCGATTCATTTCCATTATTTTCTGCTTGCTTATATTCATCTAAAGTATTTTTATTACTTTTAAGAGCTTCTTTTAGATTTTTTATTTCCTTATTTGTATTTTCTATTTCACTTTCAATATTTTTAGTCTGACTCAATGTTATATACACTTTATTTGGGTTCAGTGATTTTATATAAGTTGATATGAAAATGCCTAATATGAATGCTCCTAATATAATCATTTTCCTTTTCATACTATTATTTCCTCTCTACTTTTTCTGTATCACCGTGTCCATTTATTTTTACATTATCTTCTTTAGTCACTTTTACCTTTGCATTATAATACGTTTCTATTTCCCAGACAATACCGTACTTTATATTGAGCGCAGAAGCTAATGTATCAGAATCACCAATTGCCTTTATTGTAATTGGCTCCTTTATAACAGTGTCATTCATATAAAGTTTATCTTCTTTCAAATACATATATGTATTTGAAACTAACCTTTGATTATTTATAGATATGGCACTTGCTTGTGCTGAATTTAATTTATTTATCATTGACAGTAATAAATCATAATTATATAGTATACTGTCATTTTTATCAAAGCTTCCTAAGGTTTTTGTAGAATTTATTTCAACTTCAATACCTTTTCCTTCTACATCTGTATATCCAGCTAAGGTTTCATATTTTTCTATTTCTGATTTAAGTATATCTTGCTCTCCTTTTTCACTTTTACCTCTATAAGTATCTATATCTTTTTTTACACTATTAATTTCTGATTGAAGATTTTCTTTTTCTTTTTTTAGAGATTTAAGTTCTTCTGTAAGTTGCTCTCCTCTCTTAAAAGTCGTCATTCCTCTATTTTCTATATTAATAATTTTTAATTGTAAACTAACGAGAACTCCCAATACAATACTTCCTATGATTATACTCTTATTTATAAATCTTTTTTTCAAAATATCACTTCCTTACAATTGTCTATCCTTCTGGAGTATATACAGCTAGCTTTCCATAATTTAGATTTATAGTCCCACCATTGGTATTTTTATTTTGCAGGTCAATCAAAATTTTATTTACCCTAGATATATTATAATCTAAGTTATCATCATTAGAAAGTAAGATTTTTATATTGCTTCTCGTAAGCATATCTACATTCCCTTCTTTTTTAAAGTTTACATAATTTATTTTTCTATAAATACCTTCTTCTTTTAAATAATTTAAAGTCTTAAATACATTCTCTTTAGTTTTATAATTTTTAAATTTTATTGATTTCGTATCATCAATATTATAATCTACTTCCACTATCAAATCATTTTTGCTTTCATTAGTGCCTTTTAGTTCCTCTAATAAGTTCCCTTTTTTATCTATATAACAATAGTTATCTTCATCCTTTAATGCTGCAAAAATTTCTTTTTCCTTTAAGCTTATAATTATCTTATTTGGAAGTTTCCTTTTTATTTCTACATCTTCTATATATGGATTTTTCATAAGCTTACTTTTCATGTCTTTAAAATTGTATTCAAATATATTTTCATGTGAACTTACATTTAACTCTTTCATTATATTTGACTTGGTGACTCTTTTATTTCCAATCACATCTATCCTCTTTACATCAAATAAATCACTCCCTACAATAATACATATCCCAAAAGATAGCATAAGTATAAAAACCAAAACTATCATAACATTATTCGTATTTAGCTTCTTTCTCCTCTTCAAATACAATCAACCCCTTTGGTTAATAAATACACCTTTCGAGTTTATATTTCCTACAAAAAAAATATAATATTTAAAATCAAATTTTCTCATTTTTTTACAAAACAATCTAATAAAACATTAAAAAAGAGGATTAAATTGATATTTCATCAAAATAAATATAAAATACTATATATTTTTTATAACTTAAAACTTGTATACACACAAATAAACCCCTAATTTAGAATAATTTAGAAAATCTAATATATTATAAATTAGGGGTAAATATCTATTTATCTTTTCTTTATTCCTATTACTTTAGCCTGACCTTCTATACTTGGAGCTGCTTCTTTTTTTACTTCCTCAACAACTTTTTCTTTTTTTGGTTTTTTAGCTATTGATTTTTGTGTTGAGTTGTATACCTTTATTATCTCATCATATATAAGGTCTATCGCCTCAGGTCTACCTATAGTTTTACTTGCATTTGCCATGTCAACTAGAAGCTCTCTATCGCCTAAAAGTTTAAATACGGCTGTATTTAGGCTTTCTGGAGTTAAGTTTTTTTCTAGAATTGCAACCCCTGCACCTTGCTTCTCTATACTCTTAGCATTGTACTCTTGATGATTTTCAGCAGTATATGCTTTAGGTATTATTATAGAAGGTTTGCCAAGAGCTGTTATTTCAGCTAGTGAAATTGCTCCTGCACTACCTATAACTAAATCACTTGCTGCAAGTGCATTTGCCATATCTTCTAAATAAGGTACTACTTTTTGGTATGGTTTAAGATTTATATTACTGATACTTTCCATAAATTCTTCATAATAGCTTTTTCCTGTTGCAAATATAAAAGCTATATCTTCATTGACCATATTCTTTATGACAAGTCTCATTGCATCATTTATTTTTCTTGAACCTCCACTACCACCATAGCAAAGTACCATTTTTTTCTCTTCACTTATCCCTAAATTTTTTCTTGCGATATTTTTTCTTGATAACAAAATTTCTTTTCTAACTGGATTTCCTGTAAAAACTAATTTTTCTTCAGCTGCCTCAGGAAATCTTTTATGTGAATCTTCAAAACTTGTAAGTACCTTTGTAACTGTTTTGGATAAAATCTTATTAGTTACTCCAGGAAAAGAATTTTGCTCATGTATTATAGCTGGTATTTTTCCCATAGACGCATTAAATAAAACAGGTCCACTGACATATCCACCAGTTCCTATGACTACATCTGGCTTAAATTTTTTAACAATTTTTCTTGATTGTTCCAATCCTTTAAAAAGCTTAAAAACTCTTTTTACATTATCTAAGTCTATTTTTCTCTTAAATCCTTGTACTGTTACAGTTTTCAATTCAAAACCATACTTAGGAACTATTTCTGATTCTATTCCCTTTTCCGTCCCAACAAACATTATCTCGGCGTCTGGATGTTCATCTCTTATTTTGTTAGCAATAGCTATAGCTGGATATACGTGTCCTCCAGTTCCACCGCCCGATAATAAAACTTTCATCAAATCATCATCTCCTGTTAATTAATTTTGACATGCTTTGAGATGTTCAACACTATACCTACAGCCCCCATAAAGATGGTGAGTGAGGTACCCCCATAACTTATAAATGGTAGTGCTACACCTGTAGCTGGCATTGATGATGTTGCAACTGCTATATTTAAAGCTGCTTGTATTCCAATTTGTGCCCCTATACCTATGACAACCATACAAGCAAATACATTAGAAGTCTTCAGCGCTATTCTTACACATCTGTAGACTAAGGCTACAAATAGCATTATAACTATTATACAACCAATTAATCCTAACTCTTCTCCTATTATAGCAAATATAAAGTCATTTTGTGGCTCTGGTATATAAAAATACTTTTGCTTACTCTTTCCTAAGCCTAAACCAAACAGTCCTCCTGAGCCTAATGCATATAAACCTTGTATTACCTGATACCCCTTACCAAGTGGGTCTTGAAATGGGTCTAAAAAAGATGTAACACGACTAAGTCTATACGGTTCAGCAATTACTAATGCAGCAAATAAAGCAGCCCCACTTCCTATCATAGCAAATACAATTTTCATATCCATCCCAGCAACAAATATCATTACAAATGTAACTAGAATTACAGTACCTGCTGTTGACAAATTTGGTTGAAGTATTATCAACGCAAAAAATATTCCTGGAACTACGAGAAGTGGTACAACACCTTTTGTCAAAGATTTTATTTTATCATAATTTTTCTCAATCAATTTTGCAGTTAATATTATTGTAGCAAACTTTGCAATTTCTGCAGGCTGAAATGTTAAAGCACCTATCCCTAACCATCTTTTTGCTCCATTTGCTTCTATTCCCAAAGGAGTTAAAACCAACAATAATAGTACTACTGCTATAGCTCCAATTGCTGTAGCATTTTTCTTCCAAAAATTATAGTCTATTCTAGATGTAATAATCATAACTATAAATCCCAGTATAGCATATATTACATTTTTCTTTAGAAAATAGTATGCATCATTATGTTTAAATGAAGATTGTATAAAACTTGCACTAAACACCATAACTATTCCTACAAATACTAAAAGCATAGTAGTATAAAATACTACTCCATCAAATTCAGTCTTCATCCTTATGTCAATTTGTTTTTTCAAATTTTCTTTAGGCATCCAACTAATCTACCTCCATTCTTCCATCTAAGTAAGTTTAGAGGTAAGAGATTATTTTAAATTGTTTACATTATCTTTGAAGTCTTTTCCTCTTACTTCAAAACTTTCATACATATCCCAACTTGCACAAGCTGGTGAAAGAAGCACTATATCTCCATTTTTTGAAATCTCATGAGAAGTCTTAACTGCTTCCTCCATATCTTTTACTATATGTATGTCATTAAATCCTTTATTTTTAGCACAACTTTCTATCTTTGGTGCAGTTTCTCCTAATAAAATTAATGATTTAACATATGACTTTGCAATTTCAAGAAGTTCATCAAAGTTGCTTCCCTTATCCATTCCTCCTGCTATAAGCACTATAGGTCTATTATAAGACTGTACAGCTTTTATAGTAGAATCTGGATTAGTTCCCTTTGAATCATTTACATACATTACATTATCTAAGTTTCTTACAAACTCTTGTCTGTGTTCAACCCCTTTAAATGTCATCAATACATCTTTTATTACTTCTAAATCTACTTTACAAACATATGCGATTGCTATTGCTGCCATACAATTTTCTAAGTTATGGCCTCCAGGCAAACTTACATCATCTTTATTTAGAAACTTAATCTTATCCTCTATATCTATTATTATGTCATTATTTTCTAAATATACTCCTCCATTTACTCTATGAGCTCTTGAAAAATAAATTATTTTGGCATTACATTTATCAGCTAGACCTCTCACTATTTCATCATCATAATTTAATACACAAAAATCTTCAGCATTTTGATTCATAAATATTTTTGATTTAGCTTCTATGTACTTTTCCATAGTATGATGTCTATTTAAATGATCTTCTGTAATGTTTAATATTGCACTTACTTTAGGTCTAAATTCATCCACACTTTCAAGTTGGAAACTACTCAGTTCAGTTACAAGTATAGATTCTTCATTTGAAGTTTCTATAGTATCTATTACAGGATTCCCTATATTACCAACTACATATGTATCTTTTTTGGCACTTGAAAAAATTTCTCCTACTAAGCTAGTTGTAGTTGTCTTACCATTTGTACCTGTAATCCCTATAAAAGTTGGATTATTTGACAATTTAAAAGCTAATTCTACCTCACCAATTATATACTTGCCTGAATTTTTTAGCTTCAAAATAAATGGCAGGTCTAATGGTACCCCTGGAGATACTACAACCATATCTACATCGTCTACATCCTCTGGATGGCATCCTAATATGTATTCTATGTCATTTATAGATTTTAATTCATCAAGTATTTTTTTTAATTTATTTTCATCTTTAATATCATTTACAATTATACTTGCTCCTAATTTATCTAAATGTTTAATTGTAGATATACCAGTTTTTGCAAGCCCTACTAATAAAACTTTTTTTCCACTTAAGTCCATTTTTTATTCCCCCTAGGCCTAAAATACTGCTATTATACTTATCCAAGCTAAAACAACTGTAATAATCCAAAAAACAAATACAACTCTTGTTTCTGGCCAGCCACATTGTTCAAAATGATGGTGTATTGGAGCCATCTTAAAGAATCTCTTTCTAGTTGCTTTAAAATATCCAACTTGAATTAAAACTGATAGAGCTTCTGCAAAATAAATACCTCCAATTATAGGTATTATAAGCACAGAATTAGTTAAAACTGAAAATGCTACAACCGCACCTCCTAATGCCATTGAACCTGTATCTCCCATAAACACTCTAGCTGGATATGAATTAAATCCTAAAAAGCCTAGACATGCTCCAACAGTTGCTGCTGCCAAAACTGCAACTTCTGTATTGCCTGCAACTGAACTTGCAAACAACATAAAAAATACAGAAACAACTAAAGTCACTCCTGATGCTAGACCATCTAGACCATCAGTTAAATTTACAGCATTTACTATTGCTACTATTATAAACATCATTATTGGTATATATAGTATTCCAACATTTATTACAAAATCTGTAAATGGTATCATAAGTTGCGAAGCACTTGATGATGACGTATACTGATAAAAAGCAACATAAAAAGATAATGCAACTTGAAGGATTATTTTTTGATATGCTTTTAGTCCAAGTGACCTTTTTAGCTTTATTTTTATAAAGTCATCTAAAAAACCAATAAAACCAAAACCAGCAATACATATAAGACCTACTGCCATGTCATGACTAACTTTTACTCTTGTAAGTCCAGTTATTAGAATTGCAACAATCATTATAATTCCACCCATAGTAGGTGTTCCATTCTTAGCTAGATGTGTTTGAGGTCCATCATCTCTAACTGTCTGACCAAATTTAAATTTCCTAAGCATTGGTATAAATATTGGTCCTATTATAATTACTATCAAAAACGCAATCAATGCGGTGTACGTAAGCTCTGTTATTCCTAACATCATAAAACTCCTCTCCCTTGTCAATCAACTCATTAGTTTAAGCTTATTTATTTAGATATTCAACTATTTTTTCTAATTTCATGCCTCTTGAGCCTTTCACTAAAATAGTGTCTTCTGTTTTTATTAATTCATCTAATTGATTAAATACATCATCTCTATGTTTAAAGTGATATATATTGGATGAATCGAATCCTAATCGTTTTGCTTCGTCTCCAATAAACACTGAATTTTCACCTATAGTTATTATAATATCAGTATTATTCATAGATGATTTTCCAACTAATCTATGACCATACTCTGAAATTTCACCCATCTCAAGCATATCTCCAAGTATTGCTACTTTTCTACCTTTATATCTTCCAAGTATTTTTAAGGCTGCTTCCATAGAATCTGGACTGGCATTATATGAGTCATTAATTATTGTTAATCTTTCATTTTTTATTATGTCTAATCTCATTTTTGTCCCTTTGAAGTTTTTTAAACCTGTTTTTATATAATCCAAAGAAATATTTAAACTCATGCCAACTAATATAGCCGACATAGCATTATATATATTATGCTCTCCTATTGTTGGTATAAATATTTCCTCTTTTTTTCCATTTATGACACATGTAAATGTCAAACTATCTTCTTCCATAGTATAATCTTCACAATAAATGTCATTATCTTTATTAAATCCAAATGTTTTTAACTTATATATGTGCTCTTTTTCTTTTAATGTAGATAAAAATTTATCATCACCATTCACAATCAAAGTATTTGTATCATCAAAGTTTGAAGCAATCTCCAGCTTTGCTTTTAAAATTCCTTCTTGTGAACCTAGGTTTTCTATGTGCGATAATCCTATATTTGATATGACTGCAATTTTAGGGTTTACTATGTCCACCAAATACTTTATTTCATTAAATCCAGACATTCCCATTTCTATTACAGCACACTCATGTTCTTTATTTAAATTAAACAAAGTCAAAGGAACCCCAAAATGATTATTTAGGTTCTTTTCATTTTTCAAGATGTTTAATTTTGCAGAAATAGCTGCATATATCATATCTCTAGTAGTTGTTTTCCCTACACTACCTGTAACACCTATAAATGGAATGTCAAATTTTTCTTTATAATATCTGGAAATATTTCCTAGAGCCAAAGTTGTATCTTTTACCTCTATTAAATTTATATCCGAACTTTCTAATTTTATTCCATTACTTTCATTTTTTATAAAAGTTTTACATCCACTATCATAGGCAGACTTTATAAATGTATGCCCATCTAAATTTTCTCCAACTATGGCTACAAATGCATTTTGTGCCTTTGCTTCCCTGCTATCTATAACTATATCACTTACACAGTCATTATAATCTCCATATATTAACTTTCCATTAGTTGCAAGTACTAACTCCTTTATTGTTAAGCACTCCATTCTCAAACTCCTCCTTATAAAACATTAGCTATATTATCTTAGCAACAAAAGGCAATGTATACCGTTACATATACATTGCCTACGATAACTCTTAACTTTATAATTATATACTATATTTCTGTTTTTTTGAAGATGTTTATGGATATATGTTAATTATCTGTTACTTTTTAGTTTTCAAAATATAGTGTTATACTTGAATCTTCATTAACTTTTATTCCAGGTTTTGGAAAAACATCCTTTACTTTTGTATCCTTGGGAATTTCTATATCTGTATCTAAATTTGGTTTTAACTTCGCATCTTCTAGTGCTTTCACTGCATCTCCAATTTTTAAATTTCTTACATCTGGTACTTTGACTTGTTTCTTTTCATATTCAGCTTTTTCTTCTTCTTTATATACTGGTTTAACCCCTAAATATTTTAGAGAATCATTCATTATTTCTTTTACTATAGGTCCTGCTGTAGTACTACCAAATGCACTTACTCCTGTTGGCTCATCAACAATAGCAAGAACTACAATTTGTGGGTCATCACAAGGTGCTATTCCCACGAATGAACATATATATTTTCCTTGAGCATATTTCCCATCTATAACCTTTTGAGCTGTACCTGTTTTACCACCTAGTCTATATCCTGGTATATATGCAATTTTTCCTCCACCATCAGTTACAACTGACTCTGCAATTTCTAACATTTTTTTGGATGTTTCTTTAGATATAACATTTCTTACTTTTTTTGGTTTTACTGTTTCAGTTATATTACCTTTATTGTCAGTATAAGATTTTACTACTCTTGGTTGCATTAAATCTCCACCATTTGCTATTGATGATATAGCTGTTATAAGTTGTATTGGAGTTACTGATATGGATTGACCAAATGATATTGTAGCTAACTCGACTGGACCTACATTTTTTTCATTATATAATATCCCCTTAGCTTCTCCTGGTAAATCTATACCTGTCTTATTCATAAGACCAAAAGATTCTATATAATCATACATTTTACCAACACCTAATCTACTTCCTAATTCAACAAACACAGGGTTACAAGAATTTTGTACTGCTTGTTTAAACTCTTGTGTTCCATGAGGTCTATAGTGTCTCCAACATTTAATCTTTCTTCCTCCTACAGTTACACTACCTGTACATGTGAATTTCTCACCATCTTTTATTACTCCTTCTTCAAGAGCACTAGAAGATGTAATAAGTTTAAATGTAGAACCTGGTTCATATGTATCACTTACTGCTGGATTTCTCCACATTTGATAATAGCCCTTTATTTTGTCTTTATCGCTATATTTTTCAAGTTCTTCTTGATAATATGGATATATTGGTGTTCTTGAGTCGTTAGGGTCATAATCTGGTTTTGATGCTAGAGCAAGTATATCACCAGTTTTAGGATTCATTGCTATTGCAGTGACTTTCTTTGCATTGTTTATTTCATAAGCTTTTTGTACTGCTTTTTCAGTATAATGTTGGATTACTTCATCTATAGACAATACAAGACCATTCCCTTGAACAGGTTCATAATATTTTTCCATACCTTGTGGAATTTCTCTACCTGAAGCATCAGTACTTACTATTAGTTTTCCAGCTTTCCCTTTTAATTTTTTATCATATTGCATCTCTATACCAGATATCCCTGTTGCATCTGAAGAAGTATGACCTATTACATATGGTGCAAAATTTCCATAAGGATAATATCTTTGATTGTCTTCTGCTACCCATATTCCACCTAATTTAGCATCCCTTATTTTACTTGCCTTATCATCATCTATCCATCTTTTGACCTTTACAAGAGCCATATTTTTTTTACTTATTAGAGAATAAATATCTTTATAGTCTTCATCCAAAATTTCAGCAACTTTTTCAGCCGCTTCTTTTTTATCTTCAACTTCTACAGGTTTGCACCAAACTGTATATTTAGTTACACTTACTGCCAATTCTTTCATATTTCTATCATATATAGTTCCTCTTTTAGGCTCTATAGGTATATCTCTTGTTTGTTGTTCTAATGCTTTTGTACTCAACCAATTACCTTTCATAAGTTGTAAGTATCCAGTCCTAATAACAAGGCAAAAAAACAGTGCACATGCTAAAACAAGAACAAGTACCAGTCTTTTTTTGCTTATCCTTTTTACTTTTCTCAAACCTATTCCCCCTAGTTATCCACATTTATATACTTTATTTGTCCATCTTTTGGATAGTCCATATTGAGCAATTCCTTTGCTTTTAACTCAATTTCTTTTATTGATGTTTTTTCAGTTTCTTTTGCCTTTAGTTCCTCTAATACTATCTCTTTTTTTCTTAAATCTTTTTGTAAATAATAAATATCATATTTCATTTCTGAAATTTTTGAATAACCACATAGATTCAATATTATTACTACGAAAGTTGTAATCAATAAAATACATTTAGCCCCTATTTTTTTATTAATTCTCTTTTTATAATTATTCTTTTTTTTATTTTTATATTCATTTAGATTATGTATTTTATAATTTTTTTTCAAATTATCACCCCGATAATATAGATTTTTAGATTTTCCTCTATACTATATTTGTTATTAATCATATCTCTTCCTTTAAAATTTCATCGCTAAATTAATACACTATTACACAATCTATTTGTAATTTTTTCTATACACAACAAAAAATCTATAGATTCACTAATTCTTGAATATCGAACCTATAGATTATACACTAATTTTTATTTATTTTTATCACTATATATTTTCTTTAACATATAAATCAATACACTTAAAGCAAATAATATTAAAAGTCCTGTCATCATGACTTTAGCTCCACCAGTCAACATCCCACCAACATAAGAATATACAATGGTTGCTGGTAATTGTCCTACCCCAGTAGCTATAAAGAAAGATATAAAACTCATAGATGTTAGACCTGCTGCATAACTCACAAGGTCAAAAGATATAAAAGGAAGCAATCTTGCAATTAAAATTGTATGTTTTCCATATTTATCAAAAAAACCATCTATACTTTCTAGTGCAAATTTACTTGTAAGTTTTGCAACTACATCTCTACCTAAAAATCTCCCAATTACAAAACAGATTGCAGCACCTGCCATTGCACTAACCCATGACAGTATAGCACCATTTACCCATCCAAATAAGGCTGCATTTGCAAAAGTAATTAAAAATGCAGGAAGAGGTGCAGCTATTGATTGTAATATCATAAGTGCAAATGATATTATTGGTGCCCAAACTCCAAATGATAGTATGTACTCCTTAATTGCATCTAAATTTAACATACTCAGATAAAATATCATCTGATTTACCATTTTTTTAACAGGAGGTATAAAAAAGTAAATAGCAAGTACCCCCAATATAATACAAATTTTTATTAATAATTTTTTATGCTTATTCTCTATTTTTCTTCACTCCTAATATCTATTTTAGTTATATTATAACAGAAAATATTTTTCTATATTGTCGATTATATCATAGTTGTTTTCTATTCTAATAAAAACTATAATAGGTTTTAACTATCATTAAGAAGTTTATTATTTTATTACATAGCTAGCCCTTACTCTCAAACTATATAAATTATATTTTTTCAGCTACTCTCAATTTAGCACTTCTTGAACGTGGATTTACTTCTATTTCTTCAGCACTAGGTAATATTGGTTTTCTAGTTATTATTTTTACTTCAGATTCTTTGTCACATTGACATATTGGTAAATGTTGTGGACATATACAATCTGATGCAAGATATTTAAATGCATTCTTTACTATTCTATCTTCTAACGAATGAAATGTTATTATACAAATTCTACCTCCTTCATTCATTATAGAAGAAGCATCATTTATCATCTTTGTAATTACTCCAAGTTCATTATTTACTTCTATTCGTATAGCCTGAAAAGTCCTTTTAGCTGGATGAGGCCCATCTATTCTAGCTTTTTTAGGAATAGCTTTTTTAATTGTATCAACCAATTCACCTGTGGTTTCTATTGGTTTATTCACTCTTTCCTCAACTATAAATTTAGCTATACGTTTAGCCCAGTTATCTTCACCATAATCTTTAATTATCTTAGCTAGTTCATCTTCTGAATAAGTGTTTACAACATCATATGCTGAAAATTCACACCTAACATCCATCCTCATATCAAGTGGTGCATCTTGCATATAAGAAAATCCTCTCTCAGCTTCATCAAGTTGATGAGAGGAAACTCCTAAATCTGCTAATACACCATCTATCTTATAAACTCCTATTTTTTCCAATTCTTCTTTTATATTTTCAAAATTGCTATGAACAAATTTTACTCTGTTTTCATATTCACTTAGTCTTTCTCTTGCTGTATTTATAGCATTTTTATCTTGGTCAAACCCTATAAACAATCCTTTATCTGATAATTTTTTTACTATCTCTTTGGAATGTCCTGCACCCCCCATAGTACAGTCAACATATACTCCATCTGGTTTTATCTTTAAATTTTCTATACATTCATTTAAAAGAACTGATACATGATGAAATTCCATAACTACCTCCTTTAAACTCACTATTTAAATTATTTTTCAATACTGTTGTTTTTATTTCTCTTTGATAAATAAATATGTGCTATTATAGCACCAACAACTCCAACTAAACTTATCACTTGAGCCATTCTAAGTGGCCCTAACATTAAACTATCTGTTCTTAATCCTTCTATAAAAAATCTTCCTATTGAATACAGGGTTATATAAGTTACTATAACCTGTCCTTCGTATTTTTTATTCTTTCTAAACAATAATAAAACTATAAATATTCCAAAATCCCATATAGACTCATATAGAAAAGTTGGATGAACCTTTACTCCATCAACCATTATTCCCCATGGTAAATTAGTTGTACCTCCATGAGCTTCTCCATTAATAAAGTTTCCCCATCTTCCTATAGCTTGTGCTAAAGGCATTCCAAGTATGACAGTATCAGCCATTTTTAAGAAATTAATATTTTTAACCTTAGTGTATATGTAACCAGCTAAGATTCCACCTATTAATCCTCCATGTATAGCAAGTCCACCACCTCTAAAATTAAGGATTTGAGATAGATTTTGAGCATAATAACTCCAATTAAATATAACATAATATATTCTTGCACATATTAATCCAACAGGAATTGCTATGATAGCTATATTTAATACATCATCTTCTTTAAGTCCTACTCTTTTTGACTCTTTTATTGCTATTAAAGTTCCCAAAATCATACCACTAGCCATGAGTATTCCATACCACATTATGTCTATCCCAAACAGTGTAAATGCAACTCTATCCATAACTCCACCTCTTTATCTTAATTAAAATATTTCCAAAGCAATACACCATATTTATAATTAATTGTAATTATACTAAATTATGATAACATATTAATGTTAATTCTACAAAACATATTGATGTTGATTCTACAAATACTCAAAATATATTATACACATCATCACAATAAAATCATTCATAAATTATTTGTAATCAAAGAAATTGGTGTATAATATACACCAATCTCTCTATAAGTTTTTATTAATAATATTTAATTTTTACTAACTTAATTTATATAAGTATATTCAACAAGCTCACTTGCTATCTAAATAAAATAAGTATCAAAATTAACTATTTGGCATTTAGCTACTCATTGTAATGTTCAAATTTTCTACTTAGGTTCTACAATAGAAATAACACAATACTCTTCTTTAAAGTGTTCTTTTAATCTTTCTTCAATTTCCTCAAAAGTAACATCTTTAATAATATCTAAATAATCCAAAATATTTATCTCTTTAAATGTATAAGATATAAAACTATTTCCTATAAAGTTTATAGAATCAAAACACTTAATAAATGAACCAATTTTTTTCTTTTTAGTTCTTTCAAATTCCTCTTTAGATAATCCTTCTTTTTTAGCTTTTTCTATATATTCAAGAATTATCTCTTTTACTTTTTTAGGTTCCTTAGAATCTCCAGCAATTACACTAAAAGCATAGTCTACTTGAGATGAAAATCCAGCTCCAAAATTTTCATTTATCAGACCTTGCATATACAAATCTTCATAAAGTTTGCTACCCTTTTTAAATAACATACCTACAAGTATGTCAGTTACAATTTCTTTACGTAAAAGTTCTTTTCCTTTTATACCTACATTATTATCTTTAAAACCTATGTTAAACATAGGTATAGATATAGGAAACTTTTCTATAACTTCTTTTTCCTTTACATTTGCTGGTTCTTCAGGATAAAATCTTTCTATATTCTTAGAAAGCTTATCTACATCATAATTATTTGCTTTTTTAGTTACATCTATGACTTTTTCTACATCTAAATCACCAACAACAAACAAAGCCATATTTCCTGGATTGTAGAAAGTATTATAGCATTTATACAGTTCTTCCTTAGTTATCTTATATATACTATCTACTGTACCAGCTATATCAATTCTAGCAGGATAATTTACATACATAGCCTTTAGACAATTAAAATATACATTCCAGTCTGGGTCATCATTGTACATTTTTATCTCTTGTGCTATTATACCTTTTTCCTTTTCAACATTTTCATCTGTAAAATAAGGTGTTTGAACATAATCAATTAAGTGTTCTAAACTCTCATAAAAATTTTCAGTAGCTGAAAATAAGTATGCTGTCATTGTAAAATTAGTAAATGCATTTGCACTTACACCCAATTTAGAAAACTTTTCAAATGCATCTCCTCCATCAGGTTGTTCAAACATCTTATGCTCTAGAAAATGTGCAATTCCTTCATTTACTCTAATCTTTTTATCTTCTCCTATTGGAACAAATTCTAAGTCATTTGAACCATAATTAGTAGCTAAAATAGCATATTTTTTTGTGAAGCCTCTCTTTGGCATAAAGTATACATCTAAGCCATTTTGTAATTTTTCATAATAAACTTCTTCTCTTAATATATCATTAACTATTTTTTCCATAGACATCTCCTCCATTAATTTCTTAAAAAGTATACAGTATCAAGTTCTATATCTTTTACAGCTTCGACTATATCTTTTTTAGTAACTTTTTCTATACTATATATTATGTCTTCTACTTCAGAATTTGTCTTTGCCATAGACTGAGAAAAAGCAAAATCAGACATTCCACCTATATTATCTGTTATAGACTTCATAGAGTTAACTAAAGCAAGCTTACTATTTTCTAACTCTTCATCAGATATATCTCCTGCTTTTAGACTTTCTAATTGTTCTTTTATTAATTTTACAGCTTTATCATAATCTTTAGTTTCTATTCCAGATGATATAAGCATAATGCTTTTATACTTCTCTATTGAAGAGAAAATATAATAGCATAAGCTTTCCTTTTCTCTTACATTCACAAATAGTTTAGAGTGTGGCCCACCACCTAATACATTACTTCCGACCACAAGAGCATAGTATTTATCATTATCTACATAATCTACATTTGCTCTATACCCCATAACTAACTTACCTTGAGTTATTTCCATTTTTTCGTCTACTACTTTTACTTCATCTACATGTTTTATGAAATCTTCTTTTGGTATATCTATAATATCTTCTCTTTCGAATTTTAAATTCTTGCTTATTATGTCTACAACCTTATCTTCATCAAAATCACCTTCTACAACTATGTCTATTGGAGATGTTTTAAGTATATTTCTATAATGTTCATATAGGTCTTTTGATGTTATATTATCTATTTCATCTTCATAACCAAACTCACTTATACTGTATTTTTCATTTTCACACATAGCTTCTATACATTTATCTTGTGCATATTCTTTTTTATCATTTATTATTGATTGTATCTTATCTCTTAAATTTTCTTTTTCAATATTTAAATATTCTTCTTTAAATCCACCATCCACAACAAGTGTATTATTTATTACTTCATTAAAAAATTCTACTACTTCTTCAAATATGTTTTCATCTAAATACTTTTCACTTATATTAATTATTTTAAAACTTAGTACTTGACGCTCTCCACGCTTTACAGCATCAGCTCCCATAGATGAACCATATAAATCATCTAGTTTATTGGATATTGCTCTAGCACTAGGATATTTTTCACTTCCGCTTGCTATTATTGATGGTATCAAAGCATTTTTTGTAGTTTCTTTTTTATCCAACAATCTCTGAACATACAAACTTATAAGATTTGATTTAAACTTTTCTGTTTTTATCAAAGTTAGATTAATATTATTACCCAAATTTATTATTTTCTTAGTATTAACCATATGTACCTCCTATTTTTTATTTAAACATCAATTTTAAAATTGAAATTTATTCATTTTTGATTGTATATACTTATATATAAAAACCTTCTATTTAATTATATCCTTTTTATTATTTTCTAAAAGTAATATTTTTATTTAAAAATTATTTAGACCATTCTGCTTTAAAGTCTAGTTTACAAGCTTCATATATATGATGTATAATCAATATGTATGTCTATAATTAAAACAATTTTACAATCCTATAGATTGATTGTTTAAAGTTATATAAAGAATATAAAAAGAATAAGAGAGAGGACGATTAATATGAAATTAGGTATAGTTGGTTTACCAAATGTAGGTAAAAGCACACTATTTAACGCAATAACTCAAGCAGGTGCAGAATCTGCAAATTACCCTTTTTGTACAATAGACCCAAATGTTGGAGTTGTATCTGTTCCAGATGAAAGATTAGATAAACTAAAAGAATTGTACAACTCTGAAAAAATAGTTCCTACTGCCATAGAATTTTGTGACATAGCTGGTTTAGTTAGAGGGGCTTCTAAAGGAGAAGGCTTAGGAAATAAATTTTTATCACATATAAGAGAAGTTGATGCAATCGTACATGTTGTCAGATGTTTTGAAGATGAAAATGTTATACATGTAGATGGTTCTGTTGAACCACTTCGCGATATAGAAACTATAAATTTAGAATTAATTTTCTCTGACATAGAGATTCTTGAAAGAAGAATTCATAAAACTCAAAAAGCCGCTAAAGCTGATAAAACTTTAGGTTCTGAACTTGATTTATTAAATTCAATCATGGCTACTCTAGAAAATAGTAAGTGTGTAAGAACTATGCAATTTACAGAAGATGAACAAATCTTTGTAAATTCATTAGATTTACTTACATCTAAACCTGTAATATACGCTGCAAATGTATCAGAAGATGATTTAGCAGATGACGGAGAGAGTAATAAGTATGTTCAACAAGTTAAGGTATTTGCAGAAACAGAAGATGCTGAAGTTGTTGTTGTATGTGCACAAATAGAAGCAGAAATTTCTGAACTTGATTCTGCTGAAGAAAAGAAAGAATTTTTAGAAACACTAGGGCTTGAACAATCAGGGCTTGATAAACTTATAAAATCATCTTATGCCTTACTTGGTCTAATTTCATTCTTAACAGCTGGTCCAAAAGAGGTTAGAGCATGGACTATAAAGCTTGGAAGTAAAGCACCTCAAGCAGGAGGAAAAATACATTCTGACATAGAAAGAGGATTTATCAGAGCTGAAACAATTGCTTTTAATGATTTAGTTGAACATGGTACTATGGCAGCTGCTAAAGAAAAAGGATTAGTTAAATTAGAAGGTAAAGAATACATAGTTAAAGATGGAGATGTAATATTATTTAGATTTAATGTTTAAAATGTTTATTTATCTACAATCTTAACTATTGTATTGTAATAAAGAAATTAGAATAATAGAAATTTCTATTATATTATAATAGCTATTTAGATTTTATAAAAAAGAGAGTTTTTCTAATTGATTTTTGAAAATCATAATAGAAACTCTCTTTTTTATAAAAATAAAATATTCTATATTTTAAATAAAAAAATATAGAATATTAAAAAATAAAACTTATAAAACTTCATTTTACTATTTCAAACTTTAAATTCATGTTTAACCAAAGGCTTGTTCCTTTTAAAAATTATATAGTATTCCTACAGAAATTATAATTGTCAACAATGAAAGTACTTTACTGTAATCCCAAATACGCTTTCCACCAAAACATCCAAATGGATAAAAAGGTATACTATGAAAAAGTAAAAAACTTATCCCAAAGGAAATAATATATTCATAAAATTCTGATTGTTTGTCAAATACTGCTACTACTAAAATAAAAAGTAGTACTCCTAACCACTCAAACAATCCTTCAATCCCCATACTACGTCTAAATGTAGTACTCCTCTTATACTCTGTTGGATAAAATCGACCTACCACTGGCCATATACCACCCAAAATTGTAATTAATAATGATATCAACAAACCACCTCTTGTAGCAATAAACTTCCATTTTTCAGATGAAATCAGGGTTGCAATTAATCCACTAAGTAAAGATACAATCAGTAATGAAAAAAACGCACCTACTCTGACAGCAAAATCATTAAAATTATTGCTAAAAAATAAAATAGGAAATGATATTAGTAAGTTTAAGACAATATAGATTCCTAATTGTTGAATTGATGAGCTATTTTTTCGTGATAATGTGCTCCATAAATGAAATCCAGAAGCAATAGCAAGTGTACTATTAAACCACAATCGTATTGTACTAATTAGCCCATAGTTTTGTAACATTTGTGTAAAGCTTATAATATGATATCCATTATTTTCAAACAACTTCCATGATGCAACATTATCGTCCTTCACAGTAGCAGTCGTAGTTTCACAACCTTGTTCTTTTAAAAATATGGTTACTTTTTTGTAAAGCTCACCTCCTATTCCCTTACCTTCATGTCCCATCTTTACATATGCTGTTTCTACATATCCAATTTTTTTGCCATTTTTTGCTGGAAAAATTTTATAGGAAGCCATACCAACAATATGACCATCTATTATAGCAAGAAAAGCATTTTGAGGCTTTTTAAATGCCATCCCTTCAACCAATCCAAAACTAGATTTACCAATTTTCCAAACAAGTGTTCTTTCATCATTTACCATTTCCCGAATTGTTATATTACTCAAAATTTTTCCTCCCTTAAGTACTTGAATAATTGCTGATATCCTTAGATTCACAAACTGTTATACTCAAATTAAAAACTTCTACCCATAGAAAAATTATATCTCTTTTAGAAAATATCATATGCTCCATATAATGTAAAGTAATACTCTAAACCTAGTTCATATTTTTATACTAAGGTGTTCTTACATAAATAAAGTGAACTTTGACTACACAAAGTTCACTTTCCTTACAAATCTTTATTTTATTTTGTACTAAGCTTTTTAATCTGTACTTATACCTTCAATATCATTCCTATTTAATATCAACTTTTCGTATTCTTCTATTGGCATTGGCTTTGCAAATAAAAATCCTTGAGCCATATCACATCCTATAAATCTTAAAAACTCTGCTTGCTCTAAGGTTTCAACTCCCTCTGAAACAACTTTTATATCAAGTTGCTTTGCCATCTGAACAATGCTTGAAACCACAATTTGACTCTTTTTTGTTTCTTCTACTGTTATAAAAAATTGTCTGTCTAATTTCAAGACATCAATTGGCATATCTTTAAGCATATTTAAAGAAGAATAACCTGAACCAAAATCATCCATAGATATTTTAAATCCTACAGACTTTAGATTTTGCATTATTTTAAACAACATTTTTGTATTATCAAATATTGCACTCTCTGTTAGTTCAATTTCAATTAAATTTGGTTCAATATCATATTCTTTTGCAATGTTTTCAAACTTCTCTATAAAGTCAGGATTTTCAAGATGTACTCTTGATAAATTTACTGATATAGGAAATCTAGGCAAACCTTCATTTTCCCAACGTTTAAAGTTTTTACAAACTTGAATAAATACAAACATATCTAATTCTGTTATAAAACCATTCTTTTCAAAAATAGGAATAAACACACCTGGACTTATTAATCCCTTTTTTGGATGTTGCCAACGTACAAGAGCTTCAGAACCTACTATTTTACCTGTTGATAATTCAATTTTAGGTTGAAAGTATACCTTAAATTGTTCATTTTTTAAAGCATCGTGCATCTCTTGCTCAATATCACGTTCTTCTATAAGAGTTTCCTTTAAATTCTCAGCATAAATTTCATACACTTTTAAGTATTTTCTTTTTACTGTAGTCTTTGCAATCATAGCTTTATCAAGACAAGTAGATATATTTGTTTCTCCATCTTCAATAAAATATACTCCTATAGATGGTATCAGATTAAGTTCCACCCCTAAGCTAGTTTTTATCATAGATAATTTTTTACGCATAATTTCACATATCTCTATAACTGATTCTTTATCCTTCTTTTTTTCAAATATTATAGCAAAATTATCATTTGAAATTCTTGAAAATACAGACTGTTCTTTAAACATATTTTCAATCATCTCTGCAATTTTTCTTAATACTCTATCTCCCTCTTCATATCCAAATCTATCATTTACTAACTTAAATTTATCTATATCAAAATAAATTAAAACTAGATTCTTTTTCTCATGAGTGGATAAAAATTTACCACCTTCCAGATTAAATTTATTTGAATTTCCAATTCCTGTAATGCTATCTTTAAATGCAAATTCTTCTAATCTTTCCTTGCCCTTTTTTTGCATAATCAAGATATAAATTATTAATGATGTAAATATCACAATTAAAACTATACATGCTGATAGTGTAAGTTTTATAATAGCATATGATTTTTCAGATACAGCAGTTCTAGGAACTTCAGAAAAAAGATACCAATCATTAATTCCTATTGGAGCATAACTTAAATAATATCCTTTTCCAGACATATTATAACTTAATGAACCTGATTTAGAATTTTTTATATTTAACTTCATATCATTAAGAGTAGATTTTGATAAGGCATTACTTTTATTTATATATGAAAATAAATTTTCCATATTAGAATTTGCGTTTTTACTACTTGGATTTAAAACAATATCACCACTACTATTAGCTATATAAGAATATCCTTTTCCATTAAACGTTGGTACAGAGAGTATCTTTTCATATAACTTTGTACTATGTGTAGCAAATATAACACCAATAATCTTGTTCCCCTTATAAATTGGTACAGAGTACACATTAATGTCTTTATAGTCTTTTATTACATCTTTTAACTTACCTGTTATGACTACTTCTCCTTGCATTGACTTGGAAAAATAATCTCTCTTAGAAAAATCTTCTACATAACCATCTGTAGTATATGCCATACCATCTGGTAGAATAACGCCCATTCTTTTAAAGGAGCTATTGACAGATTCTCTTTTAAGTATTGAAAGAATATTGTCCAATTCAAAAGATTCTTCTCCTTCAATACATATTGAAATTGATTGTAACAATTTTATATCGCCATTAATTTGTTTTTTTAACACATTGACACTTTGATTTGCTATTTCTGAAAGATATTGATTCGTTTCCTCACCCAGTGTCTTATTCAACTTCGAACCATAAATCAAACAGGAAATTGTAACTACTAAGATACTTATGATAGCAATTATGGATAAACCCTGCCTATTATTTTTTGCATCACCCAACATCATGCTTCCTGCCTTTCCGGAATCTATATGTATATAATTATTATTTTATATTAATTATTCTAACAAATTTACGACAATACTTATTTTTCCATATTTACTGTAATTATACAAAATTATCAACTTTATTACAATAAAAAATTAATTAATATAAGTAATACAATTTTAATAAATTATATTATTTATATTAAGGGTTACTAACATAATTTGTATTAATGTCCACTAACATAAAAAGAATATAATATCAAAATAATTTTGATATTATATTCTTAAAATATATATTTTATTAAATTTTAACCTTACATTTTACTTAAACATTCATTGGCAACCTCTTTATCATCAAAATGATGCTTAACTTTACCTATTATTTGGTAATTTTCATGCCCTTTACCTGTTATAATTACAACATCATCTTTTTTTGCCATACTTATAGCTTCTTCTATAGCTTGCTTTCTATCAGCAACAACATGATAATTTTCTTTTTCCTTATCTATTCCTTCAAGTATATCCTTTATTATTGCTTCTGGTTCTTCAGTTCTTGGATTATCAGAAGTTACAATACATATGTCAGAATATTTTTGTCCAATAGCACCCATTAAAGGTCTCTTTTCAGTATCTCTATCTCCACCACATCCAAATACAGAAATTATTTTTCCTTCTGCAAATTGTTGAGTTGTTTTTAATACATTTTCAAGTGCATCAGGAGTATGAGCATAATCAACAATTACACTTATACCTTTATCGTTTGGTACTGTTTCAAACCTTCCTGATACTCCACTAGAAAGTCTAAGACCTTCTTTATATACTGGTTTAGGTATGCCAAGTATATAACAAGCAGCTATAACAGCTAAGGTATTATATACTGTAAACATTCCTGGAACTGGTATAAATATAACTTCTTCATAAGAAGGAGTTATTAATCTATAAGATACACCATCTGAATCTGATTTTATATCTCTAGCCATAAAATCAGCATTATTTTCAACTCCATATGTGTAACAAGGAACATCTATACCTTTTATATTTTCGTATATCTTTTTACCACCCTCATCATCTATATTTATTATGTTTGCCATAGTAGTCTTAAAAAATAATTTTTCTTTAGCTTTTCTATAATCTTCTAAATCTTTGTGAAAGTCTAAATGGTCTGGTGTTAAGTTTGTGAATATTCCCAGTTTAAAGTCGGTTTCATCAACTCTATTTAATGCTAATGAGTGTGATGAAACTTCCATAGCACAGTAATCACATCCATTATTTAACATATTACTAAAATGATATTGTAAATCTATACTTTCTGGAGTTGTTGAATTAGAAATAATGTCTTTTTCACCATCAAATATTTTTATAGTACCGATAAGACCAACTTTATTTTTATTCAAAGTTAATATTTCGTTTAGTATAGTAGTTATACTAGTTTTTCCGTTAGTACCTGTAACTCCTATAACATTAAATTTTTGTGATGGATGATTATAAAAATTGTCAGCTATCTTTGCCATATCTTCTCTTGTATTTTTTACTTTTATAAACGTATATCCTTTTATGTCTACATCTTCTTCAACAATAAAAGCTTTTGCTCCTTTGTTTATAGCATCTTTTATATACTTATGACCATCTGACACAAATCCTTTTATACATACAAATAATGTACCTTCTGTAACCTTTCTTGAATCATATTGTACATTATTAATATCTATATTTAATTCACCTTTGACACTGATTATATCCAACCCCTGTATAATATCATTTAATTTCATAAATGCTTTCCTCCCTTTAAACTCTTTTTGCTAAAATTACACTTCATGTAATATTATATTAAGAATTTTTTACTATGTGAATGGTTAAAAATGCTTGAAATATTGCAAAAAATGCTCTATAATTCTCTATAATATAATCTAAGAGAGGTCTTTTATGAAAACTACAGACAATAAAATTGGATACTTAAATGATAATTTTAAAATATTTAGTATCAGAGATAAAAAAGACATAGAATTTGAATACCATAATCACGATTTTAATAAGATAATTATATTTATAGATGGAAATGTCACTTATTTTGTTGAAGGAATTCCATATAAACTAAAACCTTGGGACATACTTTTTATTAGCAATAATGAAATTCACAAACCAGTTATTGATTCAAATGTATTTTATGAAAGAATCGCAATATGGATTAGCCCAGAATTTATGAAAAAAAACAGTGATAATACTAGTGATTTAGAAAAATGTTTTAAGATAGCCACAGAAAATAAATGTAATCTACTACGTTTAAATATACATGACATTGAATCACTCAAACTTTTTATTGAGCAAATAAATATTTCTGAATCTAGTAATGAATTTGGAAATGGAATACTAAGAAATACCTTATTCATACAGCTTATGATATTTTTAAATAGAATTTTCTTAAAAAAAGAGAACATAGAATCTATAGAAGATGTATTTTACGATGAAACTATAAAAAAAATATTAAACTATATAAACTTAAATATAGAGAATAAACTTTCTATAGACAGCATTGCATCTGAATTTTTTATAAGCAAATATTATCTTATGAGAAGATTTAAATCTCATACTGGAACATCTATACACAATTATATAATTCAAAAAAGATTGATTTTAGCTAAGTCATTAATAATCAATGGTCATCTTATGAGTGAAGTTTGTAATAAATGTGGATTTAATGATTATTCTAGCTTCGTAAGGGCATTTAAAAAGTATTATGGCGTATCTCCTAAAAACTATACAAACAATAAAAGCCCTTTAGATAGTACTTTGTTAGATGAATAAATAATTATTATAAATTTTATTTCAAAAAAATTAGAGGTATTAGTATATCTATTTTACTAATACCTCTAATTTATTGAAATATAAATCATATATTTTTATTAATTAAACTAAAATATATAACTTTAAATCATGCTTATATAATTACTCAACTTCATAATGTTTTAATTATACACATTAATATATCTATTCAGTTAATATGTCTACCCAATTTTTTCAATACTACCTTTTAATATACTTACACGATTACTTTCTTTTGCTGTAACTTTTCCCTTTTTAATATTTAACTTCTGATTTTGTTCTAAATTCGTAAACACTACTGGACTCATTGTTGATAAACCATTTTTTTCAATATATTCTAAATCCATCTTAACCAGTTTATCCCCTGACTTCACTTCATCTCCTACATTTACAAATACTTCAAACCCATTTCCCTCTAAGTTTACAGTCTCTATACCTAAATGTATAAGTATTTCTACTCCAGTTTTTTTAGATTTGATTATTATTGCATGTTTAGTTGGAAATACAACTCCAATAGTTCCATCTACTGGTGAATAAATTAATCCATCGTCAGATTTAATTGCAAATCCATCTCCCATTAATTTACTTGAAAATACAGAGTCTGGAACTTCTTCTATATCTAAGATTTCTCCATTTGTCAATGAATAAATTTCTTCTTCCACCAAAGTATCGCCTATATTAGTGTTTTCTATGTTATTATTTTTTTCCGTTTTCTTTTTATCTATATTTTTAATATCAGTCTTTTCAACCTTTACTTTTCCCTCTATTATATCTTTTATATTAGATTTTATTGCATCTGATTTTGGACCAAATATAGCTTGAACATTGTTTCCAATAACCATTACGCCTGCTGCTCCAAGTGATTTCAACTTTTCTTTATCCACTTTATCTATATCATTTACAACTAATCTAAGTCTTGTTATACAAGCATCTAAACTTTTTAAATTTTCTTTATTTCCTAAAGCTATTAGTATTTCTGATGCCAACTCATCTTTTGACATTTCACTAGTCTCCACACTAGACTCTGATTCATCTTCTCTTCCTGGTGTCTTTAGGTTAAACTTTCTTATCATAAATCTAAATACACTATAATATAATACTGCAAATCCAATACCTACTAAAATAGCTAGATACCATGGAGTTCTATTAGGAAGTACACCAAATAGTAAGAAGTCTATTAATCCGCCTGAAAATGTGAATCCGATTTTAACTCCTAATAGTTGCATTACTGCATATGATAAACCTGAAAATAAACAATGTACTACAAATAATGCTGGTGCAACAAATAAAAATGCAAACTCTATTGGTTCAGTTATTCCTGTTAAAAAAGATGTAAGTGCAGCTGATGCCATTATTCCTGCTACAAACTTTCTCTTTTCTGGCTTTGCTTCATGTACCATAGCAAGTGCTGCTGCCGGAAGACCAAACATCATAAATGGAAATGCACCTGTCATAAAAGTACCTGCTGTGAAATTTACCCCATCTTTAAGTTGAGCAAAAAATATCTTTTGGTCACCCATTACAAGTTCACCCGCTTTGTTTACATATTCTCCAAATTGATACCAGAATGGATTATGGAAAACATGATGTAAACCAAAAGGTATTAATAATCTTTCTAGAGACCCTTCCATAAATGCTGCTAATGTTTGATTTGCTTCTATAACATTTTTTGAAAAACTAAGTAACCCTTCTTGTATTGGTGGCCAAATAAATGATAATATGATTCCTATTACTATTGCGACTAATGATGTAACAATAGGCACAAATCTTTTACCTGCAAAAAAGCCTAAGTATTGAGGTAGTTCAATTTTATAAAACTTTTTATAAAGATAAGCAGCTACTATACCTATTATGATACCTCCAAATACACCTGTTTGAATTGTTGGTATTCCAACAATACTTGCATACATAGAATTATCTATCATATCTTCTGTGACACCTGCCATAACACCCATAGACGTATTAAGGATTAAAAAACCTACTATAGCTGCCAATGCTGCTACACCTTCGCCTTCAGTTAGACCCACAGCTACACCAACTGCAAATATAAGAGGCAAGTTATTGAATATAATTTGCCCTGAACTTTCCATTATACTTATTATAAGTTGAAATGTAGGATTTGCTAGTGCTGGAAAATGAGCAAGTAACGCATCTCCTGCTAAAGCATTACTTACACCAAGCAATATACCTGCTGCTGGAAGTAATGCAACTGGTAACATTAAAGATTTTCCTACTTTTTGTAAAACACCAAATATTTTTTTCATTTACTTCTCTCTCCTTATTATTTTATATTTTTTAAATAAAAAAGACTTAAGCTTATAAAAAATTACACTAGTAGTTTTAACCCTAAAAATAAATCTCATGTTAATATAAATAAACCTATATCAACCTAATTTTAGAATTAAAAATAAACTGTTATAATTTTTTTATAAACCTAAGTCTTGCCTGCATTATCAGTAACAACCTTAATGTTTTAAAATTATTATATTTCTATTAAATTTTACATAGTATCTTAAGTACCGATATTTAATTTATATTTATTTAGTAATATTATTATGAATTCAACACAGATATAACTCTTTTAATATGTAGTGTTAAATATAATAGTTCATCTTGACTTACATAGTAATCATAATTTTTCTCTACATGTGTCTTTATTTTATATGCACAATTATAATCTTTTTCATACTTTATCTTGATTATATCTACAATATCATTATTAGTATCATTGAGTTCCTCTCTTTTTACTAATCTATTTGCAAAAAACTTTAAGTGTGTAAGAAGTCTATCATAATTTATATCATCTTCTTTAAACTCAACTCTATAATAATATCTTATAATATTGAGTATGTCTTTTACAATTTTAGTAATTAACAGGGATTCCTTTGAACTGCCTTTATAGTTTGAATTTACTATGTGCATAGCTATAAATCCTGCCTCATCTAAAGGAAACTCTACATTAAATTCTTTATTTATATAATCTACAGCCCATTTTCCAATTTCGTATTCTTTTTTGTGAATTCTTTTTATTTCATGTAGTAAATCATTTTTTATAGTTATATTTTCATGATATCTTTTAATTGCAAATGCAATATGGTCAGTAAGTGCTACATATATGTACTCATAAAGCTCAGTATTTAAAATGCCTTCTGCATGAGCAATTACCTCTGTGCTCACCTCAAAAAACTTTTCATCAACCTGGCTTGCTAATTTTCCAATTTTATCTATAAAACTTTCATCTTGTGTTACAAAGGTTCTTTCAATTTTACTTTTATCTACTTCTTGACCCTTCTTTTTTTGAAATCCTATTCCACATCCTGTTAGTATTAATTCTTTTTTTTGGTTTTCATCTAAAACTAATACAACATTATTATTGTAAATTTGTTGAATAATCATAATCAATATCTCTCCCAAAATACAATTTCCCTTATTCATAAAAAAACACCTAAATTAAGATACAATTCACCTGTATATCTTAACTTAGGTATTGCCTGCTTCCCAGTAACAATCCAGTTTGTTAACGCTCATAAATATTGTATTCAATTTATAGCTTTATTCTATTATAAATGATTATATATGTCAAGCAAATTATTGAAAACTATTTCCTATTTTTTTAGTACCAATAAAATTTAAACATTATACAGTTTATAATTTTCATTCTATCATCATCATTTCATCATAAAGAATATTTTCCAATAATTCTTTAGCTACTTCTCTTGATATTTGTTTACTTTCAACTAATTGTTGAATACTATCTCTTTCACTTTGTATTGCCATTAATCTATAGTATCCTACTTTTGCTTCAAATTTATCATCATTATGAATTTTTCTAGTTAACCAATTTAAATAACGATTGTAAAATCTAATTACTATTAATGATTCATGCCTATTATCTTCATTAATATTTTTATTTATAAATGATATAGCTGTCTTTGTAGAAAGTGCATATGCATGGTGAAACTCTTTAATTAGCTCCTTATTTTCAGATATTATTTTTGTAATCTTTTCTTTTACTTCTGTTTTTACTTTTCTATCTATAATCCACATACTTACTTTTAATTTTACAATCTTAAATATTGATTTTTGGACAGATTTTCTCGACTTCGTAATATAAAATCTATATAATTCAAATGCTCTCCCAGAAATTTTTCCATCATTCAATAATTTATTAACAGCTATTAAACCTTGATTATCTTCCTCTGCAATCATCATATTTATGATTTTGTTATCTGGAGTATTTAATATCCCTTTTTCTAAATCTACTAACTGCTCATTTAAGTCATGTATTACTGGCTGTACCTCTTGAGCTTTTTCATTGCTAAGTTTTAAAATAGCCTCTTTTAAAATTAATTTATATGCCTCTCCATCAGACAATAAGTTTTCTGACTTTTGTACATTCTTTTTTAATAGTATTGGTAATAAAACTGTTGCTAGTAATAAACTTATAAGTATGACTTCTGATGATATAAACAAAACAATATCTCTCATTGGAAACATATCTTTATTGTCTAGGTAAAATGGTATAGACAGAGCAGTTGCAAGTGTAAATGTACCATGAACACCACAAGTAGCAACTATTAATGAATATTTCCATCTAGAAGTATCATCTTTTTCATCTTCTTCATTCTTAAATCCTAAAAAACCTATAAAGAAATTATTTAAAGGATTTTTCTTAGTTTTTATAAAAGAACTATGCTATAAATATACCCATATAAATCTTATAATAAATAAAATAACTACAATTAAAATAGCAATAAAAGTTAAATTTAATGCTATTTTTTCGTTTTTAGTAACAATTCCTTGATATATACCTGGTAACAAAAAACCAAGTAATGTAAAAACGAACCCATTTAATACATACTCTAAAACATACCATGTATTATTTGATATTATTCTCAATTTAGTGGTTGTATTTTGTAAATGTTCTTTTTCAATTCCATGGGCTATACCTGCCATTACAACCGTTAAAATTCCAGATATCCCCAACTCTTCTGACGCAAAATATACAAAAAGTGGAGTCATTATCTGTATAACTATTACCATTGGGATTTCTTCTAAATTCCACTTATGCAAACTAAGTCTTATGTTTATAATTACATATCCTAAGATACTTCCTACTATTATGCCTCCAAGTGCAGTAATCAAAAATTGAATACCTACTTCTTTTATTGAAAAAAAGCCTGTAACAGTAGCAAGTACTGCAACTTTAAATGCTACTACTCCTGCAACATCATTTAATAGCGATTCTCCTTCAAGTATATTCATCATATTTTTAAGAAAATCTAACTATTATTTTTATTATATATGTTAAATTTAATTTTGAAAACCTCTATACTAAGTGACATGCAACAAGATGATTTTTTGAGATTTCCTTTAAAGCTGGCACTTCTATTTTGCATATTTCCTTACAATAAGGACATCTTGTATGAAACTTACATCCAGAGGGTGGGTTTGTTGGAGACGGAATATCTCCCTTTAATATAATTCTATTTTTCTGGATTGTGGGGTCTTGTACTGGTACTGCACTCATAAGTGCTTTTGTATATGGGTGTTGAGAATACAAATAAAGTTCTTCTTTTGTCGCAATTTCTATTACAGAACCTAGATACATAACACAAACTCTATGTGCAATATGATTTACAACACTCAAATCATGAGATATAAACAAATATGAAAGTTTATATTTATCTTGTAAATCCATAAGTAAATTTATAATTTGTGATTGAATAGAAACATCCAAAGCAGAAACAGGCTCATCACAAACTATAAACTCTGGATTTAATGCTAAAGCTCTTGCTATACCTATTCTTTGTCTCTGACCACCTGAAAACTCTCCTGGTTTTCTATTTAAATGATACTTAGAAAGACCACAATTTTCTATGATATTTAATATATTCTCTTTTATCTCACTCTTTGGTACTAAATTATGTTCTATAACAGCCTCAGATACTATTTGTTCTACATTTAGTCTTGGATTTAACGAACTATATGGGTCTTGAAAAATCATCTGCATTTTTGGTCTTAACTTTCTAAGTTCTTCCTTTTCTAACTTATATATATCAATACCATTAAATTCAACTGTACCTTCCGTTTTTTCTATTAATCTAAGAATAGCTCTTCCTGTTGTTGATTTTCCACACCCAGATTCTCCAACTATAGCTAAAGTTTCTCCCTTTTTTAAATCAAAAGATACTCCATCCACAGCCTTTACATATTTGACTTCCTTATTAAATAATCCAGAATTAACTTCAAAATATTTTTTAAGACCTTCTACTTTTAATAAACTTTCTTCTTTTTTCATTTATATCTCCTCCTTTTTATATAACCAACATGCGATACTATGACCATTTTGTAGTTTTATTAAAGGAGGTATTTGAGTTCTACATTTGTCACGTACTTTTTCACATCTATCACTAAAATAACATGAATCTGGGATACCAATTGGATTGGGTACTTGTCCTGGAATTGAATATAATCTATTACCTACATTTTTACCAAGAATAGGCTTTGACTTTAAAAGTCCAATAGTATAAGGATGTTTTGGATTTTTAAACAACTCAACAACATCTGCTACTTCTATAATTTTACCCGCATACATTACAACTACTCTGTCACACATTTCTGCAACTACTCCCAAATCATGTGTAATCATCATTATAGATGTATTTAATTTTTCTTTTATATTTTTCATTATATCTAAAACTTGGGCTTGAATAGTAACATCTAGAGCTGTTGTAGGTTCATCGGCTATAAGTAATTTGGGGTTACAAGATAAAGCCATAGCTATCATTATTCTCTGTCTCATACCACCTGACAATTCATGTGGATAAGAATCATATATTTCTTTAGCTCTTGGTATCTCTACCAGTTTTATCATATCTATTACCTTTTTTTTAGCTTCTTCTTTTGATAAACCTTGATGTAGCATTACCCCTTCAATAATTTGATTTCCAACCGTAAATGCTGGATTTAGAGAAGACATTGGTTCTTGAAAAATCATAGATATTTCATTACCTCTTATTTGTCTAAGTTCATTTTCTTTCATTTTTAAAATATCTTTTCCTTGAAAAATTATTTCCCCACTTTCTATTTTTGATGTTGGAATTAGTTTCATCAAAGACATTGCTGTTACAGATTTACCACATCCAGATTCTCCAACTATCCCAACTGTTTCTCCTTCATTTATATCAAAACTTACTCCATTTACACTTTTCACAATACCTTTATCTGTATGAAAATACACTTTTAAATCTTTAAACTCAACTAGTGTTTTATTCATTATTTTCTCCTCTCAGCATAATTGCTTAAAATAACATACACTTTCTGATTTTATTTCATAAAATTTTAAAATACAACTTCTTTTTACATTTTATTGTTTTTTCTATCAATCAAATCGACACAATAGTTAATTTCTATACTTATTGATTTAATAATGATTATTATTATAAAATAAAGGATATGTGTTAAATATTATTTTAGGAGGTTTTATAAGATATGAAATTCAAAAAATTGGCATCATTAATCTTAGTTTCATCATTAATGCTTACATTTACAGCTTGTAGTTCAAATGATAAAGACAAATCCAGTGCAGGAGAAAGTAAATCTGGTGGAACTGTTGTAATCCCTATGGCAAGTGACCCAGATATAATCAATGGTGCTTTTGCAAATGTTAAAGAAGATTCTCTTGCATCAAATATAGTTTATGCTCCTCTTTATACTTATGAAAAAGGAAATTTAGTAAATTATTTAGCAGAAAAAATAGATTTTAAAGATAGTAAAGAACTAACTATAAATTTAAAATCTGATTTAAAATGGCATGATGGAAAACCAATAACTGCTGATGATGTTTTATTTACATTTAATACAGTTTTAGATGAAAAACAAAATTCTCCATCAAGACAATACTTATTAGTAGGTGAAAAACCAGTTAAAGTAGAAAAAACTGATGATTTAACTGTTAAAATTACCTTACCTACTGCAAGTGACTCTTTCTTATATGGTATCTCTAAGATTGCTCCAATACCTAAACATGTATTTGAAGGTGAATCAAACATAGCTAAATCAGAAAAAAATAATAATCCAGTTGGTTCTGGTGCATTCAAATTTAAAGAATGGAAAAAAGGTGAAAGTATAGTATTTGAAAAAAATACAGATTACTTTGGTGGAGAAGCAAAAGCAGACTCTATAGCATTAAAAATAATACCTAATGAAGCATCTCAAGAAGCTGCTTTAAACAATGGTGAAATTTCACTTATGAAGACATCTGCTGAAGGATACGAAAAAGCAAAATCAAATTCAAACTTACAAACTTATACTTATAGTGAGGAAAGATTAAACTATATTGTATTTAACCAAAATATAACAAATATGGCTAATAAAGAAGTAAGACAAGCTTTATCATATGCTCTAAATAGAAATGAAATGATAGAATCAGCATATGGAAAAGAAGGTTCTGTTCCTGCAAAATCTATATTAGTTCCAGAAGCAGACTTCTATACAGAAGAAGGTGTTGAAGGATATGACCAAGATGCAAATAAAGCTAAAGACTTATTAGCTAAGAGTGGTGTTAAAATTGATAAACTAAAAATAGGTTATAACACAGGTAGATTTGGTCATAAAAACTATGCTCTAGTAGCTCAACAAGAGTTGAAAAAAATAGATATAGAAGCTGAAATAGTTCCTTATGAAAGTAAAGCTTTCTTCAATGTATTATTCAGTAATAGTACTGAGTGTGATATGTATGTAAATGGTTATGCTTGGGGATTAGAACCAAACCCATATAGAGGTATGTTTGAAACAGGACAATATTGTAATCAAACTAAATATTCTAACCCTGAAATAGATGCTTTATGGGAAAAAGGATTTACTGAATTAGATAAAGAAAAACGTAAAGAAATATACAAACAAATACAACAAGATGTATCTAAAGATGCTCCTATCTACACTATAGACTATGAGCAAAACTTAATGGCAGCTCAAAAGAATCTAAAGGGAATAGAAGAAGCTAAGCCATCTCCTGCAATATTGTTTGAAGATTGGTCTAAACTATATACAGAATAATTGTTGTAAAATTTTATATTATTAATTAGAAAAGGAGATGTCTAAAAATAATATGACAACTTTGAACTCATTGTCCATTGTTTTGTTATTTTAAAATAAGACATCTCTTTTAATTAGGAGAATTTGTTTATGTTGAAATTAATATTAAATAGAATAAAGGTTTTGATACCTATGTTAATCCTAATATCCATACTATCATTTGGTCTTTTGGAGTTAGCTCCTGGCGACCCAGCAGATGCCTATATAAACCCTTTAATGTCTGCACAAGATATTGAAAACATAAGAATTAACATGGGACTTGATAAGCCCGTTTATGTTAGATATCTAGGATGGCTAAAAAACACTTTAAGTGGAAATCTAGGTACTTCTTATATAAATTATATGCCTGTTACAGATCAAATTATTGAAAAAATGGGAAATACAGTTGTGCTTATGGGAACTGCTTTAGCATTTTCAATACTGGTGGCTGTTCCACTTGGAATATTTTTAGCTGTAAATAAAAATTCAATAACCAGTAAAATATCATCTATCTTTAATTATGTAGGTGTTTCTATTCCTTCTTTTTGGATAGGAATGATACTTATTTCAATTTTTTCAGTGAAATTTAATATTTTCCCATCTGGAGGTATGCATACAATTGGAAATGATAGCTTTGGAGATTTAGTAAAACATTTAGTCCTACCTGTCATAACTTTGGGACTATATAATACAGCTATTTTTACAAATTATGTAGAAGCTAGTGTAAGTGAACAATTAAAAAAGCAGTATGTTACAACAGCAAGGGCAAAAGGCCTATCAGAAAAAGTCATACTTTTTAAACATGTATTGAAAAATTCTCTGACATCATTAATTACAATCCTTGGTATGAGCATACAAAAATTAGTGACTGGTGCCTTTGTTACAGAAGTAGTTTTTTCTTGGCCAGGTATGGGTAGATTAATGATTGATTCAATTTTTTCAAGGGACTACACTATAATTATGGCAATAACTATGTTGTCAGCACTTTTCTTAATTTTAGGTAATTTAATTGCTGATATATTATATTTATTAATTGACCCTAAGATTAAATCTAGCAAAGGAGGATTTTAATTGTGTTTACAAACATATTGAAAGAGTTAAAAAAAGACAAATCCTTTTCATTTGCATGTACTACTCTTGGAATAATAATCGTTTTAATTATAGCTTCTTTTGTGTTAAATATAGACTCTAATGCAATTGATACTACTACTAAACTTCAAGAACCTAGCTTAAAACATATTTTTGGTACAGATGAACTAGGAAGAGATTACTTTGCTAGAGCACTTTATGGTGGACGAATTTCACTTAGTGTTGGTATCTTATCAATGCTTATTTCTATAGTATTTGGTACTGCTGTAGGTGTTATTAGCGGCTATATTGGTGGGAAACTAGACCAGTTCTTGATGAGATTAGTAGACATGCTTATGAGTATTCCAAGTTTTTTAGTTTTAATTGTATTAAATACTTATCTAGCTCCTAAGGTTTCTACTATTATATTGATTATTGGTTTTTTGAGTTGGATGGAAGTTTCAAGAATTGTTCGCGGAGAAACTTTAAAAATAAAGGAAAATGAATACTGCTTAGCTGCTAAAGCTACTGGAATTAAAACTAGAAATATTTTATTTAGACATATAGTTTTAAACTTAAATGAAACTATTGTAGTTGCTGGTTCATTAAATATTGCAAATGCTATCTTAACTGAATCTGCACTTAGTTTTTTAGGGCTTGGTATACAATTACCTCTTGCATCATGGGGTAATATGCTTCAAGATGCTCAAAGACATATTTTTGATAAGTTATATTTAGCTGTATTTCCTGGCTTACTTATCTTCTTAACAGTTATGAGTTTAACTATAATAAGTAAAAAGTTTTCTAGTAGCAATTGATAATAGCAATATTTTAAAATATATAAAAACAGTGAGTGTATAGCTACACTCACTGTTTTTATATATTTTAAAATAAAAATCGTATGTATTCTAGAGCTTAATAAACTTCTATATTATGCGAAATTTATTTCCCTTTAATTAATATGTAGTTGAAAAACTAATAGTTTACTGTAATTAAACTCAATTCTTTTATTTCTATTTGTTATTTAAATAACAATCTATAGATTCTTTTTACTAAAGAAATCTATAATAAATTTAAATACATGCTCATCTACATGACTGTAACGTTCTTTTTTAGGTCTACATAATACAACCTTCCATGTAATAGGGTCATTAAATGGTTTTTCTATAATTTGACTATTTTCAAAAAAATCATGTACTGGTGATGGTAAAATAGTTATAAAATCAGAATTTGTAGTTGATAACAACAAGAAATCCCAAGAACCAGACATAATATACCTCTTAAGTTTAACTTTTTCATCAGTAAATTTTTGCATTAATTTATGATGTATCATAAATGTAGGATTAAATATTGCAAGCAATTCTTCATTTAAATCCTTCCAATCTATTTTATTTTTCTTTGCAAGATGATGATTTGTATTTAAAAATGCAGTAAGTTCATCTTCTTGAAGTACATGTTCTGTTACTACACTCCTATCAATTTTATGTGGATGTAAAAGAACTGCATAATCTAATTCCTGTAAAATAAGCATTCTACTTAAATCATATGCCCCCTTCTCTACTATATCGAATTCTATATCTGGATTGTTTGCAACTAATTGTGCAACTACATCAGAAAAAGCTATTCCAAGTATAAGTGGTGGTATCCCTATTCTAACCTTCCCTTTAAACTGAACAGAGTCTTCTCTTAAATCCTCCATCATATTTTTATATTCATTTATAATATTTTCTGCATTTACATAAAATCGTTCTCCTGCTGGAGTTAATCCATTTAACCTGCCTTTATATCTCTCAAATAAATATACATTTTCATTTTCTTCAAAAGTTTTTATAATTTGACTTAAGGCTGGTTGAGATATGTGAAGAGTTTTTGATGCAATTGATAAATTAAAACCAGATTTCACTATTTCAACAAAATATTTTAACTGTTTTATATCCATTTCAAACCACCTTTCTTACAAGTATAGTTGATATTAATATTTTTGCTTATAAGAACATTTTATAAGAAAATCAAAATAATTTCATTAATATTTTAACAAAATATTCCTCTATATGTATTCTAAATTTTTATCCTATAAATTTTCCTTATATGTTGTATAAAAAATTAGACTTAGACAAAACTCATTTTTCGCCGTAATCTATAGTTAGAAAGAGGAAAACCTAAAGCATTAGGAATAAAAATAATTAAAATACTTAAAAACAAGCTTGTATTATAAGTAATTTATTATAGTGTTCTTCAATTTTTTTATTCAGAAAATTTTAAATAATCATTCAAGGAGGAACTATTAAACATGAAAGATGTAGTAATTGTATCAGCAGTAAGAACACCTATAGGAAACTTTGGTGGTGTATTTAAAAATACTTCTGCTGTTCAACTTGGAGTTGTGGCTGTTAAGGAAGCTATATCACGTATAAAACTTGATTTATCTGAAATAGATGAAGTGATAATTGGAAATGTTCTACAAGCAGGGCTTGGACAAAATGTTGCTAGACAAATTGCCATAAACTCAGATATACCAAGTTCTGTACCAAGTTACACAGTAAATAAATTATGTGGTTCAGGACTTAAAAGTATTCAACTAGCAGCTCAATCAATCATAGCTGGTGAAAATGATGTAGTAATTGCAGGTGGTACTGAAAATATGAGTCAATCACCTTACATTATTCCTACTGCTCGCTTTGGTAGTAAAATGGGCAATGTTACTATGGTAGATAGTATGCTAACAGATGGTCTTATAGATGCTTTCAATCAATACCATATGGGAATCACTGCCGAAAATGTTGCTGACAAATTTGGAATTACAAGAGAGATGCAAGATAAAATAGCACTAGAAAGCCAAAATAAAGCTGAAGAAGCTATAAAAAACAATCGTTTCAAAGATGAAATTGTTCCAGTAGAAGTTACAATAAATCGTAAAGAAATTAAAACTATTGATACAGATGAATATCCTAAATTAGGCATGACATCTGAAATACTAGCCAAACTTAAACCTGCATTTAAAAAAGAAGGTACTGTAACAGCTGGAAATGCATCAGGAATCAATGATGGCGCAGCAATGTTGATACTAATGAGTCAACAAAAAGCAGATGAACTTGGGCTTAAGCCACTTGCTACAATAAAATCATATGCATCATCTGGCGTAGAACCTGAAATCATGGGAACTGGCCCTATTCCTGCAACTAAAAAAGCACTAGAAAAAGCAGGTCTTAATATTAACGATATAGACTTAGTAGAAGCAAATGAAGCATTTGCAGCACAAGCACTTGCAGTTAAAAATGAACTTCAAATAGATTCGTCTAAGTTAAATGTAAATGGTGGTGCAATAGCACTAGGACATCCAATAGGAGCAAGTGGCGCTAGAGTACTTGTAACCCTAATTTATGAAATGCAAAAACGTAAAGTAGAAACTGGCCTTGCAACACTTTGTATTGGTGGTGGTCAAGGAATAGCAATGATAGTTTCACGATAGGAGGAAATATGAATAAAATAGTTAGCATTGATGAGGCTCTATCTTATATCAAAGATGGAGATACAGTAATGATTGGTGGATTCATGGCCAATGGTTCTCCAGAAAATTTAATTGATTATTTATGTGATAAAGGTATAAAAGATTTAACATTAGTTTGTAATGATACTGGTTTTATTGACAAAGGTGTTGGAAAGATGGTTGTTAATAAACAGTTTAAAAAGATAATTGCATCTCACATAGGATTAAACAAGGAAACAGGAAGACAGATGAATGATAATGAAACATGTGTCGAATTAGTTCCTCAAGGAACTCTTGCTGAACAAATTCGTGCAGCTGGTTATGGCTTAGGTGGAATACTAACACCAACTGGTATTGGTACTCTTATTGAAGAAGGAAAGCAAAAGATTGTTGTCGATGGTAAAGAATATCTTCTTGAAAAACCAATTCATGCTGATGTCGCTCTTTTATTTGCTTCAAAGGTAGATAAAGCAGGTAACTTAGTTTACAAAGGTTCTATGAATAACTTTAATAATTTAATGGCTTCAGCTGCTAATATTACAATAGTTGAAGCAGGTGAAATTGTTGAAATAGGTAATATCGACCCCAATGAAATTACTACGCCAGGTATTTTTGTGAATTACATCGTTGAAGGAGGTAATTTATAATGGATAAATTAGAAATGCAAGAATACATTGCAAACAGGGTCTCTAAAGAATTAAAGGATGGAGCTGTTGTAAATCTTGGTATAGGCTTACCAACCAAAGTAGCAAATTATATTCCAGATGAGGTAAACGTTATTTTGCAATCTGAAAATGGATTTCTAGGTCTAGGCCCAGCTGAAAATGGAAATTTAAGTGATGAAACTATTGTAAATGCTGGTGGCCAGCCAGTTACTATTCTTCCTGGAGGTTGTTTTTTCGATAGTGCCACTTCTTTTGGAATCATCAGAGGAGGTCATGTAGATGTAACTGTTCTTGGAGCACTCCAAGTTGACAAATATGGTAACATAGCAAATTATATGATTCCAGGTAAAATGGTTCCAGGTATGGGTGGAGCTATGGATTTAGTGACTGGAGCAAAAAAAGTCATTGTAGCAATGGAACACACTTCAAAAGGTTCAGCAAAAATATTAAATAACTGTACTCTCCCACTTACTGCAACTAATGCTGTAGATTTAATTGTGACTGAGATGGGAGTTATAGAAGTAACAACAGATGGGCTTATACTTATAGAAATAAATCCTATCTTCACATTAGACGAAGTTCTTTCTGCTACTGAAGCACCTTTAATATTATCAGATTCATTAAATAAAGAGACATCAATTATTTAAAATAAATCAAAATTACATCAGAAAATAAATTTAAAAGACGCAAAATATTAATACAAAAAATTAATATAAAAATAAAATTAAATTGGAGGAAATAAAAATGGTTAAAGACAAAGTTGTATTCGTAACAGGAGCTGCAAGTGGAATAGGCAAACAAATAGCTGAATCATTCTTGAAGAATGGTTCTAAGGTAGTCTTCTCTGATATAAATCAAGAAGCACTAGATAATGTTACATCAGAATTACAAAAAGAAGGTTATGATTGTGCAAATGTAAAGTGTGATGTAACTAAAGAAGAAGAAATTAACCATGCGATAGATAATACTCTAGAAAAATACGGAAGATTAGACATACTAATAAATAATGCTGGTCTTCAACACGTTGCTATGATAGAAGATTTCCCAACTGATAAATTTGAATTTATGATAAAAATAATGTTAACAGCACCTTTTATAGCTACTAAAAAAGTATTCCCTATAATGAAAAAACAAGGATTTGGTCGTATAATAAACATGGCTTCAATCAATGGTGTAATTGGATTTGCTGGTAAAGCTGCTTACAATTCAGCTAAGCATGGACTTATAGGACTAACAAAAGTTGCTGCACTTGAAGCTGCTGACTCAGGTATAACAGTTAATGCTATATGCCCAGGATATGTAGATACTCCACTTGTTAGAGGTCAATTTAATGACCTATCAAAAACTCGTAATGTACCACTAGAAAGTGTATTAGAAGAAGTTCTATATCCACTTGTACCTCAAAAACGTCTACTAGATGTTCAAGAAATTGCTGATTATGCAATGTTTTTAGCTAGTGATAAGGCCAAAGGAATTACAGGACAAGCTTGCCTACTAGATGGAGGATATACTGCACAGTAGTTATTACATATTTAGGACTTGAGGAATTTATTCTTCAGGTCCTTCTACTAAGGAGGGATATTTATGAGTATTATCGCACCAATTGGTATAATTATTGGTATTATAGCTATTATATATTTTTCAGTTAAAGAAATTCATATAACTATAGCTGCTCCAATAGCAACTTTAATAGTTGTTATCTTAAATAAAATGGATGTTGTGACATCAATGCTAGGTGCTGACAAAAATAATTATATGGGAGCACTTGGAAACTATATAATGAGCTATTTTGCAATATTCTTACTAGGTTCTATACTTGCCAAGTTTATGGAAGAAAGTGGAGCTACTGTATCTATAGCTGATTTTATTTTAAATAAATTTGGCTCTAACCACCCTTACAGAGTTTTAGTTGCTATATTTATAGTGAGTTTTATACTAACATATGGTGGAATAAGTTTATTTGTAGTTATGTTTGCAGTTATTCCACTTGCAAGAACTCTATTTAAAAAACTTGATATTTCTTGGAATCTTATTCAGATACCTCTTTGGCTTGGAATTGCAACAATTACTATGACTATGATTCCTGGTACACCAGCTATTCAAAATGTTATTCCTATTCAGTACCTAAACACATCTCTTACAGCAGCAGCTATACCAAGTATTGCAGGAAGTATAGGTTGTGCTGTATTTGGTCTGGTATACATGAAATATACTTTAAACAAAAGTCTTAGAAAAGGAGAAACTTATGCAACTTACACTTCAGATATAGAAGAAGAGTCTTTAGATAGAGAATTACCAGGATTTTTTTCAAGTATCTTTCCTCTATTATCACTTGTAGTCATAGCAATATCTGGAAGTACTTTTGGTTCAGAATTTATGAAAAAAAATGTAATTTACATAGCCTTAATAGTTGCAATTATTTTATCTGCTTTTCTATTCCGTAAATTTTTATCGTCAAAAATACAAACATTGAGTATTGGTGCTAGTGGTTCTATAGGACCTATTTTTGCAACATCTTCTGCTGTTGCATTTGGAGCTGTAATAATGGCTGCACCAGGCTTTGATATATTCAGTAAACTTATCATGTCAATACCAGGAAGTCCACTTATAAGCCTTACTGTTTTAACTTCAACGATGTCAGCAATAACAGGCTCCTCTTCGGGTGCTTTGGGAATAGTAATGCCAAACTTTGCAGATTATTATCTAAGTACTGGCATGAACCCAGAATTAATCCATCGTGTTGCTACAATTGCTTCAAACATATTAACAATCGTACCTCAAAGTGGTGTTTTTCTTACATTCTTGAGTTTATCTAAATTAACACATAAAAATGGTTTTAAAGAGACTTTTATTGTGGTTGCAGTTGGTTCATTAATAGCAGAAATCATTGTAATTACATTAGGATTACTAATGTATTAAACTAAATCAAATTACTATTTATTATATAAAAAGTCATCTATTTATGATAGATGGCTTTTTTATTTTCAAGAACTTAATTAAAGATACTTTTTTTACTTATTTTCAAAGTATATATTAAATAAATATCACTAACTATAAAAAAAATTTACCGCAAGCAGAATTTTACATCATAGAATTATTATAAAAACACTATTTCTTCTAAAGCAGCTATGCCATACTATGCAGATTAATGATGAAAATTATCAAACATCATAAAATATACCTATTTATTCCAGGTATATTTTATTTACATATCTTTACAGTAAAAAAACACTTGATTCTATGTTAGTATAAATGCACGGGTACCCCCTACACTAAAGGTTACAATTTAGTAACATTTTTAGAATTTTTAGATTGAGAGGTGTTTATAATGAGAAAAAATATACCAACAAAATTAAAAACTATACTAGCTTTAGGAGTGTTAACCTTAGCAACAGCTTCCAGTGCTGTTACTGCAAGTGCTTCGTCACTTGAAAACAATATGAATATAAGTAATAAAAATTTAGTATATACTAATGCTAAATTTAAGTTTTCAGCAAAACCAAATTGTTCTGTAAAGCCAGAACTTAAACCTGACAAGGATAATTCTTGTAAAGATAAGAATCATAATGACAAGAATTGTAATATTACTAACAGACCTAGCGACAACAATAATTCAGACTCTACTAATAAACCTGAGGATAATAATAACTCAGACTCTAGTAAGCCTGAAGATAACGACAATTCAGGTTCTACTAATAAGCCTGAAGATAGTAATAAACCAGAAGATAATAAACCTGAGGACAACAACAATTCAGGCTCTACTAATAAGCCTGAAGACAATAACAACTCAGACTCTACTAATAAACCTGAAGATAATAACAATTCAGGCTCTACAACTGGAAATTTTTCAGCTTACCAAAAAGAAGTCGTTGATTTAGTAAACGTAGAGAGATCTAAAGCTGGATTAAATCCACTTACTCTTGATGCTGATGTATCAAATGTCGCTACAAAGAAATCTCAAGATATGATTGACAACAACTACTTTGCACATAATTCTCCAACTTATGGTTCTCCATTTGATATGTTGAAAAAGTTTGGGATAAGCTATAAAACAGCTGGTGAAAATATAGCAATGGGACAGAAAACACCAAAAGAAGTTGTAAATGCTTGGATGAATTCTGAAGGTCATAGAAAAAATATATTAAATCCAAATTACAGTAAAATAGGTGTTGGAGTAGCACAAAAAAGTGGTGGTTCAATTTACTGGACACAAATCTTTGTAGGATAAAATACTCTTTTTCCATATATACAAAAAGAGTATCTCAAGATGATTTTTAAAAATCATAAATGGGATACTCTTTTGTATCTATACTATATCATAGTATTTTATCTTTAATATATTTTTCATACTGAATATAAATTCCTATATTATAAATATTATTTAATAATTAAATAATTTAAAAATCCCTTATAAAAAAATCAAAACTTCCTTTTGGCACCATTAGACTTCTTTCTAAAATCAAACTTAATGCTTCTAATTTGCGTTTTTTCTCCTCTTTATTCCAAGAAAAAATACCCGGGTCAAGTAAAAAAGTGAAAACAGATAAAATTATCTCTGATACTTCTAAAGTATATTCACATTTAAATATCCCTTCTTCCACTCCTTGTTGAAATATTTCTGCAATAATGGGAGAAAGTGAAGTAAGTATTTCTGCAAGAGATTTTTGATGGATTGAAGCATTAAATTGTTGGTGAAGATATTCATCAATTGAAGATTCAACTGTTGATGTTATATAACTTTGAAATAATAGCATCAGTTTTGAAATTGAATCCAATTGACTTTTCTCTACAATAACTTTACATTTGTCTATAATCTGGCTATAAGTTCGTTCAACTACTGCATCAAATATTTCATCCTTAGATTTAAAATAATAATATATACTTCCTTTTCCAATACCTGCTCTTCTTGCAATATCACTAACTGAACAAGTTGCTCCTTTTTCTTCTCTTAATAATTCTTGCATGGCATTTAAAATCAACTCTTTTTTGTCCATATACTCACCATCCTTATTTTGTATTATAACACAGTATCAAAAAGTTGACCACTGGTCGAAAATATGATACAATACAAAAAACTCGACCAGTGGTCGAAAAATATTTTTAAATAATTTTTATTTATCGCAATATCTTTTTTATAATTACATAGCTGAAATCTACTTAGTTGTCTAAGATACATTTACATTAAAAATTATTTAAATTTGGGAGGATAATTTTATGAACGAAACAGCACTTTCGCACTATGGTAATTGGATTGGTGTAATTATCTGGATATTAATTTATGGAATTTTTCTATTTTTTCTACCTTTTTATAAAAAAAGTCAAAGAAAGCCCACTACAGCCTATCTAGAATTTATAATAGCTTACGCCCTTGAAATGTTTGGTATACCAATGAGTATGTACTTTGTAGCATGTTTTTTTGGCAAACAACTACCAGATGGTGTATTGTGGGGACATACACTAAATCAATACATTGGTCATTTTGGAATGTATATATGTATAATTTTAAACATTATTGGTGCTTTACTAGTAGTTTTAGGTTGGAGAACAATATACAGAAACAAAATCTTAATTCTTACAGTTTGATATAAATAAAAAAGGGATACTATTTTTTAATAGTATCCCTAATTATTATCAAATTATATCTTAAATAAGCATTATAATATTCTAATTATTATTCAGCTAATTTTTTGTATCCTTCATATCTTTCTTTAGCATCAGCTTCAGCTTTTGCAAATAATCCATCAGCTTCTTCTGGGAATTGTTTAGCTATAGCAGAGTATCTTACTTGTGCAAGTATGAAATCTCTGAAGCTTGTAGTTGGTTCCTTAGAATCTAAAGTGAATGGGTTTTTACCTTCAGCTTTTACTTCTGGATTGAATCTGTATAAATGCCAGTATCCGCAAGCAACAGCTTGTGCTTCGTTAGCTACAGTTCTTCCCATACCTTCTTTTAATCCATGGTTTATACATGGAGCATAAGCTATTATTAAAGATGGTCCATCATGTTTTTCAGCTTCTAGAACAGCTTTGATAAATTGGTTTTTATCAGCACCCATAGCAACTTGAGCTACATATACGTTTCCGTAAGTCATAGCCATCATACCTAGGTCTTTCTTTCTAGATTGTTTACCTGCTGCAGCAAATTTAGCCATGGCAGCAGCTGGAGTAGCTTTAGAAGCTTGACCTCCTGTATTTGAATATACTTCTGTATCAAATACAAGTACATTTACATTTTCACCAGATGCAAGAACATGGTCTAATCCACCATAACCGATGTCATATGCCCAACCGTCTCCACCTAGTATCCATTGAGATCTCTTAACTAGATAATCTTTTCTATCTCTTATAGCTTTTACTAATTCTTTAGCTTTTTCATCTGTGCAATCACAAGCTGGTTTTTCTAATAATTCAACAACTTTAGCACTTGCTACTTTAGAAGCTTCTCCATCATTTCTAGAATCTAACCATTCTGTAAATACTGCTTTAGCATCTTCACAGATATCCATAGAAACTAATTCTGTCATAGCATCTACTATTTTTCCTCTTATTTGTTTAACAGCTGTGTACATACCAAATCCGTATTCAGCATTGTCTTCAAATAGAGAGTTTGCCCAAGATGGACCTTTGCCTTCATGGTTACAAGTATAAGGAGTTGAAGGTGCAGAAGCTCCCCATATAGAAGAACATCCAGTAGCATTAGCTATCATCATTCTATCTCCATATAATTGTGTAACTAACTTAATGTATGCAGTTTCTCCACATCCAGCACATGCTCCTGAGAATTCCATTAATGGTTGTCTAAATTGACTTCCTTTAACAGTGTTTGCAGGCATAACATCAACTTTTGGAGCTACATCTTCAGGATTTACTGCAAATGCCCAGTTATCTAACTCTGTATCAAGTTGAGTATCTATTGGTTTCATAACTAAAGCTTTTTCTTTAGCTGGACATATATCAGCACAGTTTCCACATCCTGTACAATCTAGTGGACTAACTTGAATTCTATATTTTAATCCTTCTAATCCTTTACCTAATGCTTTTTTAGCTTCAAATCCTTTTGGAGCATTAGCTAATTCTTCTTCTGTAACTAAAACTGGTCTTATACATGCATGAGGACATATAAAAGAACATTGGTTACATTGGATACAGTTATCCAATACCCATTCAGGAACATCAACAGCTATACCACGTTTTTCATAAGCTGAAGTACCACAAGGGAATGTTCCATCTTCTATACCATTGAATGTACTTACTGGTAAGTTATTACCTTCTTGCGCAGTCATTGGTCTTAATATATTTCTTATAAATTCTGGTTCTTTAACTTCTTCTTTATCTGCATCAACAGCATTTGCCCAAGAAGCTGGAACTTCAACTTTAACTAAAGCATTTATTCCTGCATCAACAGCAGCATAGTTCATGTTAACTATCTTTTCACCTTTTTTACCATAAGCTTTAACTATAGAATCTTTTAAGTATTTAACAGCATCTTCTTCTGGTATTATTTCAGCTAATTTAAAGAATGCAGATTGCATTATCATGTTTATTCTATTTCCAAGACCTATTTCTTGTCCTAGTTTAACAGCATTAACTGTATAGAATTTTATATCATTTTTAGCTATATATTGTTTCATGTGAGCTGGTAAGTTTTCTTCAATTCCTGCTTGATCCCATATAGTATTAAGTACAAATGTACCACCTTTTTTAAGACCTTTTAATAAATCATATTGATAAACATATGATTGTTTATGACAGGCAATATAGTCAGCTTCATCTATTAAATAAGTAGCTCTTATTGGAGTATCACCAAATCTTAAGTGAGACATAGTTATACCACCAGATTTTTTAGAGTCATAATCAAAGTAAGCTTGAGCATATTTTTCAGTATGGTCACCGATTATTTTTATAGCTTGTTTGTTAGCTCCAACAGTACCGTCAGAACCTAATCCCCAGAACTTACATCTTATAGTTCCTTTAGAAGCTATTTTAATTGATTCAGATGGAGTTAAAGAAGTATTAGTTACATCATCAACTATACCTACTGTAAATCCATTCTTAGGTTGTTCTGAAACTAAGTTATCAAAAACAGTTTTTATATCTGAAGGAGTAGTATCTTTTGAACCTAATCCGTATCTTCCACCTATTATCATAGGAGCATTTTCTTTTCCATAGAATACATCACGTACATCTAAGTATAATGGTTCACCAGTTGAACCTGGTTCTTTAGTTCTATCAAGTACACATATTCTTTCAACAGTAGATGGCACAGCATCTAAGAAATGTTTCATTGAGAATGGTCTGTATAAATGAACTTTAACTAAACCATATTTTTCTCCCTTAGCATTTAAGTAATCTATAGTTTCTTCTATTGTTTCTGTTACAGAACCCATAGCAATTAATATAGATTTAGCATCTTCTGCTCCATAGTAATCAAATAAACTATGTTTTCTACCTGTTAAATCACTCATTTTTTCCATGTATTTTTCAACTATACCTACTATATTTTGATAGTATTTGTTAGAAGCTTCTCTAGTTTGGAAATATATATCTGGGTTTTGAGCAGTACCACGAGTAACTGGATGATTTGGAGATAAAGCATTATCTCTAAATGCTTGAACTGCTTCAAAGTTTAATAAACTTGCATAATCTTCATTTTCTAATAATTCCACTTTTTGGATTTCATGTGAAGTTCTGAATCCATCAAAGAAATGTATAAATGGTAATTTACCTTCTATTGCAGCTAAATGTGCAACAGGTGCTATATCAGCTACTTCTTGAACTGAACCAGAAGCTAATAATACACATCCAGTTTGTCTAGCAGCCATAACGTCTTGATGATCCCCAAATATTGATAAAGCTTGAGATGCTAAAGCACGAGCACTTACATGGAATACTCCTGGTAATAACTCCCCTGCAACTTTATACATGTTAGGTATCATTAATAATAAACCTTGAGATGCTGTAAAAGTAGAAGTTAAAGCTCCACCTTGTAAAGAACCATGGAATGCTCCTGCTGCTCCTGCTTCTGATTGCATTTCAACAACATTAACTTTTTGTCCAAATACATTTTTTCTTCCTTGTGATGCCCACTCATCAACTACTTCAGCCATAGTTGAAGATGGTGTGATTGGGTATATAGCTGCTACATCTGTAAATGCATAGGCAACGTGAGCTGCAGCTGTATTCCCATCAAGTGTTTTCATAAACTTAGCCATAATATGTATCCTCCTTGATAGCTACAATTGTACTTGTTTATAACAAGTCTATTTTTTTATATTTACATATAATTTACACAACAAAAATATAAACACACATAGTCGCGCAAATACTCTATCTTCTAATATAATACTACAGATTGGATAAAATTCCTTTGAAAATTGTAAATTAATTACATATTTAAGTAGATTTTTTTTTAAATTAAATATGTTAAGTTTTTTTCATAATTTTGTATACAATATATAATAAATTAAGTTAGACTTTTCAAACTTTTTTATCTATTTGTATATATTAATATTAGGAGTAAGAGAACCTTCTTCATCATATATAAATTTTATATATTAATTTTACCATATTACATCATATTTTTGTAAGTTTTTATTATAATTTTCATAATACCCCTTTATATTATAAATTAATCTAATAGATTAAATTTATAATATAGAAATTTATTACAGTAAAAAATATGCTAGTAAACAAAATATTCACTAGCATTAATTTCATATATAAAATTAATCAACTATTAATTCTACTAAATCTCCATTTTTAACGCCTGCTGCATTTCCTTCTTCCATGTCAACATGCATTTCTAAATTAAAGCTATCACTAGCTCTTACTAATACATTTTCAAATACTAATGCTCTTGGTCCAGATGTTTTAACTTTTACTATTTGTTTATCAGTTACACCAAATTTAGCAGCGTCTTCATTGCTCATATGTATATGTCTAGAAGCAACTATAACTCCTTCTTTCATTTCAACTTCTCCAGCTGGTCCTACTAATTTAACCCCAGGAGTTCCAGCTATATCACCAGATTCTTTTATTGGAGCTTTTACTCCTAATGGGAATCCATCTGCTAAAGAAATCTCAACTTGAGTTTGAGCTCTAGCTGGCCCTAAAACTCTAACTCCTTTTAGAGTCCCCTTTGGACCGACTAAATCTACTTTTTCTTCACAGGCAAATTGTCCTGGTTGAGATAATGGTTTAAATTTAGTTAATTCATGACCTGCTCCAAATAATACGTCTATATCAGCTTGACTCAAATGAACATGTTTATTAGATAATGCTATTGGTAATTTCATTGAAATTCCCTCCTTTAATTATTTTTAAATTATTGCAATACAATTATACATAATATTACTTACAAAATCAAATTATATTGAATCAATATACGCTTTTAGACTCTTAGATATAGTGTCTTTAAATTCTTGATTATCTGTGTAAGGTATATTATCTGTATTGTTTAAATATATATTGTGTAAAAGTTTAGTATTTATACTCTTAAAGAAAAAGTCCATAACTATTTGCCCACCTTTAAATTGTGAATCATAAGGTTTACTACCTCCTACTGCAATATACATTCCTATACGCTTTTTATTCCTATCAATTGAAGGCTTATTTAATATATACTTGCTTGCATAGATAGCTTGAGTTCTATCAACAACAGTCTTTACTTTAGCTGATATTGAATCAAAATGTACAGGACTTATTACTATAGTCCCTTTTGATTCATCAAACATTTTATATAGAGGTTTCATATCATCATTAAATTTGCAATATCCTGTCTTATTACAAAATCCACATGCTGTACAATATTCAATATCCATATCATATATATTGAATATTTTACTACTAAGTCCACTATCTTCTAATTTAAGTTTTATTTCATTTGCTATAAAACTACAATTTTTATTATTTCTTGGACTTCCATTTATTATTATAATTTCTGGACTTTCAAGTTCTATTTTATTATTTAAACCCATAGTCAATCTACCTATCCTTTAACATAACGATTAAAATATCATCATCATAATTATCTTTTGATGAAAAGTTTCTTAAATCTAATTTTAAATTTTCTACTATCAGCTGATGATTTAATCTAAAATTTTCTTTTAAAAAGTTTTCTAATCTCTCTATACCATATTCTTCTTTTGATGTATTTTTTATTTCTAAAATTCCATCAGTATACATACATACCATTGCATAATCTTCCATTGAAAGAATATTATTTTCATATGTTGCATCTTCCATTACCCCAATAGGTATTCCCTTTTTACAATTTAAGTTAGTTTCTATTGTTCCATCTTTTTTTACAACTACAGGGCTATAGTGTCCTGCATTAGATACTGTAATCATATTTTCTTTAGTATCTATAAGACCAATCAAACAAGTTGTAAATACTCCCATTTTGTCAAACTCATCATATAACATCCTATTTAAATTTGTCATTATTTCTTGTGGTGTCTTATACTGATTACATAACACTTTAAAGGCACCCTTTATCATTGCAACAACATAATTCGAAACCATTCCATGCCCCATTACATCAGCAACAATATAAACTATGTGTTCAGCATCTACCTTTGTAGCATAATAAAAATCTCCACCTACTACTCTTGCTGGTTTATGATAAAAATAAAGTTCTTTTTCATCATTACAATCCATTTTACCTTTGTCCATAATAAGTTGTTGCTGTTTATTTAATATATTTAACTCATTCTCAAGAATCCTGTGCTTTACTTCTTTTTCATTGTGCTCATATAACTGCATACCAACTAAAACCTGTTTAGATAATATACTAAGGATATTTAAATCATCACTCGTGTAGTTTTTGCTGTTTGCACAAACAATGCATCCTATAGTCTCATTTTTATCTTGGAGTTTGTAATATATATAACTTTCCAAGTTTATCCCTTTTTGTGAGCATGGTTTTAAATTATTTAAATATCCTCCTAAGGATTCTTTATTTACAAACTTGTCCAACATAGGATATAAATTTGTTTTCTTTTTATGCTCAGTATTATAACAGCTAAATATTTTATCTTTATTACCATGACCTGTTATAATTATCAAAGCTTCTTTACTATTAGTAATGTTACACGCCTGTTTACTTAAGTTTTCTAAAAATCCATCTATACTTTTATTGAGATATAATTTTTTAGTAGCTTCATTTATAGCACTTATTGAACCTCTTAATTTATCAACCAAAATTTGTACATTATTATTTTTATTAGTTATTTCTATTGATAAACTTAAGAGAGATGCAACAGAAGATATAAAGTCTATATCTTGTTCTGTTAGAAAATCTTCTTCTGTCAAAAAGCAAGTCATAAATCCAACTACTTCATTATTTATGATAAAAGGAAAAACTATTCTACCAATGTAACCTTCAGATTTTGCTAAATCTCGTTCCCCTTCTGCTCTAGAATCTTCAAATACATTTTTCACATATATTATCTTTTTCTCATTTACAGCTTCATGGATATATTCTGGATATGTGTCAAAATCAATTTTTGCACCTTTAAGACTATTGATTGGAAAAATTTGAGGTACATACTCTAAGGTTTGTGAACATACTAAATAGGCATATTTAGAATCATTTTTATAAAATAGATTTACACATGCCTTTGTAGGGTGAACAACCTCTAACATTTTTTCTATTATTTTATCTTTTATATTAAAAAAATCTGTAGATTCAGTCACCATAGCAGATATTTCCACTAAATTCTTCATTTTATAATTGCCATTAGTCATACTCAATTTCTCCCCCTATATATTAAACTATTTATTAGTATTTTAACATACATTCTTTATAGTAAAAACAAAAACAACGACAAAACTAAGAACTAATATCCAGTTAAATCCTGTCAATATTCCTATAAGAAGTAATGTAATCAATGAATTTAGACCTGTTCTTCCCTTTTCATCCATAAAAGTTATCTTAGAGATGTCGATATTATTTTTTACATTGTTTATATGTTCCTTCACTTGTTCTTCCATATTTCTCTTATAAAGAATATACACCACTCCAACTAGAAATACTCCTATACCTAATATCCAATTTAGATTGAATGCTACAATAAGCAGTATTGAACCAAAAACTAACTTTAAAAGTTTAAAAAACACACTATCTATCTTTAAAGTTATATTTCTAATTTCTTTACATTCATCCCTTAATGAATATCCACTTGAATCTAAGTTATTAATCTTTGTTTTTACAATTTCAGAATAAAAAAGCTTTATTATCCCATTTAACATTTTCATCACTCCTAAATATTTTACATATATTTGTAAGTTTTACAATTATAATATTTTTTATACTTGGTAATAATAAAAAATAACAAATATTTTATAATTTAGTATTTATTGTAAATAAATTATTAAAACTTTATAGACTAAGTATAAATTTTTCAAAATAAATATTCTTACAATTAAAAGGAAGTGTTTTTGTGCAAATAGAACAGCTAGATTTAGAAACAAGAAATAAAATATACTGCTATACAAAAAAAATTCTTAGAAAATACCAAAAAGGTATTACATCTGGAAAATTAACAGCAGATAAATTTGCAGATAATATATTATCTCAAGATTTTATAAATAGTATACTTGATGAAAAAATAATAAATGAATATGAATTTAAGTTATCTTATATAGACTATATTGAAACTTTAATAAAGATACAAAATGAAAATTTGTCTAACTCAAGAAAAAAATCTACTAAATCTATAAAATGTTTTAATATCTCTCAGATAATTCAATTGAAAAATTTATTACATGATACTGGTTATAATCTATCAATTCCATATAAGTACCTGACTCCTAAGGATATAGAAGGTATTATTACACTTATCAATACTGGGTCTATTGAACTTGGAAACGAGAGAATATATAATTATATATCAAAAGCATAATAAAATAAATTTATTATAAAAAGGCAATTTATTTAATATAAAAACTATTTTTTTATATTAAACAAATTGCCTTTTTAATTTTTATTTCTATATGACATTACCCAAGAGCTTTTTCTAATTTAGATAAGTGTTGTATTGGATAATATTTCAATAGTTCTTTAAACTGTTCTACTGATAATCCTTCTGTTGTTGTATAGATTTTTATTTTTTCATCTAAATCACTATTAATAAATTTATTTTTTAAATCTTCAAAGTTTACACTACTCATTTTACATCACTCCTTATGTAATATATTCATTTGTACTATTTTATCCAGATTTCTAAAATTTATTACATAAAAATATCGACATATAAAACTTAATAAAAAAAAGCTATCTCAATTTAGAAATTACTTTCTATATTTGAGATAGCTCTAGCTATAACAATAGCCTAATAGTTATAAATAATTATTTATTAACTATCTGTTGTTTTTTCCAGCCATTTGTTGTTCAGCCATTTCAACTAATTTTTTAGTCATGTATCCACCTACATAACCATTTTCTCTTGCAGTAAGGTTTCCTTTATCAACTTGTTGATAATTACTCATACCAAGTTCATTAGCTATTTCTAATTTCATTTGGTTTAAAGCTTCTTTTGCTCCTGGTACTACTGTTTTGTTGTTGTTATTGTTACTTGCCATGTTGATTACCTTCCTTCTGTTTAATTTATTTTGTGTTGCTGATAATATTATGTGATTTTAAACATTTTTAATTCAGGTAATTTTTAGCAATTAAAACCTGCCAAATATCCAGTTGAAAAAGCTATTTGCAAATTGAATCCTCCTGTGTATGCATCTATGTCTATTACTTCACCAGCAAAAAATAAACCTTCTACCAATTTTGATTCCATTGTACTTGAGTTTATCTCATTCACTTTTACTCCACCAGAAGTTATTATTGCTTCATCAATAGGTCTATATCTTTTTACTGTAAATTTTAAATTTTTTAGTAAATGAACTAAATTTTTTCTTTGTTCTCTAGAAACTTGATGAACAACTGTATCTGGAGAAATCTCGCTTAAATTTATTATTATAGGTATAAGTTTTTTAGGAAGCAAATCATCCAATGCTTTTTCAAATTTTTTATTTGTATACTTTTGAAAATCTTTTTGAACTCTTTTATCTAATTTTTCTTCGTCTAATGCAGGTTTTAAATCCAACAGTATAGTATAATTTTCTTTAGTTGTACCTTTCATCCTACAACTTGCAGACTTTATTATAGGTCCATCTAAACCAAATTTAGTAAATTCAAGTTCTCCAAAATCATTATACACTTTCTTTTTTTTACTATTAAACACGTTTATCTCGACATTTCTTAATGATAATTTTTCTAAATCTTTTACAAAACCTTCTTGAACTTCTATACCAATCAAAGATGGTTTTGTATCTACAATAGTATGCCCCTGCGAAACAGCAAATTTATATCCATCACCAGTAGAACCAGTAAGTGGATAACTTAATCCACCAGTTGCTATTATGACTGAATCGCACTTGATTTCTTTTTTATTGTTTAGAATTACTTTTTCGATTTTATTATTTTTAGATATTATTTTTTCTACCCTAGAGTTTAATAATATATTTACTTTTTTGTTTTTTACTTGTTTTTCAAGAGCTTTTACAACATCAAAAGCTTTATCACTTTCTGGAAAAACTCTTTTTCCTCTTTCTGTTTTAGTTTTTACTCCAAGATTATTAAACATACTTATTACATCATCGTTTGTAAAAGTGTAAAAAGCACTATATAAGAATTTACCATTTGTAGGAACATTTTCTATTAATTCCTCTATATCACAATCATTAGTTATATTACATCTACCTTTTCCTGTTATTGCAAGCTTCTTACCTAACTTATGATTTTTTTCAATTAAAGTTACATCAAACCCTCTTTCAGATGCAGTTGATGCTGCTATCATCCCTGCTGGTCCACCGCCTATTACTACTATTTTCTTCAAATAATCACTCTTTTCTATCCTTAAATTTTCTTAAAATTAAATTAGTATCTATCAATAGTGCAAATTAAATTAATTTAATTTCAAAATTTTAAACAATGCAGGAGCTCCTGCTACTCCATAAAAAACAACCACTGTATACTTAATAAAATTCATAAAAATTATACTCATACTAGAGTCACTTATATTTAAAGTCGTTATTAATATTGAAATCAACACTTTAATAGCAACATATAAAATCCCTATTGTGACTATTCCAATCAAAAACCTACAAATTCTCGAAAATATCATGTTTTTACTCTTTTTATTTTTATTACTAAAATTAATTTTTTTATTATTATTTTCTGTAGTAAATTTAACAAATTTATCTTCAACTATATACCCAAATACAAACCCTACTAGAATACCAAATTTTTCAAAATATTCAGGGCTTTTTAGAAATATTGCTATTAATATAAATGGGATAAGTAATGCTACAAGAAAAATATATTTTTTATTATCATCGATATAGTCAAATATTTTTACAAATACAACTGTAAAAAATATGCCAAGTATCCAACCAGCAATTACATCTATAGGCCAATGAACAGCTAAATATAGTCGAGATAATCCTACTCCTAAAACCATCACTGCACCCAATAAACGTATATAGTTTCTTTTAAATATAGTCATAATACTAACCCAAAATGTAGTTGCAGTTTGAGTATGTGCACTTGGAAAAGAGTATCCTCCAGCGGTAGAAACTCTCAGTGATTCAAGACCTTTTATACCTATTGGTCTAGGAGCCTTTACAAATTCTTTGATACCTAGATTCACAACAAAATTTCCAACTATCGCGAACAACATTTTTTGTCCACATTTTTTATTTATACACCAATATATAACTGCTGTAATTAATATCAATAATGGTGCTTCTGTACTTACTGTAAATACAAGAAATATAAAGTTTAAAATTGGATTTCTTAAACTCTGGAAAAATAATAATATACTCAATTGAATATCCATACTGATGTCTCCTTTACTAAAATTTTATATACTTAATTAAAAAGCACTAACTCCTACAGAGATTAGTGCTTTTAATTCACATTTAAGTCTATTCTACATCCTCAACTATACCTATATAAGGTAAATTTCTATATTTTTCAGCATAATCTATTCCATAACCAACAATGAATTTATCTTCTATAACAAATCCAACATAGTCTACAGGTATATTAGCTTTTCTTCTTTGAGGTTTATCAAGTAGAGTACATAATTTTAGAGATTTTGGGTTTCTAGTTTTTAAAGCTGCAACTAGATTGCTTAATGTTAAACCAGAATCTATTATATCCTCTACAATTAACACATTCTTTCCTTCAATATCTACATCTAAATCTTTTAATATTTTAACTGTACCAGAAGATTCTGTTGAATTTCCATAACTTGTAACACTCATAAAATCTATATTTACATCTAAATCTATACATCTTATTAAATCTGAAACAAATACACTAGCTCCTTTAAGGATACCTACTACTAGTAAATCCTCACCTTTAAAATCTTCTTCTATTTTTTTACCTAATTCATAAACTTTTGCTTTTATCTGTTCTTCTGTCAACATTTTTCCTGTAACTTTGTACATCTTGAATCCTCCCGCTTTCCATCTATTAACCTATATATTATAGCATACTAAAATATCAATTAAAATATTTTTCATCATTTTTAAACCTAAATTAACAGCTTATCCATACTTTTTTGCTTTTTCTCTTAAAAATTTGGAATAAATATTCCTTTGTATTATAATCTATATGTAAATATATTAATCAGTTATTTTTATTAATTATATAATTTTATTATTGGAGGTACTTTTATGAGCATAAACCATGGAGCTAATTTATATAGTTTATCTAGTAAGTATGGCTTTTCAAAAGAAGAATTTATGGATTTTAGTTCTAATATAAATCCTTTTGGTACATCAGATTTAGCCAAACAATACATTGTAAACAATATAGATATAGTATCTATGTATCCTGACCCTGATTACATAGACTTAAAAACTTCTATATCTAACTACTGTAAGTGTTCTATAGATAATATAGTACTTGGTAGTGGAGCTACAGAATTAATTTCATCTTTTATACATACAATTAACCCTAAACAAGCTCTTTTACTTTCTCCTGCTTATTCAGAGTATGAAAAAGAACTATCTAAAATTAATTGTTCTATAGATAAATATTTTGCTAAAAAAGAATATGATTTTCATATAGAATTAGAAAATCTTATAAAGACTATTAATTCTAAAGACTATGATTTAGTTGTAATCTGCAATCCTAGTAATCCAACTGGATTTGCATTTACTAAAATAGAAATAAGAGAACTATTAAAAAACACAGATAAGTTTTTAATGATTGATGAAACTTATGTAGAGTTTACTGATACAAACATATACTCTTCTACTCAATTAGTCGATGATTATTCTAATTTATTTGTTATAAGAGGAACATCAAAGTTTTTTTCAACACCAGGCATAAGACTTGGATATGGTCTTATATCTGATAATGATGTTAAGAATAAAATAAATAACAACTTAGATTTATGGAATATCAATATAGTGGCCTCTAAGATGGGAGAAATCATGTTTAGAGATTCAAACTTTATCTCTAATACTATTTCCTTAATGAATACTGAGAGAAATTACTTACTTAAGGAGCTTAAAAGCATAGACAATCTAGATGTATATGATACTCAAGGTAATTTTATATTATGTAAAATCAAAACTCATGAATTGACAGCTAAATCCCTTCGTGAAAAACTAATTCCACAAAAAATAATAATAAGAGATTGCTGCTCATTTGAAGGTTTAGATGAATATTTTTTTAGAGTATGTATACTAAAGCCTGATGAAAATAAATTACTAATATCATCTCTTAAAACAATTTTCAAATAGAAAAAGACTAGATACAGATTAGCACAAATAGTTCAAATAATACAATAATTAAGGATTTATAATTATAAATTATAAAAAAATGAGCTATCTCTTTATGAGATAACTCATTTTTATTTATTAAGAAATTAAGCACTTTGTTTTCCTTTTTTGCTCATTCCATCATTTATTTGGTCTACAACAACTGCTATTGCATTGTCTCCTGATACATTACATGCTGTACCAAAACTATCTTGAGTTAAGTATAAAGCTATCATTAAGCTCGCAAGACCACCATCTGATGGGATTCCAACCATTGGTAAGAAAGGAAGTGCACTCATTATAGCGCCTCCTGGAGCTCCTGGTGCTGCAACCATTGCTATACCCAACATTGCAATATAAGGGAATAATACATCGATTCCATGTGGCATACCATTCATCATTAAAACTGCTGTTGTAAATCCTGTTATAGATATCATACTACCTGATAAATGTATTGTTGCACAAAGAGGTACAACGAATTCTCTTATTTGCTTACTTACTCCATTGTTTTCTGCACAACCAACATTAACTGGTATAGTTGCTGCTGAAGATTGAGTACCTATAGCTGTTAAATATCCAGGTATTTGATTTTTTAACATTTTGATTGGATTCTTTCCTGAGAATGCTCCTGCTGCTGTGAATTGACATGCCATATATACAAAGTGTAATGGTATTACTACTAAATAAACTTTCCAGAATACTCCTAATATTGTCCATACTTGTCCTGCTATAGTTATATTCGCAAAAGTTCCTGCTATATATAATGGTAGTAAAGGTATAATTACTGTTGACAACGTTTTCGTTACGATTTCTTGGAATTCTTGGAAGAAATTAAATAGAACTTCTCCTTTTCCATGATTTCTCAAAGCTGATATTCCAAGCCCCATTACAAATGCAAACACTATTGCTGCTGTTACATCTACCATAGGCTCTAGTGGAATTGTAAATATTGGTGCTAACATTCCTGCTTCTGGGTCTCCAATTTGACTTGCTACACTTGCATCAATAAAATTTGGAAATATTAACATAGATACTGCAAATGACAATACTCCTGCAATTAAAGTAGAACCATATGCTATTCCTGTAGTTATTCCTAATAACTTTCCTGCTCCTGTTGCTAAGTCAGCTATTCCTGCTGTTACAAATCCTATAATTATAAATGGTATAACAAACTTTAAGAATGCTGAGAATAAAGTACTAACTGTTACTAATATTTGAACTATTATTTCTGGTGCATAACTTCCGATTAAAATACCGACTATGATACCGATGATTAGTTTAGGCACTAAACCTATCTTTTTCTTACTCATAACTTTTACCCTCCATAAATTTTTTTAGATTAAGTATTCTTGTACATTGAATACTTTGTCAATCATTGAATCCCCACTTCTTATGATAATAGAGTTTTATCTCTCCGTCAACATTTTAACCATTTTTTGTTAATAAAAAAAAGAATAACAGTTATAAAATGTTATTCTTCTTCATCTTTTATAGAAAATTCTACATTTTCAATTATATTTGAATGTTTCTCCTTTTCTGCAATGATTCTGTATTTATTAATTTCTTCATCCACAATACCTATACTCCAAATTAATACTATAGCATCATCTATAAATCCAAATACTCCCGCGAGCATTTCAGGTATTATATCAATCCCAGATACAAAATAGGATACAGTAAAAACTAATACAGAAACTACTTTGACCTTATTAATTATATTTATTCTTTTGTCCGTCATAAAGTCTGGTAGTTTAAATAAATCAAATATAAAAAGTAATCCAAACTTAGCATTTTTAAATCTTACTAAAATTTTTTTTAAAGTATCTAAAATTATATCAATAGCTCTTTTTAAAAGTTCCATATTCATCACCTCTTATAATCATAGGTTACTCTACATTATAACCGATATAATTAATTTGATGAATATTTTAGATATAAATTTTATTAATTATTTTATATTTAAATTGTATTGCTTACATATAGAATGTTATATCATGACTTAAGTAGTTTAAATCATTTATAATCTTTACAATAATATTAATTTATTTTTTATTATAACAACTCAATTCCTGCGTTTCTAAAATTTTCAATCATATCTTGTGGCCATACTCCAACTTGCACTTCCCCTATATGTGCCTTTTGCAAGAAATACATACATATTCTTGATTGACCAATTCCTCCACCAATTGTATATGGAAGCTCACCATTTAAAAGCATTTTATGATAATCAAATTCTTTTCTATCTTCACATCCAGCAAGCTTTAACTGTCTATCTAGTGATTCTTCATCAACTCTAATTCCCATTGATGATAATTCTAATGCAGAATCTAGAACAGGGTTATAAAATAGTATATCTCCATTTAATTCCCAATCATCATAATCAGGGCTTCTTCCATCATGTTTTTCTCCTGATATTAATGTCTTTCCTATTTGTGTTATAAATACAGCTTTTTTATCTTTTACAATTTTATCTTCTCTCTCTTTTGGTGATAGCTCTGGATACATATCTTCTAGTTCTTGTGATGTTATAAATGTTATTTCTTCTGGTAAAATTTCTTTTATACCTTCATACATACTACACACAAATATTTCAGTATCTTTAAATACTCCATATAATCTTTTTACAACATCTTCTAAAGTTTTTTCATTTCTGCTACTTTTTTCTATAACTAATTCCCAGTCCCATTGGTCTACATATAAAGAATGTATATTATCCAATTCTTCATTTTTTCTTATTGCATTCATATCTGTATATAAACCACTTCCAACTGCAAAACCATATTTTTTAAGAGCTAATCTCTTCCATTTTGCAAGTGATTGAACAATTTCTGCATTTTTATCCATAAATGGTATATCAAAACTTACTGCTTTTTCTCCATTTAAATTATCATTTGCCCCTGTCTCAGGCAATACAAATAATGGTGAAGAAACTCTTATTAGATTCAACTCATTACTCAATCTCATTTCAAAAAAATCTTTTAATTTTTTTATAGCTACTTGTGTATCAATTACATTTAGACTACTTTTATAATCTTTTGGTATTATTGTACTCATACTATTCACTCCCTATATTTTATATATTTTTCCATTAAAAAAACCTCTCATCCCTATAAAAAGGGACGAAAGGTTGCTTTTCCGCGGTACCACCCTGATTAGTTTGAAATAAATTCAAACCCAGCTCATAATGTACAGATATTACTCGATACATCCCAATATGATAACGGTTTGGTTCCGACTAAGCCTACTCTTTTAAAATTTCAGTTAGCAACTCCAGGATGTTCTTCACTATAGACTTCATATTGGTCTCACACCATCACCAACTCGCTTTAATTACATTCTATACCTACTCTTCCTTTCAACGTCTTTAAAGTTTTATCTTTACTTTAATAAAAGTTAACTTTTATGTTTTCTATTTATTCATAATAGTATGATAAGTGATTAGTTAAATTTTGTCAAGTTTATTATTTTTTATTTTTTTGTATACTTTATAAATTTTTACCTATGCTTTATAAGTTTTCAAATATAGTTTTTAATCTATTCATACATTCTTTTAATAGAGACTGTGGGCATGCTACATTTATTCTTTCAAACCCAATACCTTCTTTTCCAAATATATAACCCTCATCAAATAATACATTGGCTTTTTTAAACATTAAATCTTCAAGTTCTACTTCATTTAATCCATAAGCAGTAAAGTCTAACCAAGCTAGATATGTTCCTTCTGGATAAACAAGTTTAACTTTTGGTAAGTTTTCTTTTAAATACTCATCAATAAATTTTATATTATTATCTAGATATTCATTTAATTCATCAAGCCAATCTTCACTTTCATTATATGCTGCTATAGTAGCTACAATAGCAAAAGGATTTGGTGAAGTACCAACTCCAACAGCTGTAACTTCATCTTGATACTTCTTCTTTAACTCTTTATTATTCACTATTATATTGGATAATTGCATTCCAGCTAAATTAAATGTCTTACTTGGAGCTATACATGTAACTATTTTCTCTTTATATTCTGGGCATAATGATTGTAAAGGAGTATGTTTAAATCCTTTTCGAATTAAGTCAGAGTGTATTTCATCTGCTATTATCCATAAGTCATATTTTTTGCATATTTCTACAACTTTTTTTAATTCTTCTTCTCTCCATACTCTACCAACAGGATTGTGAGGGCTACAAAGAATAAGTACTTTATTATTGTCACACTTAGCTTTTTCTTCTAAATCAGCGTAATCCATTCTATAACTTCCATTTTCATATATTAGAGAATTGTTTACAACTTCCCTATTATTACTTTTTATCTTTGCTTCAAATGGATAATATACTGGTTTTTGAACTATTACTCCTTCTCCAAAGTCTGTTAATATTCTTACTAAAATAGCAACAGCAGGTACAACTCCAGGACTAAAAACAATATCGTCTCTATTTACTTCCCAGTTAAATCTTCTTTTATACCATCCACAAACTGCATCGAAGTATTTATCACTATTATTAGAACTATATCCAAATATTTTGTGGTCAATTTTTTTATGTAATGCTTCTATTATTGGTTCTGCACATTCAAAATCCATATCTGCAATCCAAAAAGGTAAACCATCTTTTTGCGATTTTGGTGAACAATTAGTTCTAAAATCCCACTTTACACAGTCTGTTCCGACTCTGTCTATAAGTCTATCAAAATTATATTTACTCATTTGAACCTCCTAAAAATATAAATTCTATAAATATTAAATTTGTCACTCCTTGTAATCTAATGACATTTTACCACTCTACACACTATAATAATAACACTTTTTGCTTTAATAGATTTAAAATATACATATTTTTCCTGTAATAGATTTTTTCGATATTGTAAAAATAACTTCATTGCAACAAAATAAAAAGAGAATTTTTATGTCAATAATATTGCAAATAACATAAAAATTCTCTTTTCATAATTTTAAAAAACTTTTAAATACAAAGCAATTAATCTAAAACCTTATCCTAATCTCTTTTCAACTAGTCTGCACCAGATATCAACTCCATATTCTAAAGCTTTAGTATCAAATGTCACATTAGGATTATGAAATCCTGGTGTAGCATCAGCACCCAGTCCAATATATGTAGTCTTACATTTTAGTTTTTGAGTGTAATAGTGAAAATCTTCTCCACCAGAGTTTTTAAATATACCTATAGATGCATCTTCACCAAGTACATCTTTAATAGTCTCTTCAGCTAAACTTACAAGACCTTCATCAAACTCTGCTGCTGGAACTCCATCTTTTGAAAGTAGTATAGCCTCTGCGTTTATAGAACTTGCAGCGGTTTTTATAGCATGAATAGCTTTTTCTTTTAATTCTTCTATTATCTCATTACTCTCTGCTCTTATATCTAAAGCCATAAAAGCTTCATCTGGTATATTATTATATGTTTCCCCTTTAACTGATATATTTGTAACTTTAATAGAATTTGGAACAGCTGGATTTACTCTTATTGCATTTATTGCATTTACTGCTAAACAGACAGCATCTACTGCATTTACACCCAAGTGTGGCTTAGAACCATGACAAGTAATACCTTTAATACTAAATTCCATTATGCAACTGGCACAATGATACATTGCAGGTATGGCCTTTCCTAATCTACAATCTTGCCCAGGTCTTAAATGCATACCTACCATCTCTTCAACATCATCTAATAAACCAGAATCTATTACTCTTAATGCTCCATAAAGTTTTTCTTCACCTGGTTGAAAAATTATTTTTAGTTTTCCTTTTTTTACCAAATCCCTTTCTTTTATTAATCTTGCAGCTGTTAGAAGCATTGAAGTGTGACCATCATGACCACAAGCATGTATCATTTTCTTTTCTCCATCAATTATAAATTCTAATGCATCTATATCTGCTCTTATAGCAAATACTGGTCCTTCTTTTTTAGAGTCTATTGTTACTATAATACCAGTTCCTGCAACACCTTCATCTATATTTTCAAATCCCATTTTTTTAAGTTCTTCTAAAAGAAATGTAGATGTCTTGTATTCTTCAAATCCTTTTTCTGGAATTGTATGCAAATAATCATACACCTTATGTACATAGTCAATATAACTTTTATTATTTTCCATAATATAATACCTCCATAAATTTTAATTTTTATCCTATATTATTTTTTTCATATGTTATCTATACTATAAAATAATTCATTATAAGCATTGCAATACATCCATTTAAAGTTGCTATTATGAACATATGTGGATAGTATTTAGTTTTTAATTCAGCTGTTCCTAACAGTCTACCCATAAATTGTATCTGAGCTCCTGAAAGTAATAACATTGGTAAAAGTATTGCAACATGTGCTTGATTTATTTGACCTGCTGTAAACAAGCCAGCTATTACCCCAGAAGCTCCTCCCATTGATATAAATATCGTCATTATTGCAGTTGCTGCAACGCCTGGAAGCCCAAATATGCTCATTACAGGTGTGAAAATTGTTCCTATTATATCCAAAAGACCAGTTAAATTGAATATAGAAATTATAGCAAAACCAAATATAACATTTGGAGCCATTGAATTTGTACTTATTTGAAACCCATTTCTAGCTCCACCAATAAATGCATCTATCACATTTCCTTTTTTAACTTTTACCTCTTTTTTTGCTATATCACTCATATTAAGCTTCCTCCTTTTCAAATTTATTTAAGTATAATCTAAGTAAGTTTGCTCCAACAAATTTCATAATTAATATTAAGGCAAGTGGTATAAATATTGGAACATCGCCTATAAATGGGAACAATGCTGCTCCTGAAGCAAAGAAATTCGTGATTGCAGATGCGCCAGAAAATTGAAATGCACAGAAAACAGCTTTTTGCTTTTCATCTATATATCCATCATCTTTAAGTTCCTTAGTCATAGATGCAGCAGCATCTGTAGATTGTAAACTAGCTATTAAAGTTAATCCTGCAAATCCAGGTAATCCTAGTAATGGTTTTAATAGTGGACTAAGAAGTTTTTGTGCTGCTTTCATACCATCTAAGTGGTCTATAACTCTAACTATTCCAAGCGCAAACATAACTGATGGTATTAAAGTTAATGCATATAGCCATCCATCACGAGGACCAGTCCCTCCATCTCCTCTAAAGTTTGCAGCTAATGTACCTACACCATCATTAACTGTTCCCAATGAACCAAAGTTTCCTAATACATTATTAAAATCTAGTACCTTTAATGCTCCAGGTGCATCTTTAAATATTCCTGAAAAGAATAATGCTCCTAATATTAATGCTACATACCCATACCATTTAACTTCTATTTTTTCTGTTGTTGATTCTAGTTTGCTCATATAAATTCTCCCTCCTGCTTAAATAAATTTTATTAGTACACCTTTTTATTAAGCAAAACCCATGCCAATACTTTAATAATAATATTTTTTCATTTGTTTTTTTATTGTTAATTTTTTACATAACATGAACAGCTTGCAATTGCTAACTTTTTAAACTTCTATTTATGTACCTTTTATTGACATACAGTAGAAAAATCTTTATATTATAAATATTTTTCTATATAATTTTTAAAACTAATTTTATAAACAGGCTTTTATAGGATAAAAACCTACAAAAACCTATTATTTAGCTAAATGTATAAATTTATCATGTTATTTGTTGTATAATATAACTTGTTCTGCTCTTAAAAAAGCAAACTAAATATTACCTTAGTTAGGAGAAATAAAATGGACAGAAAAAAATTAATCCTTATAACATATGATAAATTAAATGCTGACCACTACAAAGAAGAGTTAATAAGCTTTTTTGGAGATGAAATAAGCATAGAAACACAAAATATACTTGATGGTATAAGAGAGAATTTAGAGGGTGATGTAGTTCTTTCTCTATCACCTTTAACTAGTAATTTTTTAATAAAGCATTTCAAGGAAGATATTGAAATTATCCATGGAACAAAAGCACTTTCAAAGCTTGGATATGAGAAAATGATGAAACTACCTCCAGGCACAAAATCATTACTTATGACTACCAATAAAACTTCAGCCTTTGAAATGGCTACTTATTTATATAAAATAGGAATAAATCATATTGATTTTGTACCAACATACCCAAACTGTGAAGAAATATATGATTTAGATACAGCTATAACACCAGGTCAGACCAGATTTATACCAAAATATATAAAAAACATCGTTGACTTAGGTTGGAGAAAAATTTCATTAGATACATATATGTCGTTACTAGTAGTATTAAAGCTAAAAAACGAGAAGTTTATAGAAAAACTATACAAGCTATCTAAGGAAACACTTAGTCATGATTTTTTAAATACATCATTAGATAATATATCTAAATTAAAAACTATACTCTATATGACTATTGATGAAATTGGAGATGGATTAATATTTTTCAATACATTTAACAAGGTCACATTTGTAAATAAATCTTTACTAAGCATGTTAGAATTAGATGAAAGACTCATAAAATCACCTTCTTTAATGGAATCTTTACCAAAGAGTTTTTTAGATAAAATCACGAAAAATCTAAACATAGATAATATGATTATATACATAGATGAAATAGACAAGAAATTTATACTATCAAAAAAACCATTTTATCTTTATAAAAATATAGAAGGTTGCTTAATTACATTAAAAGATGTAAGCAAGATAGAAATACTAGAGCAAAAAATAAGAAGTGACTCTGTTAAAAGAGGTTATATAGCCAAGTATAAGTTCAATAATATAATTGGAAATAGTGCTGTTATAAAAGACTGTATAAAAAAAGCAAAAAAAATGGCTCTTACAGATAACCCTATACTAATAACTGGCGAAACAGGTACTGGTAAAGAAGCTTTTACTCAATCAATACACAACCATTCTCATAGAAAAAATAAACCTTTTGTAGCAATAAATTGTGCTTCACTTCCAAGTGAGTTACTTGAAAGTGAACTGTTTGGATATGAAGATGGTTCTTTTACTGGAGCAAAAAAAGGTGGAAAGAAGGGATTATTTGAATTAGCTCATACTGGAACCATATTTTTAGATGAGATAGGAGATATGCCACATGATTTACAAGTAAAGCTCTTAAGAGTTTTACAAGAAAAAGAAATCAGAAAGATTGGTGGTACAAATATTATTCCAATTGATGTAAGAATACTGGCTGCTACAAATAAAAACCTAGAAAAATTAATTTTAGAAAATAAATTTAGAATGGATTTGTTTTACAGGATAAGTATGTTCACATTAGAGTTGCCTCCTCTTAGAAACAGATTAGAAGATATACCACTTCTTTTGGAATCATTTTTAAAAGAACTTCCCTATAAAAATATTAAACTTGATAAAAGTCTCTTAAGGGCTTTAAATTCTTATACTTGGATGGGAAATATCAGAGAATTGAGAAATTGTATTGAATATATGGCTTATATGGGTTCTAATCAACTTACGATAAATGACCTGCCACAAAATATATCTTCAAAATTAAATAATCATCATATGTTAGGAAATACATCTATATTTCATGATTTAAATCAATATGACAAAAATATATGTATTGCTATCCTAAAGTCACTATATATAAAACCTATGGGAAGAGCAAAACTCATGAAATTTATGGAGCATAATGTCACAGAATATGAAGTAAGAAATATGCTAGAATATTTGACATTTAATGAATATTTAACTCCTGGTAAAGGAAGAAAAGGTAGTTCTATCACCGAAAAAGGTATAAAAATTATAGAAAATAATATATTTTAGTTTTATAGTAATTCAAATTTACTACTTCAAAATTTATATTTATAATCATAAATTTTATTTTTACTATAACTGATTATAAAATAATAAAATATACTTTCAGCAAAAAAGCTATGAAATAATAATTTTTATTATTAATTTCATAGCTTTTAATGTTAATATATTAATTGATTTAATATTACTGATTGATAATTATAAAGTGCCTCTGTTAAAGGTGTAAATTCTGAACCAATACCAAATTTTAATTCTGCAAACGCCTCTAGATAGTCTGGGTCACATACATCTTCTTGTGTAAAATCTTGAAGTACCATTTCAGTTGCAAGATAAGTTGCTAATGATGGTATAAAAGCATCCATTGGCATAGGATATCCACCAAGTCTATTTGACATGCCAGCAGCTTTAGCCTTTTCACTTATCACATCATTTATCTTATCATAATTTTGAGCATCTTTTTTAGATATTTTAAATCCCATAACGCTAGGGTATGTCTCCACTGGTGATGGATTACTTTGCTCTGCAACTATATATTTTAACTCTAAAGCTTTAGTTAATATAACTTCATCCATGTACTCATTTACACCAAATACATTTATATCTTTTCCATACTTCTTAACTTGTTTATCAATATCTTCATTTAAAAACTGTTTCATTTTACCTTTATCTTCTTCTGTATTTACATTTGGTGTATTAACTTGTACAAATTGCATTCCTAAATTTCTACAAGTCTCTTTAATTTTTTCCAGTCTTTTGGCGATATCAGCATCTTTCAAATCATCCTTAGATGCATAATGAATAAAAGCTTTTGCTCCCATTTCCTTTGAACGTTCAACTAATAACTTTCCTCTTTCCTCTGTGTCAATCCCTAGATTTACATCTACATATTGACTCAATTGGTTTTTGTCCTCTCCCATAGGAGCTGAGATAGTTATTATTTCTGGACGCTTTTCTTTTACCTTCTGTAATGCTGGTAAAAGACCTGCTTGGTCTGTTGATACTACAATTGCCTGAATTTCTTCATCATCAGTCAATTTTACTATTTCATTTATAGACTTATCTATATTAGAAGTAAAGTTTTCTGGCAACACAACATGTTTTATAGTTCGCTCAACTCTAGCTTCACCATCTTTTTCTTTATCAGTTTCATTAGCTTCCTTATACTCTTTGGCTAAATCTTCTACTATATTGTATTGTACTTTATTTTCAGATAATGGCTGAGTTACTACTGCAACTTTAAAATCATCAATGATTTTCTCTTTATCATTTTTGCCAGTAACTAAGCTACAGCCTGTAAGTCCAATGATTAAACATATAGATAGCATAAATGCTGTTATTTTTTTAAGCATTAGTTAAAACCTCCTAAATTTGTACTTTCTTATCACTATTACTAATTTTATCATACTTCAAAGAAAAATTATATTATAAAAAATTATATCCCAACTATTATAATCCAATCTAAAAAGTACTATGAGTAGATTAGATTTTAATTAAATCTACCCATAGTACTAAAAAAAATATATATTATAAAATTAAATTAATTATAAATTACTATGCTATTTGTTTGTTGCTTTTTATGAAGTTACCAACTATTCCACCCAATATAGCTGGTATTACCCAGTTAAAGCCCAAACCTGCAAGTGGTAAACTTTGTATAAATGGAACAGCTCCTGTCATTCCATTTACAGCTGATAATACACTAACTAGTAATGTAACATATGCTGCACCTTTAAATGCATTATCATTTTTTATATGTTTACCAGCCAATTCCATGATAACTATTGCCAATAAAACAGGATATATTGTTTGTAGAATTGGAACTGATATAGCTATTATAGCATCAACACCTAAATTAGATATAAGCATACTAGCCACACATATACCTATAACTAGTTGTTTATAAGTTGCTTTACTTATTCCTTCAAAATAAGTTGAAATTGATGCTGTTAGACCTGTAGAAGTAGTTAAACAGGCAAGTGCTACAATTACACCTAAAATTACCTTTCCTACTTGACCATATAATAGTATACTAGTTATCTCAACTAATAAAGATGCTTGAGGTATGCTAGTATCATATAAAGTTGAAGCTGTTGCTCCTAGATAAGTAAGACCACCATATACTAATGCCAAGAATACACAGGCTACAAAACCAGCTTTAATAGTCATGCCTATTTGGTCTTTATCTGATGTATATCCTTTAGCCACTATAGACATTAACATTATAGTAGCCATAGATGCTGCACCTAGAGCATCCATTGTTTGATAACCTTGTGATATCCCTTCACCAAATAGATTTTTATCTATCATATGTTCTGGACTCATAGGTCCTGCTGGAGAGATTATCCCTTTTACAATTAGAGCAAATAATACTAATAATAGCGCTGGAGTTAAATATTTACCTATTATGTCTATGACTTTAGAAGACCTAATCGTAAATGCTAAAGTTAAACCAAAGAATATTACTGAAAATACTGCTTTAGCTGCTGCTCCATGGTCTCCAAATATAGGTATAATACCCATTTCATATGTTGTTGCACAAGTTCTTGGTATAACAAGAAGTGCTAAACATGCTAGAGCAGCTACACTCATTACTCTTGCTAATCCTTTACCTGCTCTTCTAAGTACATCATCCATGCTTCCTTTACATCTTGCTGTTGCTATGATAACAAGCATTGCTATACCAGCATCTGCAACAACAAAGCCAACAAGAGGAATTAACCAGTCTTTACCGGATTCCATTCCTAAGAATGGAGGGAACATAAGATTTCCTGCGCCAAAGAACATAGAAAACAAAGCAAAACCAACTATAAAAATATCTCTCATCTGCTTACTCACACCAAACTACCCCCTTTGAAAATATTTTGAATATTAAGATAATCTTACTTTATTTTCATAAAAATGTCAATCTGGTAAAAATTCTCACATTGTTAACGTTTTCCCAATTTAATATTTGAATATAATTTTCATTTTATGATAATTCCCATCAGTTTTGTTAAATCGATTGCTTGTGACACATCAAAACACGCTCCTCTAATATCATCTATTCCTACTTCAATACCTTCAATATTATTAGTAGTAAAATCTACTCCAGAAAGTTTAGTTCCATTAAAATTCGCTTTTTTTAAATTTGTATACTCAAATACTAAATTTTCATTTTTTACTTCCTGAAACACAGAACTTTCAAAATTTGAATCTAAAATAGAAACTATCTTAAACTTAGAAAACGAGAAGTTAGAATATCTACCTAAAACATCCTTAAACAATACGTTTTTAAGTATACAATCATCCAATCTAACTCCTATTAATTTACTGTCTTTAAATTCAACTCTGTATATACTTCCTCCATCGAAAGATGTATTGGATAAATTACAGTTTTCAAATACTACATCAAGTAAGTCAATCTTTTTTAAATTACAATTTTCAAAGGATACATTTCTAAATATACAAGATTCAAAACTTGCTCTTGTAATATCCAAATCACTTATAACCTCATTTTCTATAGTTTTATTAAATATTTTTTCATCATTGAATATATCATCTAATACAGCTTCAATATTTTCAACATTTTCTAATTCCCCTGTAAATTTAGGATTTTGTACTTTAATAATTTTAGTCATTTTCTCCTCCACTATAAATTATATTATTTTTAAATTCATTTTTATTATTATATTAAACTATTATATGTACTTTCAATATATTAAAAAGTTTTTACGAAATATTCTTGTATTCAGTACATTTATAATTATATCACAAACTTATTTATAATGAATTTCCATTAATAGCATAAATGTTATAAAAGTATAACATTTATTATACTTCTGTAATATTTATCTTTAGAAATAATTATTTTTTATAAAAAATGACCTCAATTTTTTATAAAATCGACAAAAAAACGAATAATTTCTTTAAATTTATTGTAAATAATACAATATTACGATATAATACAACAGAAAAACAAATAGAAAATGTTCATATAATATTAGTAATATGGTCTAATAGTCTCTACAAACTCACCTTAAATGAGTTTTCTATGAATAGAATGTTAATTTTAATATATATTCTATTCTATCTATATGAATATATATTTTTTTGTTTATATTTTAAAGTTTTTTGGAGGTAAAAATGGTACCAAACACTAATAATGTACAACCAGGTGGAAATAATTCATCATTAAGCTTTTTAGACAAAATGTTTAAATTCAGCGAACGTGGCTCTAACCTTAAGACAGAAATAATAGGTGGAGTTACTACATTCTTAACAATGGCATACATAGTTTTCGTAAATCCAGCAATATTATCTGAGGCTGGTATGGATAAAGCAGCACTTATAACAGTTACTATATTAGCTACAGCCATTGGTACACTGATATTTGCAATTTTAGGAAATGCACCATTTGCACTAGCACCTGGTATGGGTCTAAATGCATTCTTCACATATTCATTGGTTATAGGAGCAGGAATTCCATGGCAAACAGGTCTTGGAGTTGTGTTCTTATCTGGATGTGTATTCTTCACACTCGCAGTAACAGGTCTACGAAAGACAATTGCTGATGCAATTCCTCGAGAATTAGCAGTAGCATCTTCAGCAGGTATAGGTCTTTTCCTTGCTTTTGTCGGTTTAAAAAACATGGGGGTTATAATTGCAAACCCAGATACAATAGTTTCACTTGCAGATTTTACACCAACAGTTTTAATAGCTCTTTTTGCACTTATCTTAATGGCGATATTAGAGTACAAAAAAATTAAAGGTGGAATATTAATAAGTATAGTCGTCGCAACAGTAATATCTATTATATGTGGATTTGTAGAATTACCAACAGCAATAATCTCAACACCACCAAGTATAGCACCAATTGCTTTTAAATTAGATATTGTAGGAGCACTAAAATTCTCATTAATTGGACCTATATTCTCTTTCATGTTTATAGACATGTTTGATTCATTAGCATTCCTTATCACTTGTTGCAAGCAGATGGGTCTTGAAGATGAAAATGGAGAAATAAAAGACCTTGGAAAAATGTTATATGCAGATGTTTCTTCTACTTTAATAGGTTCGTTTTTAGGAACTAGCACAGTTACAACATTTGGAGAATCAGCTTCTGGTATAGCAGCAGGTGCAAGAACTGGACTTGCTTCTGTAGTAACAGCAGCATTATTCTTAGCTACACTTATATTTACACCATTACTTGGTATAGTTCCTACTTATGCTGCAGCGCCTGCACTTGTTATGGTTGGGGTATTCATGTTTGAAAGTATAAAACAAATCGATTTTGCTGATAGTAAAATAGCAGTCCCTGCCTTTGTTACAGTTTTATTGATGCCTCTAACTTATAGTATAAGTATTGGTTTGTGTTTTGGATTTATTTCATATATAATAATGCATGTTGTAGCTAAAGAAACTGATAAAATTAGTATCACACTTTGGGTTATAGGAATACTTGCAGTTGTAAACTTAGTACTAAGTTAGTATTTTAATTTTGATATATTAAAAGCTTATTTATTTTTAATTTGCAAATAGCAAAATCAATTTTATATCTAAATTGATTTTGCTATTAACTTTATATATAAAATTTATTATCATAATATATAGATAGATAAAAAAATACATAGAAAAGGGATGATATTTATGTCACAATTACTTATAAAAAATGCATATCTAATCACTATGAATACAGATAGAGAAGTATATGAGAATGGAAGTATACTTATTGAAGACAATATTATAAAAAAAGTTGGTAAATTTGATAATAATATTGTAGATACAGATGCTGAAATATACGATGCTAATGGAAAAATATTAATGCCAGGGTTAGTCAATACACATGTTCACTTATCTCAACAATTAGGTCGTGGTCTTTCTGATGATGTTGTGCTTTTAACATGGCTTAGAGAAAGAATCTGGCCATATGAAAGTAGCTTTAATTACGAAGATTCTTTAATCTCATCTACTGCATGTTGTGTAGAACTAATAAAATCTGGTGTTACTACATTTTTAGAGTCTGGTGGTCAATATGTCGATGCTATGGTTGAAGCTGTTGATAAAACTGGAGTTAGAGCATGTCTAGCTAAGTCAGTTATGGATACAGGAGATGGTCTTCCTGAAGCATGGCAAAAAACTACTGATGAAGAAATCAACACTCAATTAGATTTATTCCATAAGTTTAATAATACATCTAATGAAAGAATTAAAATATGGTTTGCTTTAAGAACTATTTTTAATACAACTGAGGATTTACTTGTTAGAACTAAACAATTAGCTGACAAATACAACACAGGTATACACATGCATATAGCTGAAATAGCTGATGAAATTTCATTTGTAAAACAAAATACTGGAGTTGGAACAGTTGAATATCTTGATAAGTTAGGCGTTTTGGGGCCAAACCTTTTAGCTGCTCATACAGTTTGGCTTACTCATAAAGAAATTGATTTATTCAGATTGCATGATGTAAAAGTTTCCCATAACCCTGGTGCAGCTATGAAAGTAGTACTAGGTTTTGCATCAATTCCTGAAATGCTAGAAAAAGGAATTCCAGTCTCAATTGGTACGGATGGGGCCCCTTCAAATAATAGAATGGATTTAATGAGAGATATGTATTTAACTTCATTAATACATAAAGGAAGAACTTTAAATCCAACAGTTATTCCAGCTGAACAAATATTAGAAATGGCTACTATAAATGGAGCAAAATGTGCTTTACTTGAAAAAGAAATTGGTAGTCTTGAAGTTGGCAAAAAAGCAGATATGATTATTCTTAATCCAGATACAATTCATTGCTTACCAATGCATAATCCAATTGGAAACATAGTGTATTCTATGACTAGCGAAAATGTAGATTCTACAATTTGTGATGGAAAGTGGCTTATGAAAGAAAGAACGGTATTAGTTGTAAATGAATCTGAGTTATTGGAAAAAGTTAAAAAACAAGCTTCTAAAATAAAAGAAAAATCAGAAGTTAAAATTCCTTCTAAATTTAAAATTATAAAATAGCATAAAACCAATTGTTTTGTAGAGATACTGGTTCAAGTAAACTTGTATAGTCTACTTACAAAACAATTGGTTTTTTTATGCTATATTTTATTAAAATAAAAATAGTAGTAGTATTATACTATAAATATATCACTAACAATTAGGTTCAGGTTTAGATTCATTTTCTTTATATTTAGTTATATCATTACAGCACATTAGGCACGCACTTTTTTCTTCATTCCATTCAATATATGAAGCATTAGCACTAGTCCAAACATTAAGATTATCATTATACAATTCTATTGTACAAAAACTTTTTTCCTCGCTAAGTTCATTCATTGGACAAACTTCACATGGTTTATCTATATTCCAAAATGCTTTATAACATAATTGATTTATCTCTGTGTTTGGAGCTATACTTAATGTCTTTTGGTTTATAAATAAAAGCTCATATGTATTCTTGTTTATCACATAAGTCCATGAATTCAAATTATCCATAACTGCTTTTATAGTTTTATAAGATTTTATTAATTTATCTTCTTTACGCTTTTTAATTAAGAATATACTTAATATTTCTGATATAAATGTCAAGGATTCTATTTCCTCTTTTGTCCAAAATCTATTTCCATTACATTCGTCAAATCCTACATATCCACTAAATTCGCCCTCATCTAAGATTGCACATTGTAACATAGATACTATCCCTTGTACTTTCAAAATTTTATATAACTCATCATCAAGTGAAGATATATCCTTGCAGTAAAAAATTCCTCTATCATTAAAATTTTGTTTATAATCATCAAATAAACTATATGATACTTTTTTAAGATTACTTATCTCTGGGTTAATACCATCATTACACCATTCGAATGTATTGCTACAGTAAAGATTATCATCTGAATTTTCAAATATATATGCACGACTTACATCATAAGTTTTACCAACTAATTCTAATATAAAATTTACTGCTGTATCAACATCTTTGGACTCATATAAAATTCTAAATATATATTCATAAAAATTCTGTCTAAATGTTGACTTAGTTTTGTACGCTTCATCAATATTTTCTTCTCCACCTAAGACAGAATTAAAGGTTTTGGTTTTTATTAATCCATTATCCATAATTTTGCTATTATTTTCATATATACAATAGCAATCTTTGCCTTTTCTCTTTGCAAAATAAAGTGCATTGTCTGCACATCTAAAAATATCCTTGAAATTTTTACCATTATCAGGATAAATAGATATCCCTATACTTCCAAAAATCTTATAATCTTTATTTTTTCCTGTAAATGAACGTCTAAATAGATTTATTAATTCATCTGCCTTTTTCTTTAATACTTTTTCTGAATGTAAATCCTTTAAAAAAATTAAAAATTCATCTCCACCTATACGCCCAATAATATCATCTTCTCTAAATATATTTATAAATTTAGATGATATATCATTTAAAACTGCATCTCCAAATAAGTGGCCTAAATTATCATTAATTCCTTTAAAGTCATCAATATCGATTATAAATAATGCACTTTTAAGGTTTTTTCCTTCATTTTCTATGTATTTTCTAACTAAATCCTCTGCTGTGATTTTATTATACAGTCCTGTAAGCAAATCCCTTTGGGCTCTATTTTCAAGTTCTTCATTTTTTCGTTTTTCTTTATCTATATCTACAACGACACCAATAATACGTGTACATTGACTATACTTATCAATAATACTAGATAATCTAACTTTACACCAAATATATTTATCTTTTCCTTTTCTAAATCTAAGTTCTTTTTCATGATATGGGTTATCACCTTTTATAGCATTTGTAAAAAGGTCTAAATACTTCTGTATATCATCTTTATAGATGATTTCATTTTTCAATATACCTTCAATTAAATTACTTCTAACTAGTTTATATCCAAATTTCTTTTCCCAATTGTCAGAAATATTTACTGTATCTGTATTTAAGTTCCATTCAAAAACAATATTATTTTCTTGCTCCATAACAATTCTATAGCACTCTTCACTTATATCCAACTGCTCTTGAGCTGACTTACTTGATGTAATATCAATTACAACACAATAAACCCAAGGCTTCCCATATTTATCCTTTACTATTTGGCCTTTATCTAATAACCAAAGTATTTCTCCATCAGAGCGAACAACTCTATATTCAACTTCAAGTATATTGCTATTTTTTAATTGTTTTTCTAGTGCATTTTTAACCAGTTTACGATCACCTTCATATATAACATTTAACAATTTATTATCGAAAAATGATTCAAACTCTTCTTTTGTATATCCTAACAATTTTTGATATCCTTCATTTATAAAGCTAAATATGTAATTTCCATCACAACTATACTTATATACTCCTCCAGGAATATTTGCAGTCAACACTTCTAAGTCATCATTTATTCTTTTAAGTTCTTCAGAGTTACTTACCATTGTATCAATTAAATTATTAAAAGCGGTAGCAATTTCAGTATATTCATTATTTTTATCATTATTGAATCTTATACTTGTATCTCCATCTCTTATTTTCTCTATACTTTCAATTAATTTACCCATAGGATGTGAACTACCATCCACTTAACTACCTACGGTAATGTTTGAAGTGGTGGCTTCTTGGTCAAGATAACTATTGTTATCAGTATCTCCAAGCTATTAGGCTAGTTCCTA